>CASFHD010000006.1 GCA_949294455.1 uncultured Christensenella sp.
TTATATAATTTAAAATTTTTATAGTTATTTTCATAATATTTCGATATAGAAATAAACTTTATCATATACTTAAAAGAAATATTACACATTTTGTCAAATAATTTATTATAAGTTTGTTTTCATATTATTAATTTGACGACATATTTAAGTTTTCATATACTTATAAACAATATGAGTTATATAAGCAAAATAATTGAAAAAAAAAGACAACATAAAATTTGTGTAAATGATAATGTCTTAACTATTGAACAAGCATATTTATATAAAAATAAAATTGACGAGTTAGAAGAAAATCTAATGAAATCCATTAATAAAAATAAAACTAATGATGTTAGGTTTTACATTTACAAATATTTAATTATTATGTTAATAGGAAGTCTTTTAGGTAGTTTTTGGGAAAGTTTTTATCATCTTATCTGCACTGGAGTTTTAGAAACTAGACACGGTGTTATTTATGGTCCATTTAAACCTTTATACGGCTATGGTGCGATGCTATTAGCTTTTTCTCTTAGAAATATTAAAAAATGGTATAACATATTTACTTATGGTGCGATTTTAGGCGGAGGCTTTGAATATCTTATAAGTTTATTTCAAGAAGAAGTTTTAGGGACTCAGTCGTGGGATTATTCTTCTTATCCTACTAATATAGATGGCAGAACTACTGTAATTTATTGCATCGCTTGGGGAATTTTAAGTCTTTTACTGATGTTAGTCATTTATCCTTTTTCTCATCGCTGGGCAACAAAGATTTATAGAAAGGGAAGTGGTATATTTACTAAAATTGTAATTTTATCTATGCTTGTTTTAACATTTTTTACATATACTGTTATGATTAGACAAACTTTTAGAAGTCTAGGATATAAGCCTTTGACAGTTATAGGCAAATTCTATGATTTGGTTTACCCTGATGAAAAGCTGGCAAAAATATTTCCTAATATGAATTTGGATTTTTAATCTATCTTATTCTATAAATGGAAGAACGGCGATATTGATTTGATATGTCTACCCTTATATCTGTGCCTATTTCTATATCTTTTGATTTTAAATAATCTAGTGTCGTGTTGAATGCAAGGAGTGGAGTGTTTGAATTTTCAGATAAATGAGCTAGTAAAATTGCTCGTGTTCCTGTTTTTGACAATTTTTCTATTGTTCTTGCACAATCAATATTTGATAAATGTCCTTGTCTTCCTTCAATTCGTCTTTTTAACCAAATTGGATACTTACAACTAAACAACATACTTTGGTCATAATTGCTTTCTAAGTACACAAATGCACTACCAGAAATTAAATTCAGTACATCTTCTGGCATATATCCTAAATCAGTTAAAAATGATGCGTGTGCATTGCCGTCTTTTATTCTATAACCATTGCAATGAATACTGTCGTGAGGAAGGTCAAAAGGATATATGTGCATATCATTTATTTCAAAATCTTTATTAAATGTCTTTACAGGTTTTGAAATTGTTTTTTCTACTACATCTTTTAAAGTAAAATGGCAATATACATCAATATTATAATTTTCAACAATGCTTTTTAAACCTTTTATGTGGTCGTTGTGTTCGTGTGTTAATAAAATTGCGTCAATTTGAGACAATTCTATATTTATCTCATTCAATGATTCTTTTATATATTTTAAATTGTTGCCTGCATCTAATAATATTTTTGTATTTTCACCTTCTATGTAGGTACAATTTCCTTTACTTCCACTACATAAATTACAAATTCTCATTTTGCAATTATATAATATTTTGTTTTTTTTGGCAATATTTTTAAGAGAAATAACAACTATTATAAATTTATTTTTTGATTAAATTTGTTTATTGCGTTTTTTATTTTTATATATGATTTTTTTGTTTTTTTAATTTCTTTTCTTTTAAGTATTTTTTCTTAAAAGGTTTTAATGGGGTTGTTGCAAAAGTTAAAACATATATTTTGTTTGCTTTTTCTCGCTTTAAAATTTTTGATATTTCATTTACTGTACTTGCAGTTGTTAATACATCATCTATTATTAAAATGTTTTTACCAACTACATTTAAGTTTTCAACTTTTTCAAAAGCACCTAAAAGATTTGTTAATCTTTTATTTCGTTTTAATTTTGCCTGAGATTTTGTCTTTTTGGTTTTTACAGCCACATCAATTAAAGGTATTAATGTCTTTTTAGATAGTTCATTTGCCAATAATTTTGCTTGGTTGTAACCGCGTCTTAAGAGTGTATCTTTGTGTGATGGAATATAAGATATGAAATCAATATTTATATTTATAGATTGAAGTTTGTAAAACATATAATTTGCCATAGCTTTTGATAAATATGGCGATGAATTATATTTTAAGTTGTGTACTAAACCGATAACTTTTCCTGTGTATTCAAAGCAGGCAAAAGCTTTGTCAAAATACAAATCTCTTTTTATACAATTTGAACATATAGATGTCTCATCATTTATTGGCTTTCCGCAGAGTTTACAAGTTCTGCCATTCACAAATGGAAGCGTATTGTGACAACTATCGCACGTTATAAATTCGTTATCTTCAAATAATTCATCGTTACAAAATATACATTTGATATTTTCAGGGTACAAAGAAGATAAAAATTTTTCTTTAATGTTTTTAATAAATAATTTAAAATTGAACATAATCTAATTATACAAAAATTTTCAAAAAAATAAATTGTTTTAACTAATTATTTCAATTAATTATGTATTTATTTATATATTTTATTTATTATTATTCATAACTTAATATTTCTTTCATTAACATTATTTTATTTGATTAAATATAACAAAAAAGAATAAATTTATAAAAAAACAAAAAAATACTGAAATTTTCAGCATTTTTTAAATAAAATTAAATATTTTTATTATTTTTTTTGCTGTTTTATAAAATTTTTAGTTTTAAAATTAAAATTTATAATAATATTTTAATATTTTTCAATTTTATAAACATTAAAATTATATATTTGTCAGAGTCTTTGAAAATTCGTCTTTTATAAAATATTTTAAAAGAGTATATCGTTCTGCTGTGTAATTGTTATATATCATTCTTGATAGATTTTTCTTGCTTCCTACTAAAACTACCATTTTCTTTGCACGGGTTATTGCTGTATATAATAAATTCCTTGTTATAATCATAGGTGCACCCGGTATTAGAGGTATTACAACCACATCGAATTCACTACCTTGACTTTTATGTATTGTTATTGAATACGCTAGTGTTATTTGGGATAATTCACTTCTTGGATAAACACAAATTTTTCCGTCATCATATTCAACAGTCGTTTCATAAGTTTGAGGTGTTATGTGAGTTATTTTGCCTATATCACCGTTATAAACACCCTGACCTTTTATAGAAATGTTGTTTTCATATCTGGTGTATTCTAAATCGTAATTGTTTACAATTTGCATTACTTTATCGCCAACTCTAAATCGCACAAAATCATCTTGCAATTCAATGCCACTATAATGTGGATTTAATATCTGTTGCAGTCTGGAGTTTAGATTGTTTGAACCACATGGTCCATTTTTCATAGGTGTTAATACTTGTATTTTGTCAGGCTCGATATTTAAAAAATTTGGAATCCTGTGCGATACTAAATCAACTATTTTTTCGGCATTTTCTATTAAATTATCACCGCTTTCATAAAAAAAGTCATTACTTTGATTGTTTATTATTGGCATCTTACCTGTGTTTATTAAGTGTGCGTTTGTTACAATTAAACTGTTTTCATCTTGTCTATAAATCTGTTTTAGCGAACAAACTTTTATGCATTCACTGTCGATTGTATCTTTTAAAACATTTCCTGCACTAACTGATGGCAATTGGTCTTTATCACCTACTAGTATTAATTTTGTTGTACTCTTTGTCGCTTTTAATAGATGATAGAATATGGATATATCAACCATTGACATTTCATCAACTATTATAACATCGGCGTTAATTGGATTCATTTCGTTTCTGTGAAACATTGCAAGACCATTTCCATTGCTTACAACTTCTAATGCTCTATGTATGGTTTTTGCTTCTTTTTTGGTTGACTCTTGCATTCTTTTTGATGCTCTTCCTGTAGGTGCTAAAAGCATTGTGTTTATTCCCATTTCATCAAATAAGGCTAAAATACATCTTAAAATCGTGGTTTTACCTGTCCCTGGACCACCCGTTATTACAGTAACGCCATTTGTTAGTGATGTTATTACTGCTTGAATTTGTTCATCATTTAATTTTATGTTTGCTAATTTTTCGTAAAAATTTATGTTTTTATTTATGTCAATTGTACTTTCAAATATGTTGTGCGATAGTTTATATAATTTTTTTGCTATATAATTTTCGTAATAGTAAAATTTTGTGCTAATTACTATATCAAAACCTGCATAATTGAATATTTTAACTAAATTTTCTATTTGAATTATATCAAGTGCATCATCAATAAATTTTTGTTCATTATTTGTTAAATTTAATAAATCGCTAGTTCTTGTTTTTAATTCCTCTAGTTTTAAATATGTGTTGCCTTCTCGCTCGCTAGATGTTTTCAAAATATGCAATATTCCCGCTTTAATCCTATTAATATCTAACTCGTTCATTCCTAATTTTTTTGCAATATTGTCAGCTGTTATAAAACCTATTCCTTCAATATCTTCAATTAGTTTATAAGGATTGTTTTTTACTGTTTCTATAGTTTCTTCTTTGTACATATTATAAATTTTTGTTGATAAATTTACCGATATCCCATAACTTGATAAAAATAACAGGCTATCCTGCATCTTTTTTACATCTTGAAAAGAAGTCGCTATTTCAATCGCTTTTTGCTTACTAATTCCTCGTATTAGTGCTAATTTTTGTGGATTGTATTCAATTATTGATAACGTGTCCGCACCAAACGTTGATGTAATTTTTTTTGCTGTTACTGGACCTATACCTTTTATTATTCCGCTGGATAAATACCTTTCAATCTGACTTAAAGTTGTAGGATTTGATATTTTAAATGTTTCCGCTTGAAACTGCTTGCCATATTTTGTGTCTTTAAAATTTCCGTCTAATTCTACTGTCATACCAGAAAAAATATCAGGGAAATATCCTGTTGCAGTTAGTTTATCTTTTCCAACTTCTAATCCTATTACGGTGTAGTTGTTTTCTTCATTTTTATATACAATTTCAAGTATTGTACCTTTTATAATCATTTAATTAATCTATCACAGAAATATTTTTTTTGCAAATTTATTATAAATGAAATCACAAAATTTGTATTTTATTCAAATTTATTTAAAATAGTTGTAAATTTTTCAATGTTTTGGTGTATTTTTATCTTTTAAATACTATTTTATTGTGTTTTTTTTATTTTAGTCAATATATTTTTGTAACATAATATTGCATTGAGTGCTTTTTGATTTGTGGTGTTTTTTTGTGGTTTTAGACCTTATTTTTAAATAAATTGTGCTTTTGCTTTTATTTTATTGTTTATGATTTTTTGTTAGTGTTTACAAATTCTATAGGTTATTTTGCAATTAATAGTATTTCATATTATGATAGTACATTTTGTTAATTTTAATTATGCTAACATATATGCCAACATAATAAATACTATTTTACTTTATTTATATTCCTTATTATAACAAATTTTTTAAAAGTGTATTGACAAAATTGCTTTTTGATGTATAATAAGTGTATATTAATTTATTTAATCATTATTTTATAGGCTGACATTTAATAAATTTACTATCAATGGGGAGTATT
The DNA here is from genome assembly GCA_949294455.1 of uncultured Christensenella sp. Taxonomy (GTDB): domain Bacteria; phylum Bacillota; class Clostridia; order Christensenellales; family UBA1242; genus CASFHD01. Next base: position 5,722 of record CASFHD010000006.1, read on the forward strand.
TGTTATGAAAATGAAAAGATTTTTAATGTTTTTAATAGTCGCTATCGTAACTATTAGTATATCGCTAATGGTGTATTATTTTGTTAGAGATGAAGAAGTTGTTTCTTTTAATCTCGGCTCTGGCAAAATATATGTCAACAAAGGCGAAACCTTGTCTTTAGATGATTTGGGCTTTGTTCATAAAAAACCAAATGCTACAACTGAAATAGATTTTAATGCTGGTGGCGATTCGGTTACTTCTAAAATCGTTTTTGATGAAGTTAATCAATGTTACATTATACCTGAAACTAGTGAAGGTGGTGATGTTGATATTGTTATTACTACCACTCACAAAAAATACCCATCTTTTACAATAAGCGTGTGCGTCGGTGTTGGTAGTGAAGATGCTCCATATTTGATTAGGAATGAAAAAGATTTAAAAAAAATAGGTAAAAATGGTTCTAGATTTGGCTTAAATGATAACTATCTTCTTGTAAGCGATATTTATATGACAGGAGAAATTGAAAGTCTTGGTGAATTTACTGGTTCGCTTTCAGGTGGAGATAATTTCTACACTATTTACAATTTAAAAGTAAACTCTGGCGATGCGGTAGAACAAAACGTTGGTTTATTTACTATATTGTCATCTGATGGTGAAATCTCTAATCTTGTAATTTCTAATGCTAGTATTAAAGGCAAGGCTGAAAATATGGGTGTTTTAGCTGGTACTAGCAATGGTGTTATTTCTAAAGTGAAAATTGTTGATAGTAAGGTTGTTAACAATGCTATAAATTCTGGTCATTCTTATACAGGTGGTTTTGTTGGTTCTTTGGTTACTACAGGTTCTAATATCGCTACGATAAAACAAAGTGAAATTACATATTCAAGTAGCTTAAGTGCAGCTGAAATTATGGGTAACGATTATGTAGGTGGAATTGCGGGACTTTATAGTAATGCAAGTATTGCTGTTTGCAAGTCTAATGTGAATATTTTGAATGCTGACCCTTATGCTAATCCTTTTATGGGTGGTTTAGTTGCTACTGTTACTATAAAAGGTGATACTTCAACAAGTTCTGGTGTTAGAGAATCTTATTCTTCTTCTAGATTTATCGGGAATGCTAATAATGCTGGTGCGTTATTCTATCAAATAGAAAATTATAATAGCATTAAAACTTTTGATATTATGGGTGTCTATGCTTTAGAATCTAACTTTGATTTAATAAAAATTGATAATAGTGCAGTTATTAACAAATTAAATAGTGTAACTGCTTTTATCGGAGAATTGTCAACTAGTCAATTTAAAACTTTAGCTAATCTAAAATATTATCAAGATTCTACTGGTAAAGATATTACTTGGGAAACTGAACTTTGGAATATCTCGTCATCTCTACCTCAAATTATTTATGAAAACAATTATATACCTGTAACAGAAGGGGATACCGCAAACATAAATAGCGATTCTTCATTTATTAGTGTTACTAATGAATCTGAATTAATTAATGCTTTGTCTAGTAGCTCTACTTCTACTAAGAAAATTGCAATATATAATGACATTGATTTAAAAGGTGCTGTTTGGAATCCTGTTAATCTTGATAATGCTATTATTTCAACTCCAGATAATAAAGTCGTTAAAATAAGTAACTTTTCTATTGTAGATAATAATGGTTATGCTGGATTCTTTAAAACAATAACTAACTCTACTGTTAAAAATTTGTGTTTTGATAATGTTACAATCGCTGGTGATTCATATAATACTTATGTGGGTATATTGGCTGGTATCGTAGATGCACAATCTAATAAAGTAAGTTTGGAAAATATTTCAGTTTCTGATTGTGTAATAGAAAATGGTCAATATATCGGTGGACTTATAGGTTTGAGTAAGGGTTCTAACTTAGTTATTGATAATGCCAACTTGTCTAATGTTAAAACTAGTATTAATCAATACAATTCTAGCAATTATGTTGGTGGTATTGTTGGTTCTTTCGGTGGTGGTAAAATTACTAATAGTAATGTTTCAAGCACTCTTGATAAGTCCTTATTAAGTTATACAAGAGTAGATAATAAATCTGCAAAGTTATATGTTGGTGGTCTTGTCGGTTTCGCAAGTAGTCCTGCAAATATCTCTGATTCTAATTTCTCTGGTAGTATTACAGTAAGTTATGGTTCAACTGTGTATCTTGGAGGTATTGTCGGTCGAAATTATGGCAAAATTCAAGATTGTTTAGTTAGTCTTGGAGATTATTCAAATATCTTTGATATTGATAGTAATGTTTATTTTGTAGGCGGTATCGCTGGTGAAAATAATAGTAAAGTTATTGGTTGTGGCGTAGGTACTGATATTATTGCAAAAATCAATGGAAAGGTTAATATTGACAACACTTATGCTGGTGGTATTAGTGGGGTTAACAAAGGTGAAATTACAGAATCTTATTTCTGTGGTTCATTAGAAGGTCTTGCTATTGGTGGTTTGACTGGAAGAAATTCTGGAACGATTATGTATTGTTATGTTGGTGTTAATCCTAATGATGAAAATGCATATTCAGTAAATGGTCAAATTAAATTAACAGGTACTTATGTAGCTGGTTTAACCGCTAAAATGAGCAATGGACTTATAAGTGATTGTTATGTGAATGCTTGCTTGTCTTCAAACGTTAATCTTGCTACATCAGGTTCTGTTGTTGATAATATATTGACAAGCGTTTGGAATAACATAATTGCTTTTACAAAATTTACTGAAGATACTTCTCAAAAAGCTGGTTTAGTTGTAAATTTCTTATTGGATTCTAACGGAAGTAGTACAATTAGAAAATGTGTTTCTACTTGTACATTCACAAATGATAGTGGAGAAAATTCATTAGAATGTTCTAATCAATTTATGAAACCTGGTGATGGTGTATTCTCATTAGTTGGAGTCTCTAAAGAAGATTCAAATACTGGCACAATTCTAAATTGTGTATTAGATAAGGAAATAGCAGGCTCTTTAGGTGCTAAAGTTGAAATTGAAGAAAAATTAAAATTTTTGTTCTGGACTTTTGAACCATTGTCTGGGTCTTCATTCACTGCTACAACTACAGCTGAAATGCAATCTGGAACTAGATATGCCTCATTCAATGAAGATATTTGGAATTTTGCTGTGAGTGGTTATCCAGAATTAAATGTTGAATGGACTACATTATCAACAAATGAATAGTGTATGATATTTGTACAGTGAATAAAAATTATTAAATCTATTAAAAACTTTACAAACTATGTAAAGTTTTTTTTGTGTGTATAAATATTGAAAAGATTAATTTATATTCATCTTAAACAGTAGAATAAAAGAAGTAAAAGTTTAAGTTTATAAATATAATTTTATAACAATAGGTTAAAATGATGAATATTTTATAGTTTACATATTTAATATTTTACTCTAAATAGTTTGTAATATTATTTTTATAAGTTTTAAATTTTAAAGGGGGTAATTATTTAAATTATGTATTATGCTATTCTTTGATAAGCAGGTTTAATATAACATATTTAAATGAATTAAAAAATAAATTCATTTATTATAAGATGCTTATTTTTGGTATCCTTATATTTTTAATGATATTTTATATTAGAATTTTATTAATTGCTTTATAAATTACAATCATATATTTATAGTATTCAGTTTATTTATTAAAATTAATTTTAATTTATATATTCAAAATATTAATTTTAGTTCTTTTATCTTAGCTATAATTTTAAACAAAAAAATCACCATTAGGTGATTTTGTTAGCTAATTATTGAGCTTGTTGTTTTGCTTTCTCGTACTCAGCTAAAATTACTGAACTTAGAAGATTTCTTGTTTCAGTATTTAATGGATGAACAACATCTTTGCGTTCTCCTTCAGGTCTTTGCTTTGAAGGCATCGCTATAAAGCAACCATTCTTTCCTTCAATAATCTTAACATCATGTACGACAATAGCATTGTTGATAGTAAATGATGCGACCGCTTTGAATTTGCTGTCTGGTTTAGACACTAGTCTAATTCTTACATCTGTAATTTCGATCGTCTGCAAGTTGTATTCCCCCTTTATAAATTAACTAACAATGTAGTTAACTTTATTTTAATATATTATTTATTAAAAATCAAATATTTATCACAATAATTTATAATTTAATCATATTTTTATGTCTAATAAAAATATATGCTACATTCGTTTGTTTTTTTATTTTTTGTATTCATTTAATATAAAATATTGTTGATTAAATTTTTAATGTTATTTATATTTTATAATTTTTCTAGATATTATTTTATTCTATAATTTTGTTTAAAACTTTGCATTCTTTTATTATATTTGATATCATATTGAAGAGGTTTTATGGATACTAATTGTATAAAATGTGGAGCAAAACTTTTCTATGACCCTAACAGTGAACAAATAAAATGTTCTTCTTGTAATAGTGTTTACAATATAGATAAAGACTCGAATGTTGGAATTAAGACATTAAATAATTATAAAGATTCTGATGAAATTAAAATTTCATCATTTTGTGCCAATTGCGGTGCGAGTGTTGATACTACTGATAATAATTTTGAAGGCGTTTGCCCTTATTGTAGAAGTCCATTAAAAATTGAAACAAATTCTCAGGTCGCTGATGGTATTATTCCGTTTAAATTTGATAAATCGCAAATACCTATCTTAATTAAAAAGAATGTTAAAAGAAAATTATTTCTACCTAAAGAGTTTAAAAAATCTCAACAGCTTGAAAACATTTCAGCTCGGTATATCCCTATAATAGTTTTTTCAGGAAATACATTTTCTAAATATAGTGCAGTGTTAGTATATAAAATTTATAATGAAAGAGAAAATAATTATAGTTATTCGCATAGAAAAGTGTATGGCAATATTAACTGTGATTACAACGATGTTATAGTTGAAAATTGTTACAAAACACTGGATTCTGAAATAGAAGATATTTTGCCATTTAATATTGATAAAATGTATAAATTTAATGAAGATTTTTTGATGGGATATCCTGTCGAAAAAGAAGAAGATGAGATTACAAACAAATTTGAAAATGAAGCAAAATCTAAAATTCAAAATATTATAAAAGATAATATAAAATCAAGATATGATTGCGATTCAATTGAAGACTTATTCGTTACAACAGAGTATTTTGATACTAAATTTCAGAGGTTGTATGTACCAATTTATTTTTTGGAAATTAAATATAAAAATAAAATTTATAAACCAATAATTAACGGGCAAACTGGGAAGGTAGGAGGGAACTTACCTAAATCTAAATTAAAAATATTTTTTGGTGTTTTAATAGTATTGTTGCCTATTATTTTTGTGTTGCTATTTTTGTTCTTATATAGTATTTAATAATATTTTATAATTTTTTTAAAATGTTTATCAGTACTACAGTTTAAAACATATATAATATTATGAAAAATTATTATTTTATGGGTATTGGTGGAGTAAGTATGCATAAACTTGCTCTTTTTTTGTTTAGTTTAGGATATTCTGTTTCCGGCTATGATAAAGTTGAATCTAAAAATACAACACAGTTGGAATTTGCTGGAATTAAAGTTTATTACAAACCTAATATTAATCATTTAAAAAATGTAGATGTGGTAGTCATAAATGGTGCTATCAGTGAAACACACAAAGAATTGAAATATGCAAGAGAACACAATATTACTATAATAGATAGGGCTGAACTTTTATACAAGATTAGTTGCAAGTTTAAATATGTTATAGCAGTCAGTGGCACACACGGGAAAACAACAACCGCAAATATGATTTATCATATCTTAAGAAATGCAGGATTAAAAGTATCTTGCCATATTGGCGCAGAAATTGAAAATGACAGGCTTTGCATTGATGATGATTATCTGGTGGTCGAAGCTTGCGAATTTAATAGAAGTTTTTTAAAATTAAAACCATATATAGGGATTGTTTTAAACGTCGAACCAGAACATTTGGATTGCTATAAGAATTTTAATGGCCTTAAAAATGCTTTTTCAAAATTTTTAAAACAATCTAAAAATAAATTTGTGCTTTATAGCAATAATACAAAATTTTTGAAATCAAGACTAGATTGTAATTGGATTTCATCAGTTGGGAATTTTAATAAGAAAAATAAAGAAGTTGCTGTTTCTGTGTGTGAATTTCTTGGAATTGATAAAGTCGATGCAAATAATTTTATGCAATCGTATTCTCCTGCAAAGCGAAGGCAGGAAGTAATAGGGCATATCAATGGTTTTTCTGTATTGCTTGACTATGCTCATCACCCTACTGAAGTAAATGAATTTATACATTGGTTTGGGACTAATAATATGATAATTTTTCAACCACATACATATTCTAGAACAAAATTGTTGTTTAAAGAATTTCTAAATGTTTTTAAAAATCTTGATAATATTATAATTTACAAAGAGTATCCTGCAAGAGAAAAAAAAGGTGATGGTGTAACTGCAAAACAATTATTTAAATCATTAAAATTATTAAATAATAAGGCATTATATTTTAAAAACGCTTTTAAATTAAAAAGATATATTTATAAATTTGCTAAATCAAAAATCGCTTTTGTCGGCGCAGGAGATATTGATAAAGTCGCAAAATTTTGCATAAAGTCAAAAAAAAATTTAAAACCTGTTGACAAAATGTATAAAGTTTAATATAATCTACATATTGCAAATTACAATTTAGGAGTAAAATATGAAAAAGAATATACATCCAAATTATCACGAAGTTACTGTTACTTGCGCTTGTGGTGAAACTTTTAAAACAAAGTCAACTGTTGCTGGTGATGAAATAAAATTAGATATTTGTTCAAAATGCCACCCTTTCTTTACAGGTCAACAAAAAATTGTTGATAACAGTGGTAGAGTAGAAAAGTTCTTGAAAAAATTCCAAAATTCTAACAAATAGCAAAATACGCCTTAAGGTTACACCTTAAAAGTTTTTTATAAACTTTTTTATATAAGGCGTATTTTTTTGTGAGGAAAAAATGAACTTGATTAATTTTAAAAAAGTAAGGTCACATTTTAAAAAGTTGTTTGAAAAATCTTCAATACCAGGTGTTGAATTTGATGAAATTGCTTCAAGAATTTTGAATATTAATCGTCTTGATTTATTTTCAGTGATAACAATTTCACGCAAGCAATTAAAAACAATTTTAAAATGTGTAAAAAAGCGATTAAAACATGTTCCAATTTCTAGCATTTTTAATTATTCATACTTTTATGGACGAAAATTTTTCGTAAACAATAATGTATTGACGCCTAGATTTGATACTGAAATTGTTGTTAATAAAGCCTTGGATTATATTCATTATAATTCTAAAGTGTTAGATATTTTTTCTGGTTCGGGTTGCATAGGGATTACTATTAATCTCGAAACTAAAGCTAGCGTTGTCTGTTCAGATATTTCAAAGAAATCTTGTAAAGTGATTAGAAAGAATGCAAAACAGTTGTCAGCAAATGTCAATGTTGTTTGTTCAAATTTGTTTGAAAAAATAGTAGGCAAATTCGACGTGATTGTTGCTAACCCACCTTATATTGAAAGTAATGAAATATCTAGTCTTGAGCCGGAAGTTAAATATTATGACCCAATTTTAGCATTAGACGGCGGAAAAGATGGTTTGAATTTTTATCGAATTTTAGCACAAAACATTAAAAATTATCTTTATCCTTCTGGAGTTTTGGTTATGGAAATTGGTTATAATCAAGCTGAATGTGTTAAAAAAATTTTTAATGATGTTTTTAATTCGGTTGAATGTTATTGCGATTTAGACAAATTGCCTAGAGTAATTATATGTAAAAACTTAAAAGGAGATTAAAGTTTATGTTATCAAAATTGTCAACTATTAAAGAAAAATTTGAATATTTATCAAAAAAAATAGCAGACCCTGATGTTATAGCTGATAATGCTTCTTGGCAAAAGTTGGTTAAAGAACACAGCAATTTACAACCGATTGTTGAAGAATATGATAATTATTTATCTTTAAAAAGCCAACTAGAAGATAGTGAATCAATGCTTAAGACAGAAACTGACCCTGAAATGAAATCTATGTTAAACGATGAGATCGTAAGACTAAATAAGGCTATTAAAGACAGTGAAGAAAATCTTAAAGTTTTGCTTCTTCCAAAAGATGAAAATGATACTAAAAATGTCGTTTTAGAAATCAGAGGTGGAGCAGGGGGTGAAGAATCTGCACTTTTTGCTCATAGTTTGTTTAGAATGTATAAAATGTACTGCGATAGCCACAAATTTAAGTGCGAAATTGTAAATCTTGAAGAAACAGAATTAGGGGGTATTAAAGAAATTACTGCCCTTATTAAAGGTAAAAATGCTTATGCAACTTTTAAGTTTGAAAGCGGTGTTCATCGTGTTCAACGCGTCCCTGAAACTGAAAGTCAAGGAAGAATTCATACTTCCACTGTAACAGTTGCCGTTTTGCCTGAAATGGAAGAAGTTGATGTTCAAATTGACCCAAAAGACTTGAGAATTGATATTTACAGAAGCGGTGGTGCTGGTGGTCAAAATGTTAACAAGGTTAGCTCTGCAGTTAGAATTACACATATCCCTACTGGTATTGTTGTCGCTTGTCAAGATGAAAGAAGTCAGTTGATGAATAAGGAAAAAGCAATGACGACTTTGCGTGCTAAATTATATGATTTGTATCAAGGTGCAAAAGAAAGCGAATATAAACAAAACCGTAAAGACCAAATTGGCTCGGGGGATAGAAGTGAGCGCATTAGAACATACAATTTTCCACAGGGCAGAGTTACAGATCATAGAATCAATTTGTCGTTGTACAATATAGAAGCTTTTATGGACGGTGATTTAGACGAAATGTTTAAAGCATTGACTATAGCAGACCAACAGAAAAAATTGGCATCTAGCGAAGATTAATCGCTAGTTTTTTATTGATTTTTATATATTATATTTCGTTGATTTTTTATTTAATTATATGTTACAATAAACTTAATAGGAGTGCATATGGGTAAATATTATAAAGAATATGCAAATTTAGATGATGAAATTGATGACGACGTTGAAATAGAATTCGACAAATTTCAAAAAATGGAGCAGGTAGTTTTTGGCAATCTTTTGGGCGATTTTTTGCAGGACGGTAAATATTCTGTAGATAGAGATATTTGCGCTGAACTAATTCACATTGAAAAAGTAGTAGTAGGGGAATTCGGTAATGAAATTCAATTAAAATCTCCTATAAAATTTGAAACTTTCCCTTGCTTTATTTTGCGTGTCAAAGATACTAGAATTGGTTTGTATCTTTTGGAAGAAATTAATCACGCTGGTAATGAATCTATCGGCTCTGGTAGTTATTGCGACATTAATGAATTTTTAGTAGATGAAATGAAATTCTCCACAGATAATGTTATTCTAAATCTTAATGAAGCTTATAAAAAATATAACATTACTAAAAAGTTAGATGAAGGTAAAATCAAAGAAATTTCTGAAATCGATAAGTATAAGGATTATAATGCAATTTTAAAGAAATTGGCTTTAAATAAATTAAAGCAAAATATTTTAATAGAAAATCACGATTTGTTAGAGAATGTTGAACAAGAATATATTGATCAAACTTTGAAACTTATTGAAAAGTATCCAGAGTTTAAGTATATCGTAACTAAAGAATTAGAAGGTGCATTAATAGATAAAACAGAGTTAATTTCTAAAAATAAACCTTTTTATAATCGTGCTTTTAGAGAATTGCTAGATGATGTTATCTTTATGAATGATGGAGAACTGAGCGAAAAAGATAGAGAAGAATTTTATGCTAAACAAAAAGATGCAAAGCAAGATTATTCGTTATCTTCATCAAAAATAAAAGACTTAATTGAACAAGTTCAAAAACCAGATGACACCAAAACTAGAGAATACTTTGAAAATATCGAAAATAAAAATGAAAATGAAATATCAAAATTAAATGAAACTAAATTAAAGTCTAAGCAGAAATCAAAAGCAAAAGAAACTCAAGCTGAAATTGAAGCTGTTGTTAATACTTATCAAAAGCAACTTGAAGAAAATAATCAGGAACAAAAGAAAGAACAAGCAGAAAAGAAAGTACAAGCAGAAAAGAAAAAACTGAGCAGAGAAAAAACTAAAATTAATAAATCTCGTGAACCGTTAGATTTGGGTGCGGAAAACAAAAAAGAAGATATTACAAAAACACCTAAAACTAAACAAACACAAGGTACAAAACAAACATCTAAAACAAGTGAAATACCTGAAAATAAACAAACTCAACTTGGCCGAAGGTCAAGGAAAACAGAATCTGAACAAACTCAACCTCCTAGGAGTAATAAGGTTGAAATTCCTGTTGCTCAAGCACCAAATCAACAAGTTGCACAAGAGCGTGTTAATAAGCAAACAAAGAGCTCAAACAGACAAGAAAGTCTGTTAAAAAGGGATTTGGATAGCCAACCAAAAAGGACAAATAAAAATAAAGGACAACCTGATCAAGAAAAAACAATTATTGAAGAAGAAATTTCATCGAGTGCAGATAACAAACAAAATGCTAATATAATAAGCAATGGAACAATAGCTCAAGAACAGACAGGAAAATCTAAAGAAATACTAGCCAAGACACCTTTTGGTCAATCTGTACTTTCACAAATTGAAGGTGAAAAGAAGGGGTATGTTGAACAAGTGTTAAATGTGCCATAATCAAAAAACAAATTGGTTTTAAACCAACTTGTTTTTTTCTATTTTATTATCTTTCTTATTTTTATAACCACCTTCACAATATGCTTTTATAGAATCTATCATCAAGTCAACATTTTGTTGATATTCATCTTTAGTTTTTGAAACAGATGATAATTTTATTAAGGTGCTTATTAGTTCTTTATACATTTCAAAGTAATTTACTGAAGTATCGTCATCAAATGCAATATTCGCCACAAAACATCTAATATTATGTTTTTGAAGTTCTGTTAATTTCAAGTTTTCAGGTAAGTATTCTGTAATTGCTGATATCATATTATTGTTCAAGGTACCACGAGCATATTTTACTAAATCATAATTATCCCTAATTTCTTTGCTTTGCTCTTTATAAAGGTCGGCAACTTCTTTTTTATAGGAGTCAAGATAATCTTTAAAGTTTTTTCTTGTAGATACATAGAAGTTCGTTTCATCTTCATTGAAATATTTTAAAATATAATTATTAAGAAATTTATTTACTTCTTTAAAATTTTCTTGTTTAAATAAACCTTTGTTATATTCACCAAATTTTTTTTGAAGATTAAGATTCTTTTTGTTAGAAATTACTATGTTTGAAATTACAATATTAAACACAGTAGCAATTTCTTCAGCATATTGAACTTTCATTTGTTCTATGTAATCATCTAAATTATTAGGGAAATTGTTACCTGCACTTATAAAATTCCAATTAATTTGATATGACATAGGACCTCCATTAATTTTTTTCATTTTATCATATAAAAATTAATTTGTAAATACTTGTGATTAAAGTTTTTTATATTTTCTTAATTATTGGCATCAAAAAATGTTTATGATTTCATATTTATCGTTCTTTTTATTTGTCCTTGTTTTAAAGTTTGTTTTTTGTCGATTTTTATTTAAAAAGTTTTTAAAATCTATTGACAAATCTTTGGTTGTTTGATAAAATCTTTTTGCTATTACTGATTGGGTTGATACACAAGGTTGCAACAACTAGCTACTGTTGGTGGGAATTTGTGTGTACTAAAGCCTTTTTAGGCGCCAACAAAAGTAATTTTTATTTTTGGGTGATAGTACTTAACACACGGCTCATTATTATATTACTATAATACCTATTCTTATCCTTTCCATATTATTTTATGTGGTTTTAAAAAGTTGTTTAATTTTGAACTTTAATAAAGTAGGTTTAAATTTTATAATAATTCAATTTGTTCTATTGAGTGTGTTTGTTGAGTTTGGTAAGAGTTTTGCATTATTAGGAGGATTTTTATGGCAACTCAAAAAATTAGATTTAAGTTAAAGTCTTACGACCACGCTTTAATCGACAGTACAGTGGCAAAAATTATTGATATTGCTACTAAGGCTGGATGTAAAATATCTGGCCCTATACCTCTTCCTACTGAAAAGGAAGTGGTTACTATTCTTCGTGCACCGCACAAATATAAAGATTCAAGAGAAGAGTTCGAAACTAGAACTCATAAAAGAATGATTGATGTATACGCTCCAAATTCAAAAGCAGTTGATACACTTCTTAAAATGAATTTGCCTTCTGGCGTTGTCATCAATGTGGTTTTATAAAAGGAGACAGCGTAAATGAAAAGTGCTATTATTGCTAAAAAACTAGGCATGACTCAGATTTTTGATGATGACGGTAAAGTTATTCCTGTTACAGTCGTTGAAGCTGGTCCATGTGTGGTTTCTCAAATCAAAACTGTAGAAAAAGATGGTTACAGTGCAGTTCAAATGGCTTTTGGTAAATTAAAGCCTTCTAGAACTAATAAAGCTATCGCTGGAACTTTTAAAAAGGCTGGCGTAGAGACTAAAAAATATATTAAAGAATTTAAACTTGATAACGCAGAAAATTTCACTTTAGGTCAAGAAATTAAATGTGATACTTTTGCTGTTGGCGACAGAGTTGATGTGTCAGGTGTTTCAAAAGGTCATGGTTTCACAGGCGTTATTAAAAGATGGAATAATCGCAGACTTAAAATGACTCACGGTGTTGGACCTGTTCATAGAGAAGTAGGTTCAATGGGTGCTAATTCATACCCTTCAAGAGTTTTCAAAAATAAGAAAATGGCTGGTCAATGGGGTAATGAAAATGTTTCAGTACAAAATCTAACAGTCGTAAGAGTTGACGCTGAAAGAAATTTATTGTTGATTAAAGGTTCAGTTCCTGGTCCTAAAAACTCAATAGTTTTCATTAAGTCAACCGTTAAGGCTTAAAGGAGTAAGGTATGACTAAAGTTAATTTATATAATATGAAAAAAGAAGTCGTTGGCGATGTTGAACTTAGTGATATTTTCAATGTTGAATACAACGAACCAGTTATCCACCAAGTTGTAGTCGCTGTCCACAATAATCAAAGGCAAGGCACTATGGCTAATTTGACTAGAAGTGAAGTTAGAGGTAAGGCAGCTAAACCTTGGAGACAAAAAGGTACTGGTAGTGCTAGACAAGGTTCTAGAAAAGGTCCTCAATGGACTGGCGGCGGTATTGTCTTCGCTAAAAAACCTAGAGATTTCTCACAAAAGGTTAATAAAAAAGTTAAAGATTTAGCTCTTTGTAGTGCTCTAAGTCAGAAATTAAGACAAGATGAATTATTTATAGTAGATAGTATCAAAGTTGATGCTCCAAAAACCAAAGTTATGGCTGATATGCTTGACAAGTTCGGCTTTACAGGTAAATCTGTTGCTATTGTTACTGACGGTGTTGATGACAATGTGCTTAGAAGTTCTAATAACATTCAAAAACTAAATGTTAATGAAGTTAGACTTTTAAACGCTTGTGATATTGTTGAAAATAAATTCGTGGTACTAACTTTGGACGCTTTAAAGAAATTAGAGGAGGCATTTTAATTATGATGGCACAAGAAATTATTCTAAAGCCTATTATGACTGAAAAATCTTATGCTGGTATTGCTAATAAGATTTATACTTTCAAAGTTAATATTAAGGCTAATAAATACGAAATTAAAGATGCTGTTGAAGAACTTTTCGGCGTTAAAGTTGACAAAGTTAACACTTGCATCGTTAAGGGAAAAACTAAGGCTAGAAATACTAAAAATGGTCGAGTTTTTGGTAAAACTAGCGATTATAAAAAGGCTGTTGTTACCCTTAAACAAGATTCTAAAACTATTGAATTCTTCGATAGTTTATCATAAGGAGATTTTATATGGCATTAAACAAACATAAACCTACCTCAAGCGCTCAAAGATTTGTTACTACTTTAAATGTTGATTATGTTGATAAAAAAGCAAAAGCTCCTAAAACTTTGCTTGCAACTAAAAACAAAACTGGTGGTAGAAATGCTCAAGGTAAAATTACTGTTAGACACATCGGTGGCGGTAACAGAAGAAAATACCGTATTATAGATTTTAAAAGAAATAAAGATGGCGTTGAAGCAGTTGTAGAAAACATTCAATACGATCCTAATCGTACTTGCTTTATCGCTTTATTGTGTTATGCTGATGGTGAAAGAAGATTTATTATCGCTCCAAAAGGTTTGAAGGCGGGAGATAGAGTTATTTCTGGTTCTAACATTGAAATTAAAATTGGTAATAATTTACCTCTTAGTGAAATCCCTCTTGGTGCTTTAATCCACAATATTGAATTGAACCCTGGTAAAGGTGGACAACTTGTTAGAACTGCAGGTGCTTCTGCTCAACTTATGGCTAAAGAAGGCAACTATGTTACTTTAAGAATGCCTTCTGGTGAAATGAGAAAGGTTTTGGCAAGATGTAGAGCTACTATTGGTGAAGTTGGTAATGAAGAACATGAAATCGTGTCTTTAGGTAAGGCAGGTAGAAAAAGACATATGGGTATTCGTCCTACTGTCCGTGGTAGTGTTATGAACCCAGTTGATCACCCTCACGGTGGTGGTGAAGGTAAATCTCCAGTTGGTCACGCTGGTCCTATGACTCCTTGGGGTAAACCTGCACTTGGTTACAAAACTAGAAAAAATAAAAAGGCTTCTGACAGACTTATTGTCAAGAGAGCTTCTGGCAAATAGGAGATAAATTATGAGTAGGTCATTAAAGAAAAGTCCGTTCATTGAAGAAAAATTGTTCAACAGAATTCAAGCTATGAACGAAAAAAATGAAAAGAAAGTTGTTAAAACTTGGTCTAGGGCTAGTGTTATTCATCCTATTATGGTTGGTCACACTATCGCTGTTCATAATGGTAGAAAGCATATCCCTGTTTATTGTACCGCTGATATGGTTGGACATAAACTAGGTGAATTTGCTCCTACTAGAACTTATAAAGGACACAAGGGTAATAATAAGGAAGGGAAATAGGAGAGAGTATGGCAAAGAGAATTAGAGAAAAAACTGCTAAAATTTTAGCTGAAAAAGATAACCGTCCATTTGCAAAGGTAACTCATGTTAGAGTTAGTCCTACTAAGGCTATACCTGTTGTTAACTTGGTTCGCGGTAAAAGTTATGATGAAGCAATCGCTATTTTAGAAAACCTTCCTAACGATGCTGCTAGCATTGTCTTGAAACTTATTAATTCAGCTGCTAGTAATGCTGAACACAATAAAGGTTTGAATAGACATGACCTTTATGTCGCTGAAATATTCGTAGATAATGCTCCTTTTACTGAAAACAGATATTGGTTTAAAGGTCATGGCAGAGGTTCTAGAATTGCTTCAAGAAGAAGTCATATAACTGTTAAGTTAGATATGGCAAAAGGAGTGTAATAGTATGGGTCAAAAAGTTAATCCTAATGGTCTTAGAACAGGTATAAATAAGGGCTGGAATTCTTTCTGGTTCACTGACAACAAAAAAGATGTTGTTAAATTTGTTAAAGAAGACGATGTATTAAGAAAATTTATAAATAAAAATTATGCTAATTGCGGTATCTCTTCAATTAAAATTGAAAGAACTGCTGATACTTTGACTGTTACTATTGCTACTGGTAAACCTGGTATGCTTATCGGTCAAAAAGGCGCAGGCGTTGAACAACTAAGAAAAAGTATTGAAAAACTTTCTAACGCTAAAAAAGTGTTCGTTAATGTTAAAGAAATTAAAAATGTTGATATGGACGCTAAATTAGTCGCTGAAAGTATCGCTTTACAACTTGAAAAAAGAGTTCAATTCAGGCGTGCTATGAAATCTGCTATGCAAAGAACTATGAAGGCTGGAGCTAAGGGTATCAAAACTATGGTTTCAGGTAGACTTGATGGTGCAGAAATCGCAAGAAGTGAACATTATCAAGAAGGCTCTCTTCCTTTACAAACTCTTAGAGCTGATGTTGATTATGCTTTGGCTGAAGCTCACACTACTTTTGGTGTCGTTGGTGTTAAAGTTTGGATTTATAAGGGAGACATAATTGGTAAAGTTAACTTAACTGAAAAAGGAGAAAACTAATATGTTAATGCCTAAAAGAGTTAAAAGAAGAAAAACATTTAGAGGCAGAATGAAGGGTAAGGCTTCAAGAGGTAATTTTTTGGCTTATGGTGATTATGGTCTTTTTGCTACTGAACCTTGTTGGATGACCTCTAATCAAATTGAAGCTGCTCGTATCGCTATGAATAGGTATATGAAAAGAGGCGGAAAAGTTTGGATTAAAGTCTTCCCTGATAAACCTATAACTAAGAAACCTGCAGAAACTAGAATGGGTAGTGGTAAGGGTTCACCTGAAGGCTTCGTCGCTGTCGTTAAAACTGGTAGAGTTCTTTTTGAAGTCTCTGGTCCTAGCGAAGATGTTTGTTTAGAAGCTTTGAGGCTTGCTAGCCACAAATTGCCTTGTAAAACTAAGGTGATAAGAAAAGAAGAAAAAGGCGGTGAGTCGAATGAAGAATAATTATAATGAAATGACTATTGAAGAATTAAATGCTGAAGAGAAAAAACTTAGAAGTGAACTTTTTAATTTGGTTTTCTCTAAAAGCGTTAATCAGTTGACTGATAATTCTTCTATTAGAAAAATTAAAAAGAACATCGCTAGAGTTCTTACTGCTAAAACTTTAAGACTTAAAAAGGAGATAGAGGAGTAATATGGAAAATATTGAAAAGAAACCTTCACGCAAAACTATTATTGGTGTCGTTGTTAGTAATAAAATGGACAAAACTATAGTCGTTTGCGTTACTGGTAAGAAAAGACACCCTATCTATAAAAAATATGTTACATTCAGTAAAAAGTACAAAGTACACGATGAAAAAAATGAGTGTAATGTTGGCGACAGAGTTGAAATTGTCGAGACTAGACCTATCAGCCGTGATAAACACTTTAAACTTCTTTCTGTAATCGAAAGATCTAAATAGGAGATATTTTATGATACAACCACAATCAAGATTAAAAGTTGCCGACAATACTGGTGCTAAAGAAATTATGTGTATCAGATGTCTTGGCGGATCATTTAGATATAGTTCTAATATTGGTGATATTATTGTTGCTTCTGTTAAAAAGGCTGACCCTGATGGTAAAGTGAAAAAAGGCGAAGTTGTTATGGCTGTTATTGTTAGAACTAAAAAGGGTGTCCAAAGAGAAGATGGCACTTCTATTAAATTCGATGATAATGCTGCTGTAATTATTGATAAATCTAAACTTCCTAGAGGAACAAGAATCTTTGGACCTATCGCGCGTGAACTTCGTGCTAAAGGTTTCCTTCAAATTATATCTCTTGCTCCGGAAGTTTTATAGGAGGATTAAATGTCTAAACTTAATATTAAAACTGGCGATAAAGTAGTTGTTATCGCAGGTAAAGACAAAGGCGTTACAGGTGAAGTTTTAAGCGTGCTTCCAATGGATAATAAAGTTGTCGTTAAAGGTGTTAATATTCAAACTCATTTCAATAAACCTAAGTCTAAAGATGACAAAGGTGGTATTGTTAAAAAAGAAGGCCCTATTGACATTTCTAACGTTCAAGTTATCTGTCCTACTTGCAATCTTCCAACTAGAATTGGTAGAGGTGTTGATGAATCTGGTAAGAGCGTTAGAATTTGTAAACATTCTAATTGTGGCGCTATTATTACAACTAAAGTGGCTAAGGTTAAAAAGACCACTAAAAAGTCTAAGTAGGAGATTAACATATGGAAAAGAAAGAATTAAATAGAAAACATATTTACTATAAGGAAAATGTTGTTCCTGCTCTTATTAAAGAATTTTCATATAAAAACATTATGGAAGTTCCAAAATTAGAAAAAATCGTTTTGAGCATTAGACTTGGTAAAGAAAAAGACAATTCTAAAAGTTTTAACTTGGCAGTTGATGAATTATCTAGTATCGCTGGTCAAAAAGCTATGGTTACCACTGCTAAAAAATCTGTGGCTAACTTTAAACTTAGAAAGGGTCAAAAAATCGGCGCTAAGGTTACTTTAAGAGGCGAAAGAATGTATGAATTCTTTGATAAACTTGTGTCAATTGCTCTACCTAGAGTTAGAGACTTCCAAGGCGTTAATCCTACATCTTTTGATGGTAAAGGTAATTATAGCTTTGGTATTAAAGAACAAATCATTTTCCCTGAAATTATCTATGATAAAATTGAACACGTCAGAGGCTTTGATATTATGATTGTTACAACTGCTAATACTGATAAAG
This sequence comes from uncultured Christensenella sp., assembly GCA_949294455.1. Lineage (GTDB taxonomy): Bacteria > Bacillota > Clostridia > Christensenellales > UBA1242 > CASFHD01. Next base: position 23,922 of record CASFHD010000006.1, read on the forward strand.
AAGCTTTCACTTTATTAGATTTGATGGGTATGCCTTTTAGTAGGAATAATAGGAGATAATTATGGCAAAAAAAGCATTAATACAAAAACAACAAAAAAAGCAAAAATTTTCAACTAGAGAATACACTAGATGTTCTATTTGCGGTCGTCCTCATGCTGTTCTTCGCAAATATGGTATTTGCAGACTATGCTATAGAGATTTGGCTTACAAAGGTGAATTGCCTGGTGTAAAGAAGTCTAGTTGGTAAAAGGAGATTTATTATGTATATAAATGACCCAATCGCAGATATGCTTACAAGAATTCGTAATGCGAATGTTAATAAGGCTGAAACTGTTGATGTTCCTACTTCTAAAATGAAACTCTCTATTGCTAATATTCTTTTAAATGAAGGTTTTATATCTTCTTATAAAGAAGTTGAAATAGATGGTCACAAAAATATTAATATTACTTTGAAATATGGCCCTAATGGTGAAAAAGTTATCTCAGGTCTTAAGAGAATAAGTAAACCTGGTCTTAGAGTTTATGCTAATGCTAGTGATCTTCCTAGAGTTTTGAATGGTTTGGGAATTGCTATTGTTTCTACAAATAAAGGTGTTATCACTGATAAGGAAGCAAGAAAATTAAATGTTGGCGGTGAAGTGCTGGCATTCGTTTGGTAGAGGTGAGTTATGTCAAGAATAGGTAAATTAGAAATTATTGTTCCTGCCGATGTTACCGTTTCGGTAGGTGAGAACAATACTATTACTGTTAAAGGTCCTAAGGACACTCTTTCTAGAGTTATTGATAAATGCATAACAGTAAATGTAGAAGGTAACAAAATACATTTAACACCTAATAATAATGAAAATAAAACTAATGCTTTACACGGTCTTTATAGACAATTAATCAATAATATGGTTATTGGTGTAAGCAAAGGATTTAAAAAATCTTTGACTATTAATGGTGTTGGTTACAAAGTAGCTAAACAAGGTAATAAAATTGTTATGGGACTCGGATTTTCTCACCCTGTTGAGTTTGAAGAAGTTCATGGAATTACTTTATCTTGTCCTTCTGCTACTGAAATCGTTGTCGAGGGCGCTGATAAAGAACTTGTAGGTCTTGTTGCTGCTAAAATTAAGGCTATTAGACCTGTTGAACCTTATCACGGTTATGGCATCAGATATACTGGCGAAACAGTTATATTGAAGGCTGGTAAGGCTGCTAAGGGCGGTAAGAAGTAAGGAGTTTTGTTATGATTAATAAAGTTAATAAAAATGACATTAGAGTTAAAAGACATTATAGACTTAGAAATCATTTGTCTGGTAATTCTTCTCGTCCTAGATTAAATGTTTATAGAAGTTTAAATAATATCTATGCTCAACTTATCGATGATGAAAAAGGTGTTACTATCGTTAGTTGCAATACTTTACAACCTGATATTAAATCTTTGATTGATGGTAAATCTCCTAAAGAACAGGCGTTTATCGTTGGTCAAACTATCGGTGAAAAAGCTGTAAACGCTGGTATAACTGATGTCGTTTTCGATAGAGGTGGATATCTTTATACTGGTAGAGTTAAAGAACTTGCAGACGGTGCTAGAAGCGCTGGCTTGAAGTTTTAGAAAGGAGTTTTTATGGCAAAAAGAGAATTCAAAAAACAAAGAGTTGAGCAAAATGATGGCTTCGACAAAAAAATGTTGGAAATTAGAAGAGTTGTTAAAGTCGTTAAAGGTGGTAGAACTTTAAGATTTTCAGCTTTGGTTGTCGTAGGTGATAAAAAAGGCCGTGTTGGTATGGGTTTAGGTAAGGCTGCTGAAGTCCCTGTCGCTATTGATAAAGCTACTAAGGCTGCTAAGAAAAACTTAATAACTGTCCCTGTTGTTGATGGTACTGTCCCTCACGACTCTGTTGGTAAGTATTCAACTTCTTCAGTTGTTATATTACCAGGTAAAAAGGGTAGCGGTATTATTGCTGGTGGTGCTGCTCGTGCAGTCTTTGAACTTGCTGGTTATAGTGATATAACTTCTAAAATCCACGGCTCTACTAATAAAATTAATGCTGTTAAAGCTACTTTAAATGGCTTGAAAAATATGAAAACTAGAGAACAAGTCGCTGCTCTTCGTGGTAAGCCTGTCGATGAAATATAGGAGTTTTTATGGAAAAAAATGTAGTTGAAAATGTAAAGGTTACTTTGGTTAAAAGTACTATAGGCTTTGACAAACGTCAAGATAAAATTGTTAAAGCTCTTGGATTTACAAAACTTTATCAAACTAGAATACTTCCTCTAAACGATTGTATTAAGGGTAGTTTAGATAAAATTAAACATTTAGTAAAAGTAGAAAAGGCGTAGGGAGGAATTAATGTATAATCACGATTTAAAACCTGCTGTCGGTGCTAGAACTCTTCAAAAAAGAGTTGGTAGAGGTATCGGTAGCGGTTTAGGAAAAACTGCAGGTAAAGGCCATAAGGGACAAAACGCTAGAAGCGGTGGTGGTGTTCGTCCTGGTTTTGAAGGAGGTCAAACTCCTATTTATAGAAGAATCCCTAAAAGAGGTTTTTCAAATGCTGCTTTTAAGAAAATTTACTCTGTTGTTAATGTTGAACAATTAAATATTTTTGAAGATGGTAATGTTGTAGATGAAATCGCTTTACTTAATAGCGGTATTCTTGCTAAAATCGAAAAAGATGGCGTGAAAATTTTGGGTAACGGTAATCTTACTAAAAAATTAACCGTTAAGGCTCAAAAGTTTACTAAGTCTGCTAAAGATAAAATTTCGGCTTTGGGTGGTGCCACTGAGGAGGTATAATGTTTAAGACATTAGCTGATGCGTTCAAAATAAAAGATGTTCGCAACAAATTACTTTTGACCCTTCTATTGTTATTTATTTATAGAGTGGGTTGTTGGATTCCTATTCCAGGAATTGATACTGATGCTTTAGTCCTGGCTACAGGGGAGAATGGAAACTCTTTCCTTAGTCTTTTGAATGGACTTAGTGGTGGAGCGCTTTCTCAAGGGGCTTTCTTGGCTCTCGGCGTTTCTCCTTATATCTCGGCTTCTATTATCATTCAACTTTTAGCAGTTGTTATTCCTAGTTGGGAAAGACTTTCTAAAGATGATGATGGTAGAAAAAAATTAAATCTTTATACTAAAATTGCAGCCCTAGTGCTTGCTATCGCTCAAAGTCTTGGTATTATTATTGGATTTAGTTCTTATGGATACCTTGAAGAAACTCTTGCATTACCTTCTTGGTTAACTATTGCTTTCTTAGTTACAATTCTTACCGCAGGTGCTATGTTCACTGTTTGGTTGGGCGAAAAAATCACTGAAATTGGTATCGGTAATGGTATGTCTTTACTTATCTTTGTAGGTATTTTGAGTAGTGCTGGTACTGCTTTGTTATCTAGTTTTAGTGATTTATTTAGCGGAGATACTTCAGTAGTTTGGCAATTGATTTTATTCGTCGTTTCTATGATTTTGATTTTTGGTTTAGTTGTTTTCGTGGATGGTGGAGAAAGAAAAATCCCTGTTCAATATGCTAAACAAATTAAAGGTAGAAAAATGTATGGTGGACAATCTACTTATATACCTATAAGAGTAAATGCTAATGGTGTTATGCCTATCATTTTTGCAAGTTCACTTCTATCTTTCCCACAACTATTATTTAGCATTTTTAGTCCTAATTCGCAAGGTGGATTTATTGGCTGGTGGACTAGATGGTTGGGTACTGATTCTTGGATCTACTTTATCGCTTTGGGATTGTTAATATTGGCTTTCGCATATTTCTATAATATGATTACTTTTAATCCAGATGATATTTCTAGAAATATTCAACAAAATGGTGGGTTTATTCCTGGTATTAGACCTGGTAAACCAACCTCTCAATATCTTGGGTCTATCTCAAAAAGAATTACGCTGTTTGGTGCGATATTCTTAGGCTTTATGGCTATCGTCCCTACTTTGGTATTCAAAGGAATTGGTACTACTGGTCTTACTAGTGCATTTAGTGCAACTGCTTTGCTTATCGTTGTATCGGTTGCTTTGGAGTTTGATAAACAATTAGAAGCTCAAATGCTTATGAGAAATTATAGAGGTTTTTTGAAATAGGAGTTTTATGAATATTGTTTTGTTTGGGTATCCTAATTCTGGAAAAGGTAGTTTAAGTCAAAAACTTATTGAATGTTCATTTGTGCATATTTCAACAGGTGATTTATTAAGAGAAGAAGTAAAAACTAATGGCAATTATGCTCATATAATCAAATATGCTTTGGACAATGGTAAATTTGTTGATGATTTAGTCGTATTTGATATATTGAAAAAACATCTTGAATTAATACCTAACAATACAAATTTATTATTTGATGGTATCCCTAGAACTATTAAACAATGTATTACACTTGAAAATATTATAAATATTGATTTTGCTTTTGAATTGGTTTGTCCTAAAAATATTATTTTTGATAGAGCTAAAAATAGATTGGTTTGCGACAAATGCAAAAGAACAACTAGCAAACTTGTGGAAAATGATTTTTGTTCTGTTTGTGGAGGAAAACTTGTTTCTAGACTTGATGATAATATTGATTTATTAACTAATAGAATTCTTGACTATGAGTCAAAAATTGAACCTATTAGAAATTATTATATTTCAAAAGGTATTTATCATCGAGTTGATGCTAGTGTATCTGTAGATTTTACGCTTAAACAGGTCAAAGGGGTACTTAATTATGGTAACAATTAAAACTGATGAAGAACTAGAAAAAATGAGATTTGCCGGTAAAATATTGGCCGCTGCTTTAAAAGAAGTGGAAAAATATATATTCCCTGGGCAAACAACTAATAATTTAAATAATATTGTGCATAACTTTATAGTTAAAAGAGGAGGCACACCGTCCTTTCTTAATTATGAGGGTTTCCCATATTCAATTTGCGCTAGCGTTAATGCTCAAGTTGTTCACGGATTTTGTACAGATGAACCCTTGAAAGAGGGGGATATTATTAGCATAGATGCTGGCGTCTGTTATCAAGGTTTTCACGCAGATGCCGCTAGGACTTTCCCTGTTGGAAATGTCGATGCTAGAATTTTAAAATTAATTGATGATACTAAACAATCTTTCTTTGAAGGTATTAAAGGTATAAAAGCTGGTAGCAGGTTAGGACATATTAGTCACCGTATTCAATCGTTTCTTGAAAATAATGGTTATGGAGTAGTCAGAGAAATGGTTGGTCATGGTATAGGTAGTCATCTTCACGAAGATCCTAATGTTCCTAATTTTGGCAAATATAACTCAGGTTTGGTCTTGCAAAAAAATATGACTCTTGCCGTTGAACCTATGGTTACCTTGGGTGAAAGATATGTGTATCTTGAAGATAATGATTGGACGGTTACTACTGTTGATGGTTTGCCTTCCGCTCATTATGAAAATACAATTATTATTCTTGATACAGGCGTTGAAATAACAACTTTAGAGGAGTAAAAATGTTTGAATCTTTATCAATTGGCGATATAGTTATTAGCCTTCAAGGTCATGATAAAAGTGTAGTCTACATTGTAGTCGATTTTGATAATAAAGGCTATGCTAAATTAATCGATGGGGAATATAAAAAAATAGGTTGTCCTAAATTAAAAAATCCTAAGCACTTGAAAAAAATTTCTCATTGTGATATAATTATTCAAAATTTGAATCGTAATATTATTACTAACGCTGAGTTGTATAAAATCTTAAAAAATATATCTAGAGGAGTATTCAATGTCAAAAGATGATGTTATTGAAATTGAAGGTGTGGTAATTGAAGTTTTACCTAACACTAGATTCAAAGTTAAAATTGTGAATGGTCATGTTATCACTTGCTTTATTTCTGGTAAACTTAGAGTTCACAATATTAAAATTTTAGAAGGTGATAAGGTTAAGGTTGAAATGAGTCCTTATGACCTTACTAAAGGCAGAATTATCTGGCGTGATAAAAACTAATAAGGAGAAATAATATGAAAGTTAGACCATCTGTAAAACCAATGTGTTCAGCTTGTAAAGTTATTAAACGTAACGGTGTCGTTATGGTTATTTGCCCTAAAAATGCTAAACACAAACAAAGACAAGGATAAATTTGAAAACAACCATAATCTCGCGCGGCTTTTGAGATTATGAATTTATAAATATTTTTTTTGGAGGAATATATGGCGCGTATTGCAGGCGTAGATTTACCTAATGAAAAAAGGGTAGAAATTGGACTTACCTATATCTATGGTATAGGTAGAGCACTTTCAAATCGTATCTTGGAGGCTACAGGTATCAACCCTGATACTAGAGTTAAAGATTTGACTGAAGCTGATGTTGCGACTTTAAGAAAGTTCATTGAAGCTAATTATACTGTTGAAGGTGAACTTAGACGTGATGTCGCAATGAATATTAAAAGACTTAAAGAAATTAGGTGCTATCGCGGTATGAGACATCAGGCTAATTTGCCTGTTAGAGGTCAGAGTTCTAAAACTAATGCTCGTACTCGTAAGGGTCCTAGAAAAACCATAGCAAATAAGAAGAAGTAAGGAGTTAATTAAATGGCTACAAAAAAAGAAGAAAGTAAGAAAAAAGTAGTTAGAAGAAATATTGGAGAAGGTAGATGTTATATTCAAGCTTCTTTCAATAATACTATTGTTTCATTCACTGACGCTGCTGGTAACCTAATTTCTTGGAGTAGTGCAGGAAGTTTAGGTTATAAGGGTGCTAAAAAAAGTACACCTTTTGCAGCTCAACAAGTTGTGGAAACTGCTGCTAAAAAAGCTAAAGATGCTGGTATTACTAAGGTCGCTGTTATAATTAAAGGACCTGGTAGTGGTAGAGAATCTGCTATTAGAGCTATTGGCACTTGTGAAATTGGTGTTACTATGATTAAAGATGTTTCACCTATCCCTCACAATGGTTGCAGACCACCTAAGAGAAGAAGAGTTTAAAAGGAGTTATTATATGGCAAAATATACTGGTCCAGATTGTCGTCTTTGTCGTAGAGAAGGTGTTAAATTGAACCTTAAAGGCGAAAAGTGTATGACTGACAAATGTCCTTTCGCTAAACGCCCTGTCGCTCCTGGTCAACATGGTTCTGGTAAAAAGAAATTATCAGAATATGCTGTTCAGCTTCGCGAAAAACAAAAACTTAAAAGAATTTACGGTATGCTTGAAGATCAATTTAGAATTTTCTATGAAAGAGCGGCTAAAAGCAAAGAGTCTACTGGTTTAAAATTATTACAACTTTTAGAATGTAGGCTTGATAATGTAGTTTATCGTATGGGTATTGGTAAATCAAGAACTCATGCTAGACAAATCGTAAACCATGGTCACATTACTGTTAATGGTAGAAAAGTTAATATCCCTTCATTTATCGTGAAGGTCGGTGATGTTATCGCTGTTAAAGATAATAAAACTTCTAATGGTATTTTCACTGATGTTAAAGGTTCTAAAGTTGTTATGCCTAAATGGTTGGAATTCAATTCTGACAACTTATCTGGCAAAATATTGTCTTTACCTGCAAGAGAAGATATTGACTATAACATACAAGAACATATGATTGTTGAATTGTATTCTAGATAATAGGAGGATTGGTTTATGTTGGAAATTGAAAAACCAAAATTAAAATTAGAAGAATTTGATAATGGAAGTACTGCTAAGGTTGTAGTCGAACCCCTTGAAAAAGGCTATGGTATTACTATAGGTAATGCTCTTAGAAGAATCCTTTTATCAAGTTTATTTGGTACCGCTGTTAGAGGTATTAAAATTCGTAATGTGTTACATGAATTTTCTACAGTTAAAGGCGTTAAGGAAGATGTTACTGATATAATCTTGAATATTAAAAATTTGGCTTTAAAGTCTAGTAACGATTCTAATGATTTTAAAACCGTTTTAAAACTTTTTAAAGTTGGCCCTTGTGAAGTTTATGCTAGAGATATTGAACCTAACGATGAAGTTACTGTGGTAAATCCTGACCTTTACATCTGTACTCTTGATGAAGGTGCTGAACTAGATATGCAACTTTTTGTAGGCAATGGTAGAGGTTATGAAAACGCTAGTTTCAATAGAAATTTCTCTGATGAAATTGATTTTATTGCTATTGATTCACTATTCACACCTGTTAAAAAGGTTAATTTCGAGGTTACCCCTGCTCGAGTTGGTCAAAGTATGAATTTTGATAAATTAGTGTTAGATGTTGAAACTAGAGGTACTATTGATGCAAAAGAAGTAATCGCTTTGAGTGCTAAACTTATGAACGATTATATGAAAATGTTTGTTGACCTTGTTGCTTCTATGGCTGATAAAGATATTTTAATTGCTAGAAAAGAAGATGAAAAATCTAAGTTATATGAAAAAACTATTGAAGAAATGGAGTTAAGCGTTCGTTCATATAATTGCTTGAAAAGAGCTGGTATCGCTACTGTTGGCGACTTGGCTAAGAAAACTAGAAGTGATATGCTAAAAGTTAGGAATATGGGTGCTAAGTCTTTGGAAGAAGTTATTAAGAAAATGGAATCTTACGGAATTAACATCGATGATAATGAAAAATATTAATTTAAGGAGTGCTAAATGAGAGTTAAGAAATTAGGTAGACCTAGCAGTGAAAGATTAGCTTTATTGCGCAATCAAGCAACTAACCTTCTTATGAAAGGTAAAATTAAAACAACTGAAGCTAGAGCTAAATCTTTGAGAAGTTATACTGAAAAACTTTTGACTCTTGCTATTAACAGTTTTGAAGATGTCGTTACTGTAAATAAAACTGTTGTTGATGATAAAGGCAATAAAACAACAAAAGAAGTTATTAATGATGGTCCTAAGAAATTGGCTGCAAGAAGAAAGTTAATATCTAAACTTTACACTGTTAAGGAAGACAGATTACCTGGAGAAAAGAAGGCTGATTACATCGCTAGATTAGATAATGTTCAAAATCCTTTAATCGAAAAAATATTTAATGTATATGCTCCTAAATATGCTGCTAGAAATAAGGAAAACGGTATAGGTGGTGGATATACTAGAATTTTAAAGATTGGGAAAAGAAAAGGCGATAACGCAGATATGGTTATTGTTGAACTTATATAAAAAAATCCTACAATAGTAGGTTTTTTTTTGCTTTTAATTTACAAGTTAAAAATTTATAAGTATTTGTTTGAAAATATACATTTAGTCAGTTATTTTTGAATCAAATATGAAAAAGGAACTTTACTTTTAGTGCTTAGTTCCCTTTTCTTTGTTTTGCTAATTCCAATGGTATTACATTTATTAGTTTTTTTACTAAAAATAGCGTACTAGAAACTAATTATGTTATTTGTGTTATATTGCTTTTCAAATAAAATTATAAACTTATATTGTAACCACTAACAGTATTATTAAGATTTTTTAGAAATTCATTAAAAATTTCGTTAAGTTTGTCTTTATAAAGTTTTAAGTTGTTAGAGTCTATATCTACTAATTCGGTTAAAGCTGTATCTAAATTATAATATAAGCAAAAAGCATCAAAATTAGTCACATTCCCATTTTTTAAATACTCATCTAAATATTTTATTTTATTAGGAATAAATACCATTATTTTTTTAATTTCTTCAATTAATCTGTCATTTTCTGATATTGTTTGATATAAATAACTTAATTCATTTGATTTAAACATTTTTTTCTCCTTTTGAATTAAAATTGTATCATAACTACTATTTTTTGTCAATTTTTACTTTTTAAAATTTTCTTAGTTTTCTTTTATTTATTTTTAGATTGGCAGTTTAATTAATAATATTGTTTTATTAGTTAATCTAAATCTATTACATATTCTTCATTACCATTATGCAAATTGTTTTCAAATCCATAAATTGAATTACCTATGTAGTAATCTGTAATTCCGTCAATCTTGGGAATGTCTTTTGTCCTAGATGTAGGGACACAAATTCCTTGGTAATAGGTAGCCTTATAACCATAAATTGTTGAATCTTGTTTATCAAAATTATACGACTCAAGAAGAAACTCTATAGTCCGCATAAAATCGTTATTTGTATCATCTATTTTTTTATAATTATGCGTAATAGTTTTATATATTTCTGATAATATTTTTTTACAGTCTTGTTTATTAATGTTAGATGGCACTTTAAATGGGTGCGATATTGAAATTATAAATTCTATTTTGTTTTTGTCTATTTCAAACTCTTTAGTATATTTATATATTATCCTTATTATTTTAAACTCTTCGTTACTCATATTTTTACCTGTTTGAATTCTATCATATTTTAATGAATATAACAATATGTTATTCAAATATTTTTTTATTTTTTTGGTGCGGATTGAAGTTATTTGCATGAGGTTTTTGGATTAACCAAACGACAATAGGGGATAAATAAATTTTAATGATAAAATTTATGATTTTAGATGCAGATAAATTTTACAAAATGACGAAAATTTATCATAACAATAGATTAATTGCTATATTTATGCTATAATCAGTTAAATCCGAGAGATGGAACCATAAATAAGTAGAAAAATGAGTATTGTTGAAGATGTAAAAAATGAATTATTAAAAAGAAATAAAGATTATATTGAGAAAATTGATAGTTATGATTTTTGGAATAATCATATTAAGTTTGTGGTTGATGAGGCAATAAAACTTGCAAATGCTTATGGCACAGATAAAGAGATTGCAGAACTTGGTGCATTATTTCACGATATTGCACTTGTTTCTAATGTTGGAACAAAGGCAGATCACCACATTCAGGGTGCGAAAATTGCAATGGAAATTTTAACAAGCTTAAATTATCCTCAGGACAAAAAAGAAAGAGTTATGAATTGTGTTTTACATCATAGGAGTTCTAAAAATGCTGAAAATATAGAAGAAATATGCATGTGTGATGGCGATATACTTGCTCATTTTGATAATATTCCAATGATTTTCTTTACGACTTTAACTATGGGGAAAATGACTTTAAATGATATAGATATGCTCATTCAAGGATTTCAAAAAGATTTTGACGATTTAAGTGATAAAACTAAAAAAACTTTTAAAAACAAATATGAAAATATTATGCAAGTGCTTTTCGGTAAAAATTGGAGAAGTTTATGAAGATTGAAACAAAAGACTTAATATTAAAAACGGACATTTCAAAGGCAGAAATAGAAAAAATACATCAAAATGTTTTTAGTCAAAGCGAAACTGCAAAATATATGCTTTGGAGAGCAAGTGATGAAATAGAATGGACTAAAAAGCGCCTTAAATCGTGGCAGGAATCTAACCTTGAATTGTTTTTTGTTCATGAGAAATTAACTAAAGTTCCTATTGGATTTTTAACTTTTTTACAAGAAGATGACACTTTAAAAAACATCGGTCTTTGTATCGGCAAAAATTTTATTCGCAAAGGTTATGGGAAACAAGTTTTAACTGCATTGTTAGACTATTGTAAAAGTCATAATATAAAAACTGTTGAATACTCTGCTTTTCACGAAAATATAGCATCAATTGAACTTGCAAAAAAATTAGGATTTGGTTATTCTCACAGCAAAAATTCAATACGAAATCATGATAATCTTAGTTTTGTTGAAGATTTTTATGTCAAGAAAATTTAAGATGGCTTAGTATTTTAAAAGAAATGAGAGATAAAACCAATAAACTTTCAATACGATTATATAAATTGAAAGATGTTGATAATATTGTTGAAGATCTAATATTAAAGCTATAAAAAGTTAACAAAAGAGAAAAATTACGAAATTCATAAAACTAATTTTTAATTAATTACTAAGTATGTTATAATTAATCTATGAATATAAAAAATAAGCTTATTTTATTTAAAAAACAATACGAAAACGAGTTTAAAGATATTACCGAAAAAATTAGAGGTTTAATTATAAATAAAAAGTCTTACAAGTTATATTTCAATAGTGGGAAAATATATCCAGCAAAATTTGATAATGTTATGATACTAGAAAAACAAGGATGTGTTAATTTAGCCAATTATACGATTTTATACAAAGGAAAAATTAAGTCTGATATTACAAAAGTAGATGTTTATGTTGATATTTGCGATAAAAAATTCTATAAAGTATTTTGCGTAAATGGATATAGTTTTATATGCAAGTCAAAAGATATTGAATTTTACAAATTTTTAGAGGATGATAAAAATTTAATTATTGGAAATCTTGTGCATGCGAGACCGATATAGATACAATATCAAATATGATGTGCCTTCAATATGATAATCTTGTTGTCAATCCAAATAGCGTTTTATATTTTTATATTAACAAATTAAATAATGAAAACAAACTTGAAGATAACATAATTTGTCCTTTTGATTTCAATTATTCTCAACTTAAAGCAGTCAGATCTGCTCTTAGCAATAAAATTAGCATAATTAAAGGACCACCAGGGACAGGAAAAACTCAAACCATACTAAATTTAGTTTGCAATCTTATAATTAGAGGTAAAAGTATTGCAATAATTTCTTCAAACTATACTGCTATAGAAAGTATAGAAAAAAAATTAAGGGAAAATGGTTATGAAGTGATTTTTGCTTCTTTAGGTAATGGAGATAGAAAATCAGAATTTTTTAGCAATAAAACTGCAACATTTCAAACAACTAACCTAGAAAATATGATATTTCACTTAAAAAATTGCCTGATTTGGAAAAACTTTTTGATAGAGAAAATAAATCTAAAAGTTTAAATGAAGAAATTGAAGCTATTAAATTTGAAAAACTGTATTATGAAAAATTAAATCATGAAAATTTAATTAATGTTAATCAATATAAATTTAGAAATTCTCAATCATTAATCAAATATGTAACAAGATATCAAGATGATACTAAAGAGAAAAAGTTTACATTTTTTTCTTTGGTTAAAGTTAATTATTAAATATGGATTTAAAAAAGCATTAATAAAAGCAAAAAACAGAGAACAAATTCTCACTTCTCTTGAATATAAATATTACACATTAAAATTAGTAGAAATGTCAAAGGAATTGGAAGAATTAAAAGAACCTTTAAAAGATAAAGAACAATTAGTTTTAGAATATAAAACACTATCTAAGAAACTTTTAAGTGACTACATTAGTAAAAATATCAATTTTAATTTAAAATTTACTCAAAAAGATTACAAAAAAAGGTTTTCTCAATTCATAAGAAGATATCCCATTATAATATCTACAGCAATATCTTTTATGAGTTCAATTGAATCAGAATATATTTTTGATTATGTTATAATTGATGAGGCTTCTCAAGTTACCATACCATCTACAATTCCGCTTTTAAATAAATGTAAAAATTTAGTAATTGTCGGAGATGATAAACAACTTCCTCCAATAGAAAAATATAAAACAATATGCAATTTTGATAATGTCTTTGATAGTAATAAAGAAAGTTTAATTACTTCATTTATGAAGATATATCCTGATGTCGTAACCACTCTTTTAGAACATTATAGATGTGATCCAACAATTATTGGATTCTGTAATTTGAAATATTATAATAATCAACTAATTCCTTTTACTACAAATAGGGAAAAACAATCCCTTGATATATTTTTTACTTCTAATGAAAATCATATGAGAAGAATAAATCATGGGATGCAAAATGGTATTTATAATCAAAGAGAAATTGATGTGATTGACGAAATACTTAATGAAAATAAGTATAGAAATCTTGATCATAATGAAATTGGTATTATATGCCCATATAGGCTACAAGCCGATAAGTTGCAGCGCAAATATTCAGATATTGAATGTGATACAATACATAAGTTCCAAGGTAGAGAAAAAAATGTTATAATTTTTTCTTCTGTTCTGGACAACAAAGCATCAACAAGTGAAATTACATTTGTTGACAATCCAAATATGCTCAATGTAACGGTGTCTCGAGCAAAAGAAAAATTTATATTAGTAACAAATGAAAAAGCATTTGAAAGTAAAGGTAAAGAAATACATGATTTAATAAATTATATTTCTTATAAATCAATGAATGAAAATTTATTTAAAAGTAAATGTATTTCTATCTTTGATTATTTGTATAAGTCAAAAGAAATAGAAAGAAACAAAATTTTAGTAAATTGCTCAAGTAAAAGCAATCATTACTCTGAAAAATTATTAAGAGTGTTGCTTGATAAGCTAATTATGTTTGAGGAATATAAACAATTTACGATTCAAGAGCAAGTAAAAGTAAAAGATATTATAAGAAATTTGGAAATATTCAGTGAAGACGAATTAACTTATATAAAAAATAATTGTAGTGTTGACTTTTTAATTAAAGATAAAGTTAATCAAGATATAGTTTGTATAATTGAAGTCGATGGTGTTGAATTCCATGAAAATAATAAGGAACAACAGATTAAGGACGAGCTAAAAGATTCAATTTTGAACAAGTGTAATATTTCATTGTTAAGATTAAAAACCAATGGGAGTAATGAGGAAAACAAAATTAAACAAATTTTTAATAATTATCTAAATAAATTTAGATTTTAACCTAAATGTTTTTATAATACATTACTTAATAGTGAAATTATTAACAATTCAAATTTCTTTAAAAATAAGTTTTTGAAAAATAGATTCTTAAAAGGTTGTATATTTCATTTTTACATTAGAAAGCTATACAAAATAAAAAAATATGCTATAATTGTTTTATGAAAATATCAAGAGAAGCCTAAAAAATGATATTTTATTGAATAATTTTTAGCAAAACAAGAAAGAAGATGTTATATGTAAATAAAAGATTATTTATGAAATAAGTAAATTTTAATGCCAAACCAAACATTATTAAAAAATAAAACGGACTTTGAGTTTTCAAGGTTCGTTTTATTCTTGTCTGGTGCGGATAACAGGAGTTGAACCTGCAAGGTGTTATCCACTAGAACCTGAATCTAGCGCGTTTGCCATTTCGCCATATCCGCATTCCTAAATTATATCAAATATCTATTTTGTTGTCAATTTTTATTGTTCTTATATAATTCATAATATGTTTTAGTATATATCTATATTTTAATATGAGATAGATTACAAAAGTTAAAAAAATGCTATACCTTATAAAATTATCTAATATGTTATCCTTATAAAATAAAATTTTTATTGTTTTATATTTTATGATTTATTATTTATGTAGTATATTTTTTTTCATTAATATTTGAGTGTATATGCAATAATGTGTTGTAATTATACTGTTAAAAGCATTTTTAATAAATTTTAAATTTTTATTCAGTATTTTTTATTATTATAATTGTTTTATAATAAACTATTAAATCTATAATTTTATTAGCAAGATTAAAAATATAAGTTTTAATTACAAATATTCTATATTGAGGATTGATAAATTATATGTTTTCAGTTTGGTAAGTTTGTTAAATTTATGTTTATTTTAAAGATCATTTGTCGTATTTTAATAAATTTATTTTTTTTAATTAATATTCATTGACAATAAAATCTTTCTTGGTTTAAAATGATATTATAAATATTTAAGGTGATGTTATGAATTTGTTAAATGAATGTATTTCAAGAGTGAAAAATACTGAAGATTTTTTACAACAATTTAAGTATTCAGGAGATTATTTTTGGTCATATAATGACAATGATAAAAAACAGACTGTTGTTGAATTATCTGATTTAATAAAGACAATGCCCACTAAAGTGATGAAAAAACTCTATATTTTAAAAGAGTATATTTTAGAAAACAATGTAGATGATAATAAGTTGATTTCAGATATTAACAAATTGATAGTTACTAATCCTATTTATTGGTTAACTTATGTTCGGCTGTTAAGTATTTATTATAATAGTAACGTTAATGGAAATTTTTCTGAATTTTTAAAGAATTTTGATGATTTGAATGAATTGGCTAAATGGTTCTACGAAAAGAGACAATTAAAAAAAGATAAATCAAATCTTACACTAGAAATTTAATATCTTTTTTGTTGCCATATATTGCATTTTTATAATTAAATTTACGTAATTATTTTATATTATATAATTTACTTATAATTTTTTGTTTTTTACAAAAGATACAAAGGATAAGATGGACACAAATAAAAAAAAACAAATTAAAGGTATAATTATAAGAATTTTAATTTCTCTATTAATCGTAGGGGTTATTATTTTAGTGAGTTATTTGGTATTTAAAAAAATGGGATACCTTGACCTAACTAAAGAAGAACTTCGAGATGAAATTAGTAAGACTGGAGCGTGGGGTCCATTAGTTTTTGTTTTAGTTTCTTTTTTGCAAGTTACTTTTATTCCTATTCCTGGTGCTATAACTATCCTTGCAGGTAGTTTGTTGTTTGGTCCTTTTTTATCTTTTGTTTATTCATTTATAGGTTCGTTCATAGGTTCAATTTTGGCATTTGGTTTGGGTAGATGGTTTGGTCGTCCTTTTGTTAATTGGATTGCTGGAGACAAACATACTGTTGACAAATATCTACAAAAGTCAAAAGGTAAAGAAAATGTCGTTTTCTTTTTTATGTTCTTGCTTCCGTTATTTCCAGATGATTTACTTTGCTCGGTTGCAGGGATTACTAAAATCAGTTGGAGAAATTTTATTCTAATGCAAATTATTTGCAAGCCTATAGGAATTGTCGCTACTTTATTCTTTATGTCAGGTGAAATTATTCCATATCGTGGGTGGGGACTTATTGTTTTGGCCGTACTAGCAGTCTTGTCAATAATTGCCTTTATTATTGCATATAAAAATGCAGACAGAATAAATAATGGTTTAAATAAGTTTTTTACAAAAATCGCGTTAAAAAAACAAAAAAACGATAAAGAATAATTAATTTTTATTTTGAATCTATTTATTTTTTTATGTTTATCATTACTAATGTTATTTATTAATTTTCCTAAAAAGTTGGAAAATATGTTTATAATGCGGTTTTTATTATAACTTATAATTCTATCATTTTTTTAAACGTTTGATGTATTTCATTAATCTGTAAAAATCACTAATTATATTGTTAAATATTACAGTTTGATTATTGTTATTTATTATTTTAGAACTATTGTTATCAATTGATTTATTATCATAAGAAATTTTTATATTTTCATTTGTTTTTATTCCTTTTATTATAATTTTTAATCTTGAGTATAATGCATATATTATTGTGTCTATAACATACGTGTTAATTGAATATTTTAAGATTTCATTAAAAATTAACTTATTATTTGTCAGATAAAAATATAATATGTTGATTGTTATTGACAAAGTTATAGGTATTAAAATTATAATAGAATTTATAGCTTTTCGTTTTTCTTCACTAAGTGTCTTTGTTTTGTCCTTTATGGGAAGTTTTATTATAAATGTTAACGTGAAAACTATAATTGCAAATATATATGTAGTTTTATTTATTTGAGTTAAGTTTAAAATATAAAAATTTTCCATTTATAAATAACCTTTTTAGTCTTAATATAGTCTAATAATTTTAAAAATTTTATGATTGATGACAAAAAAATAATGGATAGTTCCATTATTTTTTATATTAAAATTTATTGATTATCTGCAACACCTTTCATTAAATATGTATATGTATTAATAAAATCAATTGTTTCATCTGACAAACCATATTCTAAGGTTATAGTCATTTCTATAGTAGGTAGAACTTCGCCATCATCAGTTGTTTGTTCAATAATTTTATGATAACCTAGCAGTCTTCCTGTTGAATCTAATTTTGCTTCAAAATTTATAGTACTCGTTACATTCTTTTGTAATTCGCTATCATAGGTATTAAGTGTTGTTTCTAATACTAAGTTCATATTTTTGTTTTTATCAAGTGTAAATGTTGTTAAATTTTCATTAGTAAATTCGCAATTTAAGATTTCATAATCCATAGAAGATATGATACTATCAGTCATAAATGAATTTGTATAAGGTTCTTTGTTAATTGAAACAGAATCATCAGATAAAGAAGAGTGATAAACATAGTATGTGCTAGGTTCATTGCCTTCTTCATATACACATAAAGCTTCTTGACCTGTTATATTTCCTTCCATATCTTTATATAACCTCAATTCGACATTTTCTTGACTATCATTTTTGTAATTATAAATTACGTAATTGGTGTTGCTGCTAGGGTCAATATCACCATCTGTGGTTGAAGTGGTTGCTACAAGTGTAGATTTTAGACTATTTGCTATTCCATCTACATTCTGAACTAGAGAAGTGTAAGAATTAACAAATAAAGTGTAGGCTTGCTCATTAGTAATAGTTTGTTCTTGAGTTGTATCATTTTTACAACCTGATAATGTTAGTGCTCCACCGCCTAATAGTGTTAATGCTAAAGCACCTGCTAAAATTTTTCTTTTCATTTTTCCTCCCATGTGCAAATTGCACTTATAGAATAATTTTAGCACTATTTTTTTTTTTTTTTCAAGTGTTCCAAAAAAATAATTAAAAAAAATTTATAACAAAAAAACACAACAAATTCGCATATTTTTATGTTTGTGAATGTAATTTTGCTATATAAAAAATTGAGTTATTTTATAATTTGATTTTGTTAAAAAATATTGGCGCAGAAAGGGGGATTCGAACCCCCGAAGGCTTTCACCTTACCGGTTTTCGAGACCAGCACATTCGACCACTCTGACATCTCTGCATCTAGGTCAGTTTATCATATTATTCTTATTTTTGCAAGCATACAAGTATATTGATTTATAACATTTATACTATTATTTTTTTTAAATTATCAGTCTATCAATAATTTCAATATTTACAAAGATATTAAATATATAAATATGTCATTAAATTTTAATAATATATCAAATAATCTTTAATATATCAAACAATCTTTGAATATATCATACATTATTTAAATGTAAAAAGCATTTAATACTATAAACTATCTAATTATTAAATATACTAAATTATATTCTTTAATTATATTTTATTTCTAGATTTTAAATTATTGATAATGAAAAAAATTACCGAATATTTTTAATTTTATTAAATGTTTTGTATTTATTGCAATTTGTTTTGAATTGTAATAATTTTATGTTATTATACATACATTACTGAGTTTAGGTGTATATGGAAAATATAGATATAGTTGAAAAAGATGTTCTAAATGGTCATAATAAAAAATCAATGTTTAAAAGTGGAATTCTTGGATTTTTTATCGGGCTTGCAGTTATTGTGCCAGGTGTTAGTGGCAGTACTATTGCAATTATTTTTAGGCTTTATAATCACTTGTTGTATTGTCTATCAAATCTGTTTAAAAGATTTATTAAATGTTTGTTATTTCTTTTGCCTATAATTGTTGGGGCTTTTGTTGGGGTAGTGTTTGGTTTTATTACTATAAAACAAATGTTAAATTTTTTGCCTTTTGCAACAGTGGCTTTGTTTATAGGATTGATGGCGGGAGCATATCCAGGTGTTAAAGATGAAGCAAAAGGTATATCTACAACAAAGACATTATGGTTATTATTTATTATAGGGCTTATTATACCTATAGCGATTAGTATATCATCTAATTTTATTACAGATAGCAGTTCTTTATCAAATAACAGTTTAAAAGTAGTCGAAAATTTTAATATTTTTAAAGCAATATTATTTGTCTTTTTGGGCTATGTCGTTGCAATAACTCAAATTGTTCCAGGACTTTCTGCTACTGCAATTTTGATGGCTTTTGGTTATTTTACTCCACTTTTAAATTCGGTAAGTATGACTTTTTGGAAGGCTAATCCTATGATTTTTGCTGTATATGGTTGTTTAATTGTGGGATTTGTATTAGGTCTAATCA
The DNA here is from genome assembly GCA_949294455.1 of uncultured Christensenella sp. Taxonomy (GTDB): domain Bacteria; phylum Bacillota; class Clostridia; order Christensenellales; family UBA1242; genus CASFHD01. Next base: position 43,601 of record CASFHD010000006.1, read on the forward strand.
CATTTTCTAAACTTCTATCAAACCTTTTTAAAATTGCTAAAGATTCAACATGGTTTGTTATATTAGGCCTTTCACTTGGCTCAATTATATCTATGGCAATCAGTCCAGATATGATTTCAGTTTATAAGTCTTGGGCAAACGGAGGTATTATGGTTGGAGTTGATATAATATCAGGATTACTGCTTTGTGCATTAGGAGTATTTATAGGCTATAGTTTAGTAAAATATGAACGAATTAAGAATTCTAACAATATCAAGCGTTAGACTTAGCATTTTCTTAAAAGATTAGTGCTTTTATATTGTAAAGTTATGAGAGCACTTTTTTATATAAATCAATCAATATGATTAAACATAAGAATAATACTATAAACTTTATAAATATGTATCAATATTAACTATTATAAAGAATAAAAATGTATTGTTATTAAAATTAAATAAACAAAAAATATAGCATTAAGTTTAAATAATTATTTAATGTTATATTTTAAATTAATTTGAAAAAATGTTGCGATTTTTTTTATTTATTTTATTAAATTGCTTGACTTTTTAAAAAATTGTTTATTAAACATTTGTTCTATATTTAGTATTTATTTTGCTTTTATTTTTGTAATAAATCAGATTTTAAAGAAAAAGTCAATCATTTTTACTAAATTTTTAAAAAAATATTTGCAAAATTTGATATTGTGTGTTATTATATTGACTATATGTAGACGGCTGTAATATTTTTTTGATTGTTTGAATATAAATTAATGTCTGCATATTTATGTCATTTGAGATTATATCTTGAATGTTTATGTCGAATTTAAGTAAAATTTAATATATATAAAAGGTAAGTAGCCTACTAGGTGAAAGTTTAATATGGAATTTAATAGTATGTCTTGTAAGTGTTGTGGGGAAACCTTACAATTTGGTGATGACCAATTTGTGATTTGTCATAAATGTGGTACTACAAACACCGTTGAAAAAACTGTTAATAAATCTACATATAAATCTGATAAAATTAATAAAAGAAAATCTAAAAAATCGTTAGTTTTAAACTTACTATCTATTTGTATGGTAGGTGTTATTGTGCTTTTGGTGGGAATACAGGCTTTTGGAAGTAATCTTTCATCATCTGCTGATGCTAACAGTAATTCAGTTGTAGAAGAAGTTGAAGGTGATGTTGTAGCGGGAAGTGAAGATAATACCAACACTAACACAGGCATTAAATATTCAAAGGATACTTTGCTTGATGCTTGGAATTATGCTATGGCATATCTTACCGGTACTTCTAAAGAAACTTATTATGGAAGACAAAGTAGTATGACAGGTTCTTTGGTTATTACGGCTGAAGGTTTACCTAGCGGACTTATTCCTACACAACAATTTAACACTAAATCAATAATGGATAGCAATAAAAATGTATATCAATATACTAAATCTACTGGTTTTACAGTGGTTGAGGCTGAAGTGTATGCGGATAGCAAGTCTAACACTATTTGGTCGATTAATGACGGTGTGAAAGAAAAAAGGACTTATGAAGAATATGCTTCAGCTGAAGGAAATACTCCTGATGGTTTCCCTATTATTGTAAATTCTTCTACTCTTGTGGCGTCTAGCGTAAAATTTAGTATAGATAAAGGTTATTACAAATATTCTTTCTCAGTTGACCCTATTGCTTCGACTAAAGATTATGTTAAGAAAATTCAAAGAAATGGTGCGTCTTATACAGATGGAAGTATGCCTGAATTTAAAAGCGTAGAATTTGAAGTTTGGATTAATTCTAAAGGTTATTTTTATAAAATTTCTAGAAAAGAAGTTTACACTATGAATGCAAAGGTAGCTGTTTACAAAGGCATTGCTACGTGTACCGCTAATTATACAGAAATTTTTGACCCTGATTATAATGATAAATATATTTCATCAGACAAAACAAAACCTTCGTGGGATTTATGGTAGGCGTTTATGAAGTCGGATTTTACAACAGATGAATTTGAATCAAAATTCTTATCAAAAAAATATGTTAATATTGTTGCTTGTTTTTTAGTGGTTGTAATTGCTTTATTTATTGTGGCAAATACTATGTCTAATGATAATAATATAAACATTAGTGCTGATGCTGACAGTGATATATCTAGTGATTTAGGTGATGAAATATTAGGTGAAGATTCTACAACAGAAACTAATGGTATTGTTTATTCTAAAGATACTGTTTTAGAGGCTTGGAATTATGCATATGGTCTTTATACAGGAGAAATTGTCAACAATTATAAGGGTTATTTAAGTAAAACAAATGCTAGTTTGAATATAGTTACACTGGGGTATAAACAAAATATTTTATTTGAAACTCAGATGGATAGTAATGGTAGAGTCAAACAGTCAAATGATGTTACAGGGTTCGTGAACAGATATACTAATACTTATGTCGATACAAAATCTAATCAAGTGTATTACAAAGAATCTGATAAAAAATCTAATTTGCAAAATATGACTGCTTCTTCTGTTGATATTGAAAGTTATAAATCTTCGATGTTGGTGTTGCCTAATGAAATGATTTATAACATTGATGAATCTAATATTAATTTTAGCACTGTTAAGTTTAGTAAATTTTCAAACGGTTATAAATATACTTTTAAACTTAATCTTGATAGCCCTTCACTTGATAATTATAAAAAAATGATAGTTCTAAATTCTGAAGGGTTTGTCAATGATGTGGGACCAACATTTACTTCAATAGAGGTATCTTTCACAGTTAACAAACAGGGTTATTTTAAATCCATTACTAGAACTGAAAAATATAGCGTGGTTGCGCAATTAGCATTCTTTAAAGGTAATGCAAATTGCGAATATGTAGGTGTTGAAACTTTTGATGAGAGTTATTATAATGTTTACAAGTCTATTCAAAAGCCAGATTGGTGTATTTAACCAACTGACTTTTTTTTATCATTAATAATAAAATAAGATTTGTTATCTTTTTTTTGGGGTATAATAATAGTAGAATTTTATTTTATATTTGATTAATTGACAAAATATGGAAATATAAGTACACTTTATTTGGAGGATTTATGAAAAAAAGAAGTGAAATCGATAAAAAGTATTTGTGGAATTTGGATTTTTACAAAAGTAAAGACGAAATTGATAAGGATTTTGATTTTTTAAATAAATCTATTTATGAATTTAAAAAATTTGAAGGCAAGTTAAATAAAAAAGATGTTTTTTTGTCCTATTTAAAATTTGATTATGAATTTGATATGGTTGCAAATAAGTTATCTTTTTATATTTACAATAATTATAATACAGATTTAGGGGATTTGGAAAATATAAAACTTTATAATAAATTAGAGATTTTATCAAGCAAAATCAGTGAAGCAACAGCTTTTATCTCTCCTGAAATGCTGGATTTTAGCGATGAATATCTACAAGAACTTTTTGACGATTTTAATTTTGCGCCATATAAGAAAATATTAGAAGATATCAAGCGTAGAAAATCGCACAAAATAGATAAGCGTGATAATATTTTAATATCTAAAATGTCTAATTTTTTAGGTGCTAGTTCCTCTATTTACAAAACTTTGTCAGACAGTGAATTAAAATTTGATAGCATTTTAGATAGCAATGGAAATTCTATTGAAGTTAGTGAGGCGGAGTATTCTAATTTAGTTCAATCGAAAGACAGATTGGTTCGTGAATGTGGGTTTAAATCTATTATGTCTGGTTATGGTAAATTTATAAAAACTTTTACTAATACTTTATTAAAAGATGTACAAGAGGATATATTTTTTTCTATTCTATCAAAGTTTAATTCAGTTAAAGAAAGTGAATTGTTTGATGAAGAAGAACCTATTTGTGTATATGATACTTTGATTAAAAATGTTAGAAAAAACTCATTTATTTTAAAGCGTCTTGTTGATATTAAGGCATTAGAAATGGGACTAGATGATTTTGCTTATTATGATTTATTTGTAAGTTTAAAAAAATCAGACGAAAAATTTACTGTTGAAAAATCCATAGATATTATAAGAGATGTTTTAAAAATTTTAGGTAAAGAATATCTTTCTAAATTAGATGAAAAATTGTCTCAAAATAAAATCGACTATATGCCAAACGAAAACAAGCGTGGGGGTGCGTATAGTTCGAGTGTTTATGGACTTCCATCTGTAATACTTATGAACTTTAATGGAAATTTAGATAGTGTATATACTCTTATTCACGAAATGGGTCACACTTTGCACAGTGAGTTTTCTAATGAATATCAATCTATTTACACTTGTAATTACACTATTATGGCGGCGGAAGTTGCTAGTACTGTTAATGAAATGTTATTGTACAGATATTTATCTGCAAAGGCAAAAACTAAAGAGGAAAAAAAGGTATATCTATTTGAACTTTTAAATAAATTTAGGTCAACTATTTTTAGACAAACTTTATTTTCTGAATTTGAAGATTTTGTCCATAACAAACTAGAGAAAAAAGAAATTTTAACGCACGAAGATTTGTCTAATAAATATTATGAATTGAATAAAGATTATTATGGTGAAAAATTAATTTTGCCAGACGAATTGAAATATGAATGGGCTAGAATACCTCACTTTTATACGCCATTTTATGTTCATAAATACGCAACAGGTTTAATATCTGCTATCGCTATTTCTAAAAAAATTTATGAAGATGTAGGATTTAGTGAAAAATATTTGAATTTTTTAAAGTCAGGTGATTCAAAACCTACTGTAGAACTATTGAAAGACCTTGGTGTAAATCTTGAAACAGATGAACCTTATGATGAAGCCTTTAATTTTATTTTACAAGAGATAAAATCTATTTATGGAGAAAAATATGTCAGAAAATAAACTTTTAGAAGTATTAAATACTTTTAATTCAACTAGTGAATACAAAATTGTATCAACTGCAGATATTCAGAAATCTTTGGATAATGTCCAAATTCAAGATATTGAATCTTGGCTTGAAAGTCTTGAAAATAATGGTTTTGTAGATGTTAAATTCTTTGATGACCAAAATGTCTGTTATAAAATTTTAAAGTTTTTTAATGATACCGTTACCCCAGAAGATGAAAATCTTATTGAATTAAAGGTTAAAAATAAAAAAAATCTTTTTGTCTTTTTTATTGTAGGTATTTGTGCTTTTTGCGGGGCATTTTTAGGAAATTTGATTTTTTATCTTTTGCCTCTTGCTTAAATTCAAGTTATTTGATAAACTTATATTGAGGTCGTTATGTTAACTAGAAAAGAAAAATATATTATGGAATATGTTTATCAAAGTTGCACGGGGAAAAAATCAATGCTTATTAATCCTCGTGATGTTATTTCGTATGCTAGTGATAGATATATCATATTCACAGACGAGTTGGATAAAATAATGACTAATCTTTCGTATGACAATTATATAGAACTTTATAAAACTGATAAAAAAGGTGAACCATATTATTGTGTGTCTTTGAAAATAAAGGGAGAGGCTTTTCATAGAGAACTTTCTAATGATAAGCGTAGTATCAAAAATGCTGTTATCAAAACTGCTGTGTTGGCTGTTATGTCTGGTATTATTGCGGGTCTTGTTAAAATTATATTTTTTAGGTGATTTATGGAATATAGAAATTTTGAACTAATATCTAAATATAAACCAACGGGCGATCAACCACAAGCAATAGATAAATTAGTCGAAGGTGTTCAAGACGGATTAAAATCACAAGTTTTAAAAGGCGTTACAGGAAGTGGTAAAACTTTTACTATGGCAAATATTATTGCTAAGGCAAACAGACCTACTTTAGTTTTAGCTCACAATAAAACACTTGCAGCACAACTTTGTAATGAATTTAGAGAATTCTTCCCTAATAATAGGGTTGAATTTTTTGTGTCGTATTATGACTACTATCAACCAGAAGCCTATATTGTTGCTAGCGATACTTATATCGAAAAAGATATGAGTATTAATGATGAAATTGATAAACTTAGGCATAGCGCCACAAGTTCTCTTTTGGAAAGAAGTGATGTAATTGTTGTGTCTTCTGTGTCCTCTATATACTCTTTGGGTGCTCCTGAAGAATATTTTAAACAACACATTTCATTAAGACAAGGCGAAGATTTTGTACGAGATGAATTAATAAGAAGGTTAGTTTCCATTCAATATTCTAGAAATGATATAGATTTTAAGCGTTCAACTTTCAGAGTTAGAGGAGATACTATTGATATTTTTCCTTCAGACAGTTCTGAACGCGCGATAAGAGTTGAATTTTTTGGAGATACAATTGATAGAATTTGTGAAATTGAAGCAGTAACAGGTAAAGTTTTAAGTAATTTAAAACACGCATCTATATTTCCGGCAACCCATTATTCTGTTGGCAATGAAAAAGTTCGTGTAGCAATGCAAGAAATTAGAAATGATTTAGACATAAGATATAATGAGTTTTTAAAAGAAAATAAGTTGATTGAAGCACAAAGAATCAAAGAAAGAGTTAATTATGATTTGGAAATGATATCTGAACTCGGATATTGTTCTGGCATTGAAAATTACTCAAGATATTTTGATGGTAGAAAACCTGGCGATGCTCCTTTTACTTTGTTAGATTACTTTCCAAAAAACTTTTTGCTTTTTGTTGATGAAAGCCATATTACCTTGCCTCAAGTAAGGGGTATGTATAATGGTGATAGGGCAAGAAAGACTGCACTAATTGATTACGGATTTAGATTGCCTTCTGCTTATGATAACAGACCTTTGAATTTTGATGAATTTAATGCAAGAATTGGACAAGTTATTTTTGTTTCGGCAACTCCTGGAGATTACGAATTATCAATTTCTGATAATGTTGTAGAACAAGTAATAAGGCCAACTTATTTACTAGACCCGGAAGTTTTTGTGCGCTCTGCCGATGGACAAGTTGATGATTTACAAAGTGAAATATATAATACAATAAAAAATTCAGGTAGAGTGCTGGTTACAACGCTAACTAAAAAAATGGCTGAAGATTTAACTAATTATTTTTCTGAAGCGGGCATTAAAGTAAAATATCTTCATAGTGATATTGATACTTTAGAGCGTGTTCAAATCATAAACGGATTAAGGCTTGGCGAATTTGATGTTTTGATAGGTATAAATCTTTTGCGTGAAGGTCTTGATATTCCAGAAGTAAAACTTGTTGCAATATTAGATGCTGATAAAGAAGGCTTTTTGCGTTCAGACAGGTCATTAATTCAAACAATTGGTAGGGCAGCAAGAAATTCAGAGAGTAAAGTAATTATGTATGCTGATAACATTACTGCTAGTATGCAACGCGCTATTGATGAAACAAGAAGGCGTAGAGAAATTCAAATGAATTATAACAAAGAGCATAATACAAAACCTATGACAATAGTTAAAGATATTGTTGATAGTTTGAAGATTAGAGTCGATGATGATGATAAGAAAATGTCAAAAGATGATATTTATTCAAATATTGAAAAGTTAAAAGGTTTAATGCAACAATCTGCAAACGCTTTGGATTTCGAAAGTGCTATAAAATTCAGAGAAGAAATTGCAAAATTAAAATTGAAATTAAAAAAAGCAAAAAATTAAAATAAAAATAAAAAAACAAATAAAAATTAAATAATTTAAAAATAAATATATTAAATTTTAAAAAATTAAATTAATTATTAAAATAATTAACAAATTAAATAAAATTTATATT
>CASFHD010000007.1 GCA_949294455.1 uncultured Christensenella sp.
CCCGTCATTGACGTTGCAAGGTAATATTACCACAAGAATAAATTTGTGTCAACAGTTTTTAAAAAGTTTTTTTTAAATTTTGACAAATTTTTTTTAAAAGATTTTTCATTAGAATTTTAAGACTAAACCTAAATATTTGCCATTTGATAATCTTGTCAAGTCTATAAGCTATAAAGTTTAATCTTTGATAATCTTACTAAGACAACATTATGCACACATTTAATGATCTTATAATAATATTATATGTAAAGATATATATACAAATATCATCTATATATATGTTGAATAAAATATATATTGAAAACGACATACATATATTAACTTAAAGAAAAGCAATAGACGCCATAGAAATAGCAAATGGGTAATACAATTAGAGATTTATGTAACACATTAGATATCTATAATAATATCCAAATCAATAAAATCTAAAAGAACGAAGCAAATAGTAAACGATGTTATTTTTATAAAACAATTATATAGAGATAGAATATTCAGACTTAAAAATATTATTAAAAAATAGTATTATTTTAAAATGTATATTGAAAATAGTATTTAAACTATCAAAACAAGAAAATATATTCAATTTTTTTAAATTAATATATAGAATTTTATTTTAGTTATACAAAATAGTAAAAAATTTATGTCAATATGTCTTTAAATACAATTAAATATGCAATTTAATACATATTAATTAAAAAAATATCTCTACCTAAAAGGTAAAGATTTTAAAAATGAAAAATTTAAAAAATATTTAACAATTATATTTTTTTCTTTTTATCGCTTAAATCAAATGCTTTTAAAATATCTTTTAGGTCATCAGTAGGGTGCAACGCTTCATTAAAGTCAAAACCTGAACTAGATTTTGGAATTTGCAAAACAGCACTCTCAACATTTCCAGACTTTACACTTTTTAGCATTTTCTTAAACTTTTTATTTCCCTGTTCATTAAAGTCAGTTTTATTGCTTGTATCTATAATAGAATTTTTAAATTCTGCTGACAAATCCTTAAATCTATCGTCTTTTAAAATTTCCGGATACTTTTTAGAAAGTTCATTATAAATTTTTTCAAGTTTTAAATATAACAACCTGGTTCTTTGAATTTCTAACTGTAAAGCAGATTTGCTAGTGTCTTCTATTTGATTTGCCTTATCAACAGCTTCAACAATAGCACGAGAAATAATATCAGATTTGCCATTCAATCTATTAATTTCATCTTTTAAGCTTTCGTTTTCAGACTTTAAATCTTCACAAGTTTTTTTGAGTCTTTCATTTTCAATATTCAATTGTTTGATTTGAGCAATTTCAAAATCAAACATTTTATTACTATTTTTAATTTTAAACATTGATGCACCACCCTATGAAATAAAATAGACAAGCAATAGCCAGCAAAAGCAATAAGACGCCCAAATTAAATAAGCCGATATTAAACAATAAACATAATACAAAAATAATAAATAAAAGTAAAGAAAATTTCTTTAATTTTATATCCTTAAAATAAAGTCCCGTTGCAAGAAATGCCAAAAATAAAGCAAAAAGTAAAAATGAAAACACTTTGTCAAAAGGAAAATAGAACAAAAGAATACAAATAGGCGATAAACTTAAAAGAAAAATACCAACTAAAAAATGATTATCAACCTTGTAATACAATCCAAAAAAAATGTTGTAAAATCCAATCAAAAAGGCGGATATGCATATAGACAATGTTAAATAACTTTTAAACCAAATTGAGAATATACCAACAGAAAGCAAACAAATGTTATAAAGAATTATTTGAATTTTTACTTGATTTCCCACGAATAATATTATAGACCAAAATTGAAATTCCTATAACAATTAAAACAAAAGATAAAATTTGACTAACTCTAAATATACCGAAATAAAGAGAATCCGTTCTCAACCCTTCAATAAAAGCACGAACAAAACCATAATAAATCAAATAAACTGCCGTGGTGGTTCCAATTTTTTTGGATTTATGAAAAACAACTAAAAGTAATATAAATCCTAAAATATTCAAAAAACTTTCGTAGAAAAAAGTAGCTTGAAAATATGCGCCGTCAATTAAAGTTGTGCCATAGTATGATAAAACTTGTGAAAGAGCACTTTCAGTAAAATTAGCATGTTCAATAAAAACTGCAAAAGGGAAAAATTGCAATGCATTGTTAGTTACTAAATTTCCATAAGCTTCTTGATTAAAAAAATTACCCCATCTTCCCAATGCTTGTCCAAGAATTAAGCAAGGCACTAAAATATCACAAATAACGGGCAACATTTTAAAACTCTTTTTAATCAAACAAAAGATGATAACGCCCAAAAGACCACCGATAACACCGCCATAGATTGCAAGACCACCATTATGAATTTGGAAAAAATTAGATAAGTCATACCCACCATAGAATAAGCAATAGTAAAGTCTAGCGCCGATTAAAGCAAGAGGCAAGACGATGCAAGCAAGAGTTATAATATCATCAGGATCCACATTTCTTTTTTTAGCAAGATAGCGAGCAAGAAAGACGCCAACAAGCATAGCAAAAGCGATAATAATCCCATAAAATTTAATTTCATAACCAAAAACAGAAAACCCACTAATAATTAGCATAAATTAATTTTAAAAAACAAATAAAAAAAAGTCAATAAAAAAACAATAGGCAGTGCCTATTGTTATAAATATTTATAATTGTAAACCGTATGTAACATTTTTAAAGTCATTTTCAAGGCTATCTAAAACATAACCTATATTATCTGAAAAACCTTTACTATCATCAAATTTAAAGCCATCTAAATTTGTTTTTAATCTTAATTTAATTTTACTTCTTAAACATTTCAAATAGTCTACATATTTTTTAATTAACCCATTTGCTTGAGTATATGTTTGTTCTTTTTGACTTTCTACATAGTTTTGTTTTAGTTTAATTAATTCTTTCAATAAGTTAGTAGCGCCCGTTTTTCTTTTATTATAAGCTGATTCAGCTACCAACATTTCGTTATCTTGATCTTGTTCAGGTTTACTCTCCTGTCCTTGTTTTCTTCCAAAGAGAGTTGCAACCTTAAATTGATTTAAAATTTTTAGCAAGTTTTTATATTGAGCATCATCTTCTACTTCCAATTTTCTACCAATTGGTTGTTTTACTATTCCAGATGAACCACTTTTTATCTTTTCAGCTTCTAATTTATTATTTTCAGTTCCAACAGAATTATCAGTTTTCTCTTTGGAGCCTTCCACTTTATTATTATTAATAATTACTGTAGTATCACCTGTTTTTGCTGTAGTGTCACCTGTTATTACTGTTGTATCGCCTGTTTGAACACCTGTTAGAGATGTTTGTTCCTTTGACGTATTTGTAGTAATTGGATCTTGCTCTTGAGTTTTTTCTGTATATGGAGTTTTCTTTGGAGTTGGATCTGGAACTGTCTCTGGAACTTGTTCAGGTGATTTGACCTTGTTTGGTTGATCTTCCGCCCACCTTCTGTTTTGTTTTGTAATTTTGTCATACCATTCAGCTCCAGGCATTCCTAACTTTTCTGAGTTTTCAGGTCTTGGAGTTAGCTCAGGAGTTGGTTTAGGTGCTGGAGATGGATTAATATCACCTTTTCTAAACCTTAAAATATTTTCATCAACAAAGTTTCCACCTTTAATTATTGTTTCTTCTCCATTTTTATCATAACCTTCATAAGCTGCACCTATTGTTCCATCTAATTTATTTCCTTTAACTTGTACTCGTTTAGGAAGTGGCTTAGGAGTTGGTTCAGGTGTAACTAGCTCAGGAGTTGGTTCAGGTGTAGGTTCAGGTGTTAACTTATCTTCCTTTACTACTCCACGTTCTTTATATTGCATATGTTTTTTAACTTCATCTGTTAAAGCATCATTATAACGAGTTAAAAGATTGTTTAATTTGTTTGCCCTTTTTTTACTTATTAATCCATTTTCTGGATTTAACAATTCTTCATAGCCCTTATCACCATAGTAAACATTTTGAATACAATCAGCTATTTTAGCCATTTTCTTAACTCTTGATTTCCTAATTAATCCTGAGAAAAAACCTTTCTTTCTAATTTTTCTAGACAACTTAAGGTAACGCTTTAACAATGCATTTATATTAGTTAAGTTAACATTTCTTAATTTGTTTGCTTCTTCATCAGTTAAAGCGTTATCAACTGACTTATTATAACGATATTGTATATCATACGCGTTGTTTATAACTGAATTAGTAGGAACAAATTTCCTTGTCTTAAATAGCCTTTTCATTACAGTGGCATCAATAACCTTTAGTCCTGTACCAGCCAAAACAGAATATAATGCGCCATTTAGCAAATAAGGAACAGTTCCTGCCCAGAATATTTGACCTATACCTGGGATTAAAGTTGTAGCTAATGCTAATCCCCCAATAATTCCTGAAATACCAGCAACATTTCCTATATTATTAAGGAGTCTATTTCTATGTTTATCCTTATTTATTGCACTACTTGCAGAACTTTTTTCCAAAATACTTAATTTTCTTTGTAAAAGATTTTGATGTTTTGGAACAGATGAATTATGTAAATTTCCTTTAATAATTGTAGATAAAGTTTTATTGCCAATTTTAAATTTATTAATTTCTTTCATTAGTTCTTTCAAAAAAGATTTAAGTTGTCTTTTTTCCAACAAAATATTATCACCTATTTTATTAAACTTTTTTGTATACGCAAAAAATTGACTAAAATATGCACCATTGTGTATTTTAGAAGATTTACCTAACTGTTCTAGCATTTTTTTCAAATCCAAATTGCCTGACAAATTTAATTTGTTAATAAATGATTGAATATTAAATGAATATTTACCATCATCTTGAACTAAAATTTCTGAATTAATCAAAAATTTATATAAATCATTAGTGTTCATACACCCTCCCAAAAGAGATTTCCCCCTTACTTGCCCATATTCTATCACAAATAAAAAAAAAATCAAGGGGGTTTTCAAAAATTTTTATAAATTTGTTAAAATAGTATGATTTTTTAAAATATTATGTTATAATAATTAATTTGATGACTTTTACATTGCTACTTAAAATACTCTAAAGTGTATAACTACTTTATATTATAAATAAGCAATTATACACCATTCTATCACTATCCAATATATTATATGTTGTGAATGTTGGTATTATTATCTTTATACAGTTATCATAAATAAAAATGTTCATAAATACAGTTATCATAAATAAAAATGTTCATAATTTAAATTTGAATTGATTTATAACAAAACATAACACAATCAAAATACTTAAACCATTGTAAATTTAATCATTATTTCAATAAAACATACTGGGATAGTATTCGACAATTTAATCAGTGGTAAAATTAAAACAGCTTTAGCTGCATCTTTTTACAAGTTTTCAATAGAATAATTAAATTCCTGAGTTGAAAAATTAAAAAAAATGGACTTGTACAAATGAATGACAATCAATGTCCATTTTTATTAATTTTAATTTTTTATTTATAAATTAATTCTATAACAAATAAAACAATATTAATTAAGTTATTTTGTTGTAGTATCCTCTTTTTTCAACATATAAAAGATATCTGAATTTAATAAAAAATCTAATTGTAACTCTTCTAGTGTTTTAGCATAGCTAGGATCTCGTTTTTTCATATTATCATAAAATTTTTTACTCGTCTCAAAAGCTCTTTCAAGAGCTTCCATTCGTTCTCTTTTTGTATCTTCATCATAGTCTGTTGTTTCCAACCATTTTCTATAATCATCAAATCTTTGTTTTTTCAAAATCTTTACATCTACAGTATTTTTTATTGATGAAATTAATTCTGGAATTTTTTCAGTATTAACTTCTTTTAAAAGATCTTCTCCTTTTGAAATAGAGTCAACATATTTTTCATAAAGCTCTCGTTTCAAATCATTATAATTATCATCATTCAATCTATTAGCGGACAAAATTTCTATTAATTTATTTTTATTCTCAACTGTTAAGCAATTTTTTAATTCTGATTTTTGGGATTGTAATACATTTTTTTGATCTTGAGTAAGATTTTCATTTTTTAATTCTGTATCAATACCTTTTATTCTTGAAGAAATAACATTATTTAAATCTTTTAAATAAATCTTTTCAAAAAGTTTATTAGATATTTCATCAACTGTACTTTGTTTTATTTCACCATCTTCTTTTGTCAAATCATAACCTAGTTCTAAAATATCTATAAACTGTGTTGCTGACAACGTAAAATCTTGACTCATTTTTAAAAATATTTTTTTCTTTAATTTATTAACATTTGAAATTTCGGATTCATTAGGTATACCAGCAGTACTAATAATTTCACTAAATTTTTTTTCGACGCGATTAAACAAATTATTTATATCTTTCACTGAATAATTTTGGCTCTGTAAAATTTCAATAATATTTTTCATTCCTTGAATTTTATTTTCCAATAAACTTTTGTGCGACGAACCAGCCTCAATTCTCTCAGTAAATGATTGTATATGAGTGTTATATTTCTTGATTTTGCGAAGTATCAAATCATTAAATACTTTTTGTCTTTCTTCAAAAACAATTTTTCTTTTCTTTGTTTTTTCTTCTATTATATCTATTTTATATTGTTCATTTTCTGCTCTATTGTTAGAATTTACAATCCTCTCCAACAAAGATACATTTTTAATCATAATACTTGACAATTTATCATATAGTTGCTTTGTTTTTCCACTACAAAATAGATTTTGACATTCACTTGCTGTTAAGTTTATCTTATTAATAATTTTGCCTTTTTTATCATAAAAGTTACCATTTTCATATATTGAACCTTTTGGTAACAAACTTAAAATTATTCCTGGTAAATTTTTTTCTAAATAAATATTTTTTTCAGAAAATTTTAATAAAGAAGAAATATCCAATTTCCTTAATTTGTAATCTATCACTTGCTTTCCTAGTTCATCATTTTCTAAAATAGTCTTTAAATTTTCTTTACACTCAGTAACTTTATCTTGATAATAACTATTATATTCTTTTGTTAATTTTTCAATAATTTGTGATTGTTCTTTATTATTTGTTTGCATTTTCTTATTATCATTATTCTCTTTTTTAAAATCGTTAATAAAATCGATAAATTTTTCATTTTTAGCGTTTAATCCAACTTTAAAAATTTTTTCACTTAATTTATTCACATTTTTAAATTCTATATAACCCAAATATGCCAATAATAATGAAAATATAGAGTTTTTAGAATTAGAGTAGAGTTCAGAATACAATTCATTTATAAAATTATTTCTAACCTTGGTAGTCTTAAATTTAATCTCTGAAAAATCATTAGAGAATGTAATATCTTTATAATTATAAATTTTCCTTTCAATTATTTCAACGCTTTTTTTGTTAACCTCAAGTGTACTAAAAACATTTTTTAGATTAATTTTATTCGTAGATTCTTTATTATTACCGAATACTTCGAATAAATATTTACTAAAAACTTTTTTTAAATTCGATTTATCAATAACATCCATAATTAATTCCTCCATTTTTCGTAGTTTAACACAATTTATAACATTTTAGAAACAAATAAATGAATTTTTTAAAAAATTGATAAAATTTTGACGAATGTGCGTATTGACAAAAATTGTAAAATTTGTTAAAATTGTATAAAATTATATATATTTTAAGGAGCGTTATGGAAAATTTAGTTTTTAGGAAAATTAAAAAAGAAGATTACATTGACATTAAAAATAACATTTACACAGATATGGATTTAGAAGAAGTTAAAAACATCTGTATTGATTTTGAAAATCAAATGGAACAAGGTTCTAATTGGTATTATTTCTGCGTTGAATTAGACGGTAAAGTTGAAGGAATAATAATTTTAGAACAAGATGAAAGAGAATCTATGCAACATTTAGGTAACATTTATACTATAGTAGTATCTGCTGAAAAAAGACAGCAACATTTAGCTCAATATATGCTTGAAAATGTTGATAAAATTGCAAAAGATTTAGGTATAAAAATATTAAAATGTGAGTGTATCAAGGACACACCTGCTGACAATTTGTTTAAAAATAACGATTTTAAAGTTTATGGCGAATTGAATAATGCACTTATTGAAGATGGAAGTTGTTATGATTTAGTTTTATATGCAAAAACCATAGACGAAATTTTGCCAAACGCAAAAGAAAAATCAGATGAGCTAATCGATGATGATTATTTAGATACTGATGAAAATGAGGAAATAATTTTATCTGACGAAAATAATAACGAATCTGAAAATAATACTGAAGACTTAATAGATAAAATAAGTAATGCTTAGATTTATTTTGTTTGTTATATCGTTTATTAACCACTAAACAAATTATATATTATGCGTAAACAAATTTTGGATATCAATATTAATCTAAAAAGGTTTTTGTTATATAAAATTAAATTATAAGGATAAATGGAAAAAGAAATGATTAAAAAAATATCAGAAAATCCTACTGAAGAAAATGATATTATTAAAAAAGATTTTTATACAAAAACATTTGATTTGTCAGAAAATGAATATTATAAAATAAAAGAATCATACCCATATATTTTAGGATTAGTTGAAAAAACTATATTAGAAAAGATAGAATTTTATAAAAAAACATTAAATTTAAATCAAAAAGAATTCAATAGATTATTCAAAATATTTCCGACAATATTGGGTTATAGCAATCAAGGCATTTTGAAAAAAATCAGTTTTTACAAATCAAAATTTAATTTAACTCAAGAAGATTTTAGTAATATTTTAAAAAGATTTCCTGCAATTATAAGTTATAGTACTCAAAATATTTTAGAAAAAAATAAATTTTTTAACAATTATTTAAATTTATCACAAACCGATTTCAACAGAATTATTAAATTGTTGCCTTCATTTTACAGTTACAAAAATGAAAGCATTTTAGAAAAAATTAATTTTTATTCAACTACTTTTGAATTAACTAAAGAAGATGTTATAAAGATTATTAAAGTGTTTCCTTCTATATTAAGTTATAATTCTCAAAACATTATAGATAAAGTTCAATTTTATATGAATTTATTTAATTTATCAAAAAAAGAATTCAATGATATGTTCAAAAAACTACCATCACTTTTGGGTCTAAGCGAACAAAGCATAAAAAATAAATATGAATGCTTTTTAGATATAGGACTTCCAATTGAATGTATAATCAAAAATCCTAGAATTTTAGCAGCACCATTAAAAACGCTAAAATTAAAATATATGTTATTTTCAATAGTCGATAATGATAAAAAGTTTTTATCAATAAACTGGGCAGTATCTTCATTTGAAAAATCTTGGGCTAGATATATATACCTATCTGAACATTGTACAAAAATAAAACCTAGTTGGATAATTTTATCAGAAAGTGATTTTCAAAAAAAATATAAAATATCAAGTGATGAACTAATGAAAAAACATCCGATTGATAAAAGTGTTACAGATTTTATTATTAGTAAATTTAATTCTCTTGCCGATACGAATGGAAGTAAAGCATTAGATTTACACAATTTATAATATAATAGGAAGTGATTAATGGAAAAAGCATTAGAAAAATTTTTATTAAATTTGAATTTAACTAGCTATGAAATTGAAGATATAAAAAATATAACTCCTGCTTATGAATACTTGTCATTGTGTGATGTTAAATCAATTATTAAAGTGTTAGAAATTTATGGTTTTCCAAAAAGTGATATTCCAGAACTAATTTATTTAAATCCAAATATTTTAGTTTTAGATAAGCAAACTCTTATTGAAAAATTAAATACTTTAAAAGCAAATAATATTGATATTGAAAATTATTTAAAAAATAATCCTTTTGATATATAAATCACTTAACCATGTTATAGAAAAAACAGCGAATGCTGTTTTTTTTGTTTTTAAAATTCAATACATTTTTTAGTTTGTTTTTACAAATTATTCTTTATATTAAATAATTTATTTTTTTAATCAGTCAATTTCTATTGTTATTAATAGTTTCAATAATTTCGTTTATATTATTTATTTTTTCTAATATGAAATCTAATGTTTCATCGACATTCATATTTTTACTATCAATATATAATGCCCCATTTGGTATAACTAAATTCGCTAGTTTTCTATTCTTGTCAATACTATCTCTTTTTACAACATCTTTATAGACTTTATTGAATTTAATTTTGTTGTCTTTTAACTTTAATTGTTCATATCGCCTTTCTGCTCTAATTTTTACATCACAATCGAGATATATTTTTAATTCTGCGTTTTTAAACACAAATGAACCTAAACCTCTGCCTTCTAATACATAATTGCCTGACTTAACAGACTCTATTAGTTTTGAGTTTACAGCCAGATAAAAATTTTCAGTATTGCTATTCTTTGCTGTTAAAATTCCAATATCGTTTGTGTAACATAAATCGGTTATGTCTTTATTTTTCATAAAAACCACTTGATTATTATTTTTGTGTTTAATTACGATATTCGCTTCATTAAATGCTTTTTCAATATCTGATTTTGACATTGATAAAACATTATAATCTTTTAAAGCAAAAGTGTATGCTCTAAATAACATTCCAGAATTAAAAAATTTAAAATTCAATTTTTTAGCAAGCAATAAAGCAAGCGTACTTTTACCAGCACCTGCTGGACCATCTATTGTTATAATCATAATTCCCCACATTTTTATATAAATTGTTTTTTTATAATTATTAACTTTTAAATAAATTTTTTGTTTTACTTTAAACCTATATTATTTTACAGTTTCTAATTTTTAATTAATATTATTGTTATATTTTAGAATATTTTAAATTTATTAAACAAATTTTATAACTTAAAAATAGACTTATTTACTATTAATTTTAGATAAACGAACTGACAGAGCAACAGTTGTCCCAACTATTGGATTGTTTCCCATACCTATAAAACCCATCATTGCAACATGAGCAGGCACTGATGAACTTCCTGCAAATTGTACATTACAATGCATTCTACCCATAGTATCAGTCAAACCATAAGAAGCAGGACCAGCTCCTACATTATCTGGGTGTAATGTTCTGCCCGTTCCACCACCTGATGCAACGCTATAATAATTAAAACCTATTTCATTACAGTATTTTTTATAAATGCCTGCAACTGGGTGAGAAAATCTAACCGGATTTGTGGAGTTTCCTGTTATAGAAATGTTTACTTTTTCCATTTTCATAATTGCGACACCTTCATCTACACTATCGCAACCATAAACTAAAACCTTAGATAACTCGTTCGTCCCAAATTTAATTTTATCAACAACTTTTAGAGTATTCTTATTATAATCATAAGAGGTTTGCACATAAGTAAAACCATTAATTCTTGCAATTATATAAGCGGGGTCTTTTCCTAAACCTACTAAAATTGTTTTTAAAGGTTTTTTACGCACAAGATTGGCATACTTTGCTATATTCATAGCACCCTTTGCTGCTGCAAAACTTTCGTGTCCTGCTAAAAAAGCAAAGCAAGTTGATTTTTCATCTAACAACATACTAGCCAAATTTCCGTGTCCAATACCAACCAAACGCTTTTCGGCAACACTCCCTGGAACACAAAAAGACTGTAATGCTTTCCCTAAAATTTTAGCTATTTCTCGACTATCTTTTTCCCCTGATTTTATAGCCATTGCACTACCCAATGTATATGCCCAGCAAGCACTGTCAAAGCAAGTGTTTTGTACCCCTTTAACTATTTCAAAAACATCTAAATCAAATTCATCACAAATTTTCTTTGCATCTTCCAATGACTTGATTTTATACTCTTTTAATAATTTAGATATATTAGAGCTTCTTTCTTTGTAGCCTTCAAACATTAATCCCTCCTAGGGTCAATAAATTTTACACCCTCATTGAATCTTCCATAACAAGATGTCGATTCTTTTAATGCAAGATTTGCGTCCATTCCATCTGATATAAGACTTAACATTTTTCCCGTGTTTATATATTCATAGCCTATAATTTCTGAATTTTTATCAAGAGCAAGTTTTGATACATATCCGTCACTTGTATGGAAATATCTAACCCCTGTTTTAGTTGATGAATATTGTGTTCCAACTGCACTAACTTTGTTTTTCCCTAAATCTTCTAAACCTGCACCTACAGGCAATCCACCTTCTGAAAAAGCAGATTGACTTCTGCCATAAACTATTTGATTAAACAGATTTTTCATTGCAACATTAATTGCATCACACACCAAGTCTGTATTTAAAGCCTCTAATAAAGTTTTTCCTGGTAAACTTTCGCAAGCGATACAAGCACTTTGAGTCATACCCGTACAGCCAATTGTTTCAATTAATGCTTCTTCAATAATTCCATTTTTTATATTTAGTGTAAGTTTGCAAGCACCCTGTTGTGGAGCACATGCACCAACTCCGTGAGTAAAGCCTGAAATATCTTTAATTTCTTTGATTGTTTCAAAATGACCTTCTTGTGGAATAGGGCTACTTTCGTGCCTTCTTACCATACTACAAAATTCCATTATATCCCCCTTTAAAAACTATTATAACACTTTTGTTTACTTTTAAAAAATCATTTGATAAAATAGTTTTATGAAAATTGAAAACATTAAATTAAAAACTAAGAACAACCCAAATATTTTTTTTGTATTTTTTGAAAATCTAACTGAACCGCTAATTATCCACAGTGACACAATCGTAAAAAATCATTTATCTGTAGGCCTTGATTTAACAAACGAAGAAATTGATAAAATTACTTATGAAAGTGATTGTTTAATAGCGTTTAATAAAGCAAATAAATACATTCAGACTGCCGTAAAATCAAAAAAACAAATCACTGATTATCTGTATAGATTGGGTTATAAAAAGAACGTAATAGATGAAACAATCAAAAAATTAAATACATATCATATAGTCGATGACAAACTATATGCAGAATGTGTGGTTAAAAATAGTGAAAACAATAAATCGAAAAAAATGGTAGAATTAAAATTGTTAAAAAATAACATAGACAAATCGACCATACAAGATATTTTGCAAGATTTCAATGAAATGGACACTGCCTTGATTGATGCAAATAAATTTATAAAATCAAAGCCAAAAGATAGAAAAACATTAGAAAAGTTATTTAGGCATTTAAGTTATAAAGGTTACCAATATGAAACAATTTTAAAAACAATGTCAAAACTAAATTTTACTGATGAAAATTTTTAAAATATAAAATAAATTAATCCTTTTATATATCTTATTTTGTTTTTATAATTTTTACATTTTATAATTTTTACATTTTAAATTTTATAACACCTTAAAATAATCAATTACATTAAAAAAAACAAGGAGAATTTCTCCTTATTTTTATACTCGGTTTTTATAAGATGAATATCTCTTTTCACTCTTATCCTTACGCTTTTTAAAGATAATTATAATTATCAAAATAATTATTATGATTAACAAGATTATCAATAGTATTATCCACCACTGGAAGAAAGTTCTATTAATAACTATTGCTAGATATTGTAAATCTTGTAAATCTTCTGAAGATATAACTAGATACTGACCGCCGTCATAATTCTCGTAAGAATAGTCTAATTGAATTCCATCATTAGAACTATTTATAACATTAAACACGAATCTTACATCATCTTCAGGTCGTGGCAAATAAATTTTAAATCCATTTGTTCCTATTGAATCAAAAGATGTTATTTGTTCTCCCAAATTATTCAAGATGGCGATTGTATATGCTTTTTCAAACACAAGTCTGCCACTTATAACAGATGAAACTTTACCATAAACAATATTATAATTGTCATCAGTTGGCTGAAGTTCTTTTAACACCAAAGTTAGACCTGGATTGAAATACCCTCCATTAGTCGTTTTTATGAACAAACCAGAATCCTTATCATAAAGCGTATCTGTAAAAATCAACTGAGTTGGAATATTAGGATTTGCAAAACCCATAAATTGAACATTCAAATCAAAATTTCCAATTTCTGTGTTGTCATTACCTTTAATCATAACGCCGTCTGTTGTGAATGACACTATCTTCCTATCTTGCAATGAACTACTTAAAACATTTTCAGATGTTGCGAAATAGAAATTCATTTTGTCTAAATTAATATAGATTTTTTCTTGTAATCCATTTAAGATAAATTCTACCATCATTCCTTTAAATTCAACACCATCAGTTAAAGTTATATTCTGCATAACCGCAGTTCCACTCAAATCAGTGTAAACATAAGAGCCAAAGAACAAGTTATTGTTTAATACACTTGCACTGCTGTCGTTAGGATTATAAATTTTATAGTTACTTAAAACATTATTTAAATATAAATTTAATTTTAATTTTGAAATATTTATACACGACTTAACTACAATTTCACCATTTATGCCTGTGCTTTCAAGACCATTAGATAAGGTTTCAAAATCAATTCGATAATTATTGCTGTTTTCTCCGGTTAAAGCAACATTTGTAATCAACAAATCAAGATTTACACTTCCAACATTTTTGCCTGAAATTTTTGCAGTGGAAGTTGCAAAGTCAATGCTTACTTTACCTAAATCTTTAGAATATATTTCACCGTCATTTATGGCAATGAAATTCGATAATAAAACTTGCAAAGCGTTAGAATTTAAATTATCCGTTCCATCATAAGTTTTTGTGTATATATAGTTTAAATTTTTCAAACTTATTTTTTTAGGGACAATATTAAACTCTTTTGATAATTCAATATTTACCCCATTGATATAAACATCTATTCTGTAGTCTCCAACATCAATTACATTATCTATTTCAACAAATGTATTTTCTGAAGTCTTTTCATAATATTTATAACTTACGACTAAATTTGAAGTATCTATACCTAATTTTGATGTATCTACTCCTTGCATATCAGTGTTAATTTCACCTATATACTCAAATTCCACTAAATTGTTTGTAAAACTTATTTTGTCAGTCGCTATTTTTAAATATAGTTTAACTACTGAATTAGAAGTAATATTTTCAATAATTAGTGGCTCGTCTTTTATTAGACTTTGTTTTAAGCCATTGTTGAACACGAACGCGCTTATTTCAAAAGAAGAAGTATTTAATGTATTGATTGTAAGTTTATTTATTTTTCCGCTGTCATCTACATTTGATTCAATTAAATATACTCCATTTATAAAATCAATATTTGTTACCTCTTGAGAATCATTCAAAGAATATGTTAAATGAATAATCTGACTGTTATGTAAAAATTCATTATAATCTTCAATTTCAACAGATATTGACACTGATCTTAATTTTAAATAGATATCAAAATGTATAACTGAATTATTTGTAGCAGAATCTAACTCAAAATATTCTTCTGTAATAGTTAAAGGGTTTAATATATTTTCTACTAAAATTAAATCATTTGAACTGCGCAACTGAATTTTGTCAATTTCATACTCAGATTTAATTACTTCAAATTGAATGTTTTGTAGAGTTTGTGACATTACATAACGCTCTAAAATAGGTATATTAGTTGTATTAATATAACTAGAAGTTAAATTATTTTCATTTAACCATACACCATTTACGTTTATTAATGTTTCATAATTTATTGAATCAATTCCGACTATTTGTCTTACATTTATATGTGTAACCAATTCAGATTTTGAAACTTTTACTAATAAATTTCTTACATCATCTAAGTTTGAAAGCGATAAATTAGATATAAATTCGCTGTCAATCAAAATTTCACTTTCAACTTGATATAAATTATTAATTAGTGTAGTGCTTTCATTATTTTGTGAAGATTTTACTGTTATATCACCAAATGAAATACCTTCAAATTTATAACCTTTTTCAAATAATGTATATAATTTAATTGTTTGATTATTAAATACTGTAAAGGTCGCATTAGAACTTTGTATTGAACTATCCTTTATCGCATTTAAATAAATTATAGCATCATCATCTCCTGTTTGATTCGATGAAGTAAAGTTTAATGTATATGATTTATTTATAATATTTACAACAACATCTTGATTGTTTGTAATGTTATTTAATGTTAATGTATATTCAGTCTTATCCTGCGACTGTGTATATGAAATAGGGGTTCCATTTACACTAACAGAATTTACAATTATACCTTGACAAGTGTTTATAACAATACTTGCATTACTGCCATATTCGGCTGTAAATGCCTCTGTTATCTCTGCTTTAGAAGGGTCAATGTCTGTAACTATCGCTAGAGCGTTGCTACTTTCACTTTTTAGACTAGTTGTAATATTGTATTTTATAATGTTTAAATCTAAATACAAATATACATTATTCAATCCATCTGCGTACTGAGAAATTAATAAATCAAAATTTTGACCTGAAAAATCAATAGTATAATACTTATTTTCCAAATCTTGTGATGTGAATATATAAGTTTTATCAGTAAAATCAACTACATTTGAAATTAAAACTTCATTTATTTCATATCCATCATTCGCTAAAAATTTTAATGACTTATTATCTTGATATGATAATAACATACTATCTGAATTTGTATAAAATTCTCCGTTACTTTCAATGCTACCTACTGCTTCATCATTAACCTCATCTATAACAAAATTTAAGGTATAAACTATAGGATCAAATACTAAAACATAAGTTGCATTAATATCTGTATAACTAAAATCTAGTGTATTATTTAACAAATAATCTGAAGAAGTGTAAATGTTATTTTCTTTGTATTTTGCAATACCGACAAATCTAAATGCTTGTATATTTCCATTAACTACAAAGTTTATTTTATCACCTATAGTAAATGCTTTAGTCAACTCTATAGTATTGGTTTCCCCGCTATAAAGTTTATTAATAGCAATATTTACGGTAAATTCGCTGATTTCTGTTATTGAAATTTCACCTAAAATATTTGTTGTAATATTGAAAATTCCTGTCAATGATTCAATTAATATATCATAATTCAATTGAAGACTGTTGTTAAATTCAAAATTATAAGTGAACAAAACTTGGTCTTGATAATCAGTATCATTTGCTTTAATAGTGTAGATTGAACTGCCTATTCTTAATTTAATAGAATATGATTGTGCTAAATCTAAATTATCAAATTTAACGTACAACGAATAACTTTCACCTAAAGTTGCAGTAAAGTTTGTACTATCAGTAAAATCAAAGTTTATACCGTCAAATCCAAATGTTGCTACTTTACTAGAGAACGCATCATTATCTACAAGTGTTGTAAATGTCAAATTATAATCTTTTAAACTAATTGTAGCAGTATATTCTATTTTATTAAATTCATCTGTTGAATCTTTTGGTAGATAAGTAAATGTCAATGTATAGTTATCTACTCGGTTAGAATTTACAATTTTAAAGTCATTTAAAACAAATATTGTTCCATCAAATACAAATTCATCTAAAGTATATCCTTCAAACATATTGATAACTACGGTTATTTCATCTCCGATTTTTACACTAGAAGATGTTCCGCCATTTACAAATATTGAAATGTTATTTTCAGTTAAATTAGATAAATCATAATGATTTTTTTGTGAATTAGATTCATCAATTATTACACTTTCATCTAACTGCAAGTTATTTGAATTGTCTATAGAATAATTTATTTTTTCAAAAACGGCAACAAATACAATATTTTCATCATTTGGCACATAATCGCTTTCGTAAACAAATGTATAAAATGCATTTGAACTTTCAATTATTCCGCTAGTTGCATTATATGAATATTTTACAAATCTGTACCCAACAGGAGTATTTAAAAGGGTCAAATTGACACTATCTCCTACTTTTATACTGCTAGAAGACAGGCTTATCACATCGTCTATTACAATATCATTTCCGTTATAGGAGATTAAATCATTACCCGCATCATCTATTAATTCAACTGAAACATTGTAACCAATTTTTTCAAAATTTACTATGTATTCATTAGTGTCGTCAGTGTCTTTTGAAATGTTTTCTATTGTATATATTTCATTATGCTCTTGCAAATCTACTAACGCACCTGCAAAATTTACAAAACGGTATATTTTCTTGCTATCCGAAGTTATAGACAAATTCAAACTTTCGCCATCTTTTACAAAAATTGAAGATTTCACTAAATTGAATTCGCCCAAAATGTCTGATTGCAAAATGTAATTTTCATTAGCATCTAATAAAGTATCTGAATCTGCATCAACAAATTTAAAGTCAATTTTATGATATGTTGAAACTTCTAAATCAAGAACTATATTAGAATCTATTGTTATATTTTCTAATGTGTAAGTGTTTTGATAATAATTTTGTAATTGTTCGGTATTATAATCTTTTGTAAATGATATAATCTCATCTAATTTATATACATTATCTAGAGTTTTATAGCCTGTAACATTATTTAACCTTATTGATATAACATCTGCGTAATGATATGTTTTTAAATCATTTATATAAGAAGAACTATCTTCAATATTCGAATTTAACTTGTATGATATTTCAAAACTATTAGACAATTCACCATTTTCTAGTATTTCTACTGTATATTCAATGTACTTAAATATAACTTTTACAACAGTATCTTTAGAAATAGTAAAATTATAAATATTGTCTGAATAAATTGTTCCATCTATTTCATATCCATAGAAATACACTCGTTTGTTTGCATTTTCAAGTAAATTATATTCTATTGAAACATTTGTCCCCACATATAAGTATTCAACAGATGTGTCAAAATTTACTTCTGTATTATTTGTAACATTTGTAATTTTTAAATCAATTTCATCTAAATGAGTATCATTTTCAATATTTTCTATTGTCTTTATAACACTTAAACTATACATTCCACTATATTTAACATATAAGTTTAAATCATCTGTTGTATTATTATTCAAGTCATCAAATAGTTCAATCGCTATAGGATTTTGTGTATCTGAATTTTTATATAAATTTTCAAAATTTTCATCAGTGTACAATCCTAAATAATCAAATACAACACCATCTATAGACAAATTAGTTTTTGTTACATTAGCTTCTACGCTTGAGCCTAAATTACTATTAATGAAAGTTACAAATCTTGCAATATTAGGATAAATTTCTTTATTGTCAAAAGTATTCTCTAAGTATTCAATAGATACAAGATTTTCTTGCAAAGCGTTAGATAACTCTACTATTGATTTAGCTTCATCGTAATAAATGTTTAAAATATATTCATTTTTTACGTAACTGATAATAATTGTAGAATCTGATTCAAGGGTAAATGTAAATTTAATATACTTTAATCCTTTTGAATCGGTATTAAACTCTATTACCTTATCAGAATTAATATCAATTGTTTCATTAGATATAGTTGACTTAATTTCAATACTACCAATGCTATTATAATTATCTGCAGTTATTATAACATTAATTTCACTTTGATAATCCAAATAATTGTCCGTACTAAAATCTAGTTCTACATTATCATAAATGTCGTTATTAACACTAATAAAACTATTACCACTGCCGTTACCTAAACTATCTAGGGTTATTAAAAATCTTTCAACTTCATTTACATAAACTTGCAAACTGTAAATACCTTCTGAATTGTTTACGTAATTTAAAATTTCTTCACCTAAAGTTACTCTTAAAATTTTATTAGCAATATTTTCCAAAGCATTTTCATTACATAATTTATAGATATTTAAACTATCAAACAAATAATAATTTACAAATCTAACAGTATCAAAATCATTTATTTGCTGTAATACAAATTCTTCACCAATATATACGACACTCTTATCTACTCGGTTTGCAAGCGTAGAACTAGCAGTATAATTTGAATTATTTGTAGATAACTCAATTGCTATTTTTTCTACCTCGAAATTGAATTCATCACCTAAACTAGAACTATAACTATCTATTAAATAATTTGAATTATCATAATCTAAATTGTTAAATTTAGAAATTTTATAGCCTGGATTCAAAGATAATGAAATTTCAAGTTTATCATAAGGCAAAATATCTAATTCAAGCACCTTTTCGTAACCGTTTATAAGATATTCAAAATTGTAAATTGAATTATTTAATTTTATATTAATTTGAGCGTAATTATAGTCAGATGGTAATAAATTGTAAAATTCATTAGAAATCAAATTTGATGAAATATTGATTTTTGTACTAACACCCGTTAACTCAAAAATAACTTTAAAGTTTTCTCCAGAATACTCAATTAAATTGTAAATATCTTGAAGAGTAATTGATAAATTATTAGTATTCTCTGCCACTAAATTATAACTATCTCCACTACCTTTATAAACTCTAATATTAACAATAAAGTCTTGTAATTTAGATTGTTTTATAACATAATTAGCAGTCAATACATCACCAAAATAATATTGTCCTTCAACCCTTTGACCATCAACATTTCCGTTTGAAATTTCGAAATTTATACTTTCAAATAATTCATTCAAAAGACTTCCATCATTATTTATAGTATCAATGTCTATTTCGCCTAAACTCGAATAAATAGTGTTTGTGAATCTAGCACTAAAATCAACATTATATGATTTTATATTTGCAACAGGTTGTATTCTTAAATAATCATCAATAAAACCATCACTATCCGCATCAACATTTACACTTATAGAGACAGGAGAAGTAGCATTTAAAATAGTTTTATCTAAGTCAGGTGAATAATTTAAACCATCATTAGAGCCCAACACATTTATTTGAGTCTCAGTATTATTGTAAGCATCAGAAATAATAAAATCGTATTTTATATTAGAATTTTGACCTTTATAAAAATATTGAAGATCATCTTTTATGAATCCATTAGTAATTGACTGATTAGTTACAGAATTTTGATACAATTCATCAAAGTCAACGATGACTGTTTTAGCAATATTTATAACAATCGTTAACATTCTATCATCTTCAGAAACTGCTTTAATTCCATTCAAATATTCAGGCTTAGTTTCATAAATATAATTTAAAGCATTGTTGTCAATCGCAGTAAGTGATAGGTTTTGTTGTCCCGATAGTTTAATTCCATATTGAGTTAAATTATTAGTATCAGCAATTAAATTAGACCTATATATAGCCGAATTAGATTCACCACCAAAATCATAAAAATTCCAATTTAATACCATATAATTATCAAAATCAGTGCCATTTCTTTTTGCCATCGTCAGCATAAAATACGGAGCATTATCAACTTGAAAATGATTAGAATTTTCAAATACCTGATTCATATTTGATAGAAATGAAATCGTTAAAATATCATCAATTTTGATTAGATCATCTCCGTCCAACAAATAAACTTCATATATTTTTAAATCTTCATTATAGACGGCGGAATAAATTTCGTTTGTATAACTATCTACAATTTTAAAATCAATTATAAAATCAATTTTAGAAATATTCGCTTTAATGCAACCCAAATAATCAGAGCTGTCTTCTTGAGTGTGTTCAACTACCTCGCCTATTAACCCCAAATAAAAGTAATCTAAGAAATATTTGTTTACATTAATTACCAACTTGTAACCAGATGAGTAGTTTGAATTTTGATAAAGTTCAAATACCCTTTCGCCATTATAAGTTAAGAAATGTACAATATCTTCTCCTACTACTTCTTGACCTTGAGAGAAATTATTCCAAACGACATCATCTACATCAATGCTTAAATCAGTGAACAATGTAATTAAATAATCTTTAAAATTATGTGAATAACTGTCAAGTTGATAACCAATTCGAATAATGTATTGTAATTCTAGTTTATCGCCTAACGACAAAAAGTTAGTATAATTCGATTGAATAAGCCCATCATTAGAAATTGATAAATCATCTGAAAAATTATATGAATAGTAATTAATTATAAATTGCTCAGAAGCATTCAACCCCTCTAAAGACTCTAAATCTACAGCGTATTCAATCAAACTATATACAATTTCATCAGTTGTATAATCAGATATAACTACATTTTCCCCACTATCTAAAACATCTATAACTTTTTCTGTTTCTAATTCAAAACCCAAATAATTTCTATAATCATTATAACCAAATGGATTTTGAACTGATTTTAATTCATCATAAATTTCATCTTGACTAAAAATTTGTATTTGATATTCGCTGTCAGACAACAGATTAATTTTAATATTATAACTAAAGCCTGCTAAATTTTCAGCACTTATACTAGGAGTTGAAGAAGTAATAAATTCATCACTTCCAAAGGTCAAAGAAAACTTAATAAAATCAGCAAGACTTGCATTTGAATAAGGTATTGCTTGAAATTCAATTACATCAGGATTAGTGTATGAAACATTATAAGCATACATTAATTGACTTGATTCAAAATCATACCAAAAATAAATTGTATAAACACCCTGATTTATTCTAGTTTTTTCAGAATAATTAATAACATCATTTGAATTAGCAAGGTACGAATTAGTATTAGTATTTACAACGATTTTTCCTGAAGTTTTATTTGCAATAGGCAGTGTCAAAGTGTATTCATTTCTCTGCCAAATAGCATACAATGAAATAGCATTTTCTCCATTATTAGAAAGCCCAAACAGCCATTCAAAGTACAATGGCAAATCAGTTTCTGTTGCAAATTCATTTCTATTTAAATCACTGTAATTATCATTAAACCCTAAGAAAGTGTAATAACTTTGACTTTGATTTTTCACGCTAAAAGCATTTGATTTCAAATAATCATTTAGTTCTTCATTGTATCTAAAATAAGTAAAATAATTAAATGTATATTGAGAATTTTCTGCAAAATTTTCATTTCTAAACAATTGTTCTGTAATTTTTCTTTTGTCTAAAATTCCATCATTTACAGATTGCTTAACGCTGTAATAAAGCACCCCACTAACGAACTCGCTATCATTTGAATTGTAATTTTCATTATCATAATAATTTGATATAAAGTTTTGATAACCCGTTCTATCTAAAGTTGCTTTTGCAAGTTTATAAACTACATCATATTCAGTTTTATCCGTAATTTTAAAATTGTTTACGCTTAAAAGGAAATTTTGATTATTCAAATCATTTAGTCTAGAAGTCAAATTAATACTATCAATATAAACCTTGAAAAAGTTTCCTAGGTATTGCATATAAAGATTTTCTAAATCCCAATATGCACCATTTTCATAAGAAATATTATTAAAATTAGAATAATTGTAATTGCTAGTTGAATAGAAATAATTGACATTTTCTTGACCGCTAACAGATTCATTTAAACTATTAAAATTTATGAAATAAGGACTATATCTGTAATTTTTAAAGTTGTAATTGTAAAGCGAAATAGCATTATCGCCAACATTTAAAGTTTTTGATATAAATTTCCCATTGTTATCAATAGACAAATTGTCGCCATTTGCTAAATAATCATCAATATTTTTGTAATAATCAGAGTTATGCACTAAATATAGATTAATTTTAGCCTGATTTCTTTGCCAAGAAAGGTATAATTTGTCCACAACATTACCATTTAAGAACAATAAAGACGAATTAAATTCACTTGACCAAGTATCAAACGAAAACTGATTTGAATCATAACAATTAATAACATTTTCCCCATTTTTCGTCTGTGAAAAACCAGTTTGAATAAATGTGTAAACCGAATTTTCAACAGCGGTAAAATTATAAGCATAATTTGCACTACCAGTGTTTACCAATTCAAAATCTGAATTGTATTTAAATA
Organism: uncultured Christensenella sp.; assembly: GCA_949294455.1. Lineage (GTDB taxonomy): Bacteria > Bacillota > Clostridia > Christensenellales > UBA1242 > CASFHD01. Next base: position 23,593 of record CASFHD010000007.1, read on the forward strand.
AGAAATAATAATTTCCATTAACATCTTGTTGAATATTGCCAAACTCATCTGAATGTGAATTAATAATATTATATTCGCCATTTTCATCACTTGACCAAGTCCAAACGCTAACGCCACTAGTCAAATCCGATAAATTTCCAACTGAAATGCTAGAGACTATTACTTGTCCACCATACACACTACTAGGTGTATTTGTGTCAATATTAACTCTGTAAATATTTCCATAATAATGAGCAAATAAATAAACGCTTGAATTTACGACTCCATTTTGCAAAACTACATTACTTTGAAAATTCGTAACATCTTGTGTGCTGTCTATTAAATCACTACCCGTTGCATATTTATACGCATAAAAAGTGTAAAAGTCAGCACTAGGTTCACTTTGTCCACCTGTCAAATAATCAGACAAGCCGAAACTTCCAAAATTATCTCCTGCAAAGCCAATTAGATTAACATCTTCTTGATTTTCGCTTGTACCCCAATGCGCATTGAGGTTAGGATAATTAATATTTCCATTATTCAAGTTCAAAATTAAAGTTTGTTGTTCAATAGCCCATAATGCAATAATAGTCTTGTTCCCTGTTGTATTTCTCAAATCAAAATTGATTAAATTTCCTAAATTTGAAACAAGTTTTTGTTCGCCACTAAAATTAAAGCCTATATTATAATATCTGTTGTTGTTAAAATCTAAATATGATTTATCTTGATAAGAACTAGTTTTTATACTAAAATTAACTAAATTTTCATCACTAATAGCCGAATAAGTCAAAACCTGAATGGTATTTCCGCCCAAAGCAAAAGATAACTCAATCAAATTACCATTTCCATATCCAGATACGCCATTTACACTAACAGAAGATACATCTTGACCAAGTTTTTGTAAACTAGCACTTGAAATTTCAATATTATAATTTCTAGCACAAACAGCATAAAGTTTTATAGGAGAATTAGTCGTGTCAAAATAATTTGTATCTCCCAAATTTAAAGACGAGATAATATAAGACCCTAAATATAAATTAGATTTATCTTGAAAATAATAAAAATAATTATTACCCGTAGCGATACTTGAGTAGTTTTGATAATTATTATAAGTTATGTTGTTAGGATCTATATAACTGACAGACCAGAGTCCACCAAAAACATATTTCCCACTATAAGTATTAACAGAATTTCCACCAAACTGTGAAGATAATATTGAAAAATTGCTGTCAATAGTAATTTTTTGTCCTAAATATTTAAAATAATTGTTAGTATTTTCAGGGTCGTTGTAAAGATAAAGGTCAAACTCTAATAAATTCCAATGAGCATAAAGGGTGATAGAATCCCTTTCTCCCAAATCCCAAATCCAAGTAGTGCTAGTATTAGTATCAAAAGTATCTCCACCTGTTGGGTCATTCCACCAACCCAAGAAATTATAACCAGTTCTGTAAGTGTAAGGATAAGGCTGCGTTGACACATTTCCCGCTATTATAGGATTATCTTCGCCAAAGGTAACTTCTAAAGATGATGGTGTGGTAGCGACTCCACCATTAGAGTCAAAATAGATAGTATAAGTTTTAGCAACCCAGTGAGCATAAATAGTAAGCGTATTAGTAGTTTCATCTAAAAAATTATATATATCATTTGACCAAACAATTTCATCATTAAACTTGTCAATATTAAAAACTAAATTGCCAAAATGATCGCCCCAATAATCAAAATTATAACCCAATTTAGTAATATCAACAATATCTGAATCCTCAGGGAATAATGCTTGTTTAGATGAACTAGTAGGATTTAATTGCGATTCAAATGTAACAGTTTGATAACTCAAATCCGATTCAGGATTACCATCTGTTACAAAGTGTCCTTCATCATCTGCCCCCGTAGTAGTAATATCAGTATAAATAACAACATTGACTAATTCAATAAAATACTGATTTAAAGTATCCACTCTTATTACATTTTCTCCAGAATATGTATTTCCTGCCAAGACATGAGTAAATAAATCATCATACTCCAATATAAAGGTAAACCCATTTTCGCTAACATCAGTGATTTTTGCATTGGCCACCTTTGTTACATTTATGTTATAAGCCGTTCCCACGTCAATTTTTATAGTTTCATTTAGTTTTACTTTTGTTAAATCAACACCATAAGAATTTAATGCTGTCAATTCAAATGAAACAGTATGATTCCCCACTTGCCAATTTGAAGGGAAAATAGGTTGTTCAGAAGATTTGACAACGTTAAATATTCTAGAATTGTCTATAGAACAATTCCTAGCAAAAGTAGTCCTACCGCCAACTTCAATCATATTTACGGAACCAAAACTGCCCTGACTAACCCCAATACCAGCTTCATTTCTTTCATAATATGTAGTACGATTATTATTATCATAAAAACTATAAAATACATTAAATGTATAACTACCCACAACTTGATTATGAAGCACATAACTATTATACACTTGTCCAACAGAACTTATTTCAGTAGTCGAATTAATTGTTGCTGGATTATTAGTATTATCTATTGTTATTTCTGGTCTAGGAACATCTTGAGTCAAAAGAACAACATGAATATTAATATAAAATTTTACATCTATTACAAAATTATCATAAACACAATTTTCAACATGACCTACATTTGAACCATAAATACTTCCCACGTGTATTTCATCGTATGTTGAAATATAATAAACACCCCAATATGATAATACTTGCCAATTACCACCATTATATATTTCATCGTCATTATAAAATGAATGACTATAAATCAAACTGCCTTTTACACTTGCATTTTTTATTGTTCCATTATTAAGACCAGCAATTCCACCCGCATACGCCCCTGTACCAAAAATATAACTATTATTACCTACTTGTATATTACCAGAAAAAGTGCAATTTTCAATAATTCCATAATTTTGTCCCGCAATTCCACCTGCGTATATTAAAATATCTTCTGCTTTGTCGTATCCATATCTACTAAAAGAATGGTCATATACTTCTCCTGTTGCCCAATCTTTATATATAGGGTCCAAGATCATATTCCCTTCAACATTTAAATCATATACAGCGCCAGTTTCACCTATAAATCCAAATAAACCAGCCCAGTAATTTACTACTGAATTATTATTTTCACCAGCATTATTATATTGCATTGCTGCATAATTAATATTTGTAAAAGATATAGTATGCCCATTTCCATAAAATCTTCCATTAAATGGTCTGTTAATATTTCTACCAATACTATGACAGCCTTCACCTGTAAAAGCATTGCCTAAATCAATATCATTTAACAATACAAAAGTAGCATTATTAAAATTATCATATTGTAATAAATTATCTTTTAAATCATCAGCAGTAGCTATATAAATTATGTCAGTACCACTGTCTGGTCCCTCAAAATCTTCACCATACGCATTAACATTATCAATTTTAACAAAAAAACTTATACTAGGCATTATTACTGCTAATACAATTATACCAACTAACAGCATTAATTTATTTATTAATTTTTTATTCTTTTCATTAATATTCATACATGCCCCTATTTCATAAATACTGAATTAATTAAATTACTATTATTATAACAAATATATACACTTTTAGACAACTATTTGCAAATATTTACAAAATTATATGTTGAAAAAGTGTTAAAAAAAGGCTTGAAATCTTATTTTCAAGCCTTTTAAATTATGTAATTTAGATATCTTATTTTTCCAACACCCTTTCATCTTGTAATGCATCAAATAAAGGTTTAGTATGCTCACAATAATTAATTGAAATTCCTTCATTTGCTCCTTCTGTAATATATTGTGTTGATTTTGGTAAATCAAAAAAAGTCTTTCTAGGATATATATAACGATAACAACTTCCATCATCATTATAATAAGTTTCATTATCATGTTCTGTTCCACAACAAGAATAATATGTTACATATTCAAGATCTTTCCCACCCACATCTCTAGTTTCAATAGATTTTGGCACTAAAAATTTAATATTGTATCCAACAACTTCCGTGGACATACTATAATCTTCTTGAACGACTCTTTTAGACACTTTTTCAACTATTATAGAATACAACATATTATTAAAATCGGTCGATCCTATAGGTATTGACCCTGTTACATATATTAGTTCTTCATCTTTGTTTTCTGGCAATGCTTGTTGTAATAACCCTACATTTTCATCATTTAATTTACCAAAACCATCTAACATATAATCTAAAGAATAAATCGCAGAAAGTATTGCAAGTGTATCACTATCTATCTTTTCAACATTTTCATTTACATAACTAGGATCTGCTGCCATTTTCAACATTTCTGGAAGATCTTGTATAGTTTTTTTAACTTTATTTGCGTTTGTCCTTACAACTTCACCATTTGGCCCTGTAACTGTTATAACATCGAAGCTATCTGCTATATTTTGAAAACCTTTTGACAATTCACAGCCTGTCATACCCACAGCCGAACTACCAGCCATAATTCCAGCGAATATTGCACTTAAAATTCTCTTTTTAGTTTTATCAGATAATTTTCCATTCCCTTTTCTTTGATCAGCAGTTTTCCTACTATTTCTTTTAAATAATCCTTCTAACAAATTCATAACACACCCCCAAAGGTTTATTTATATGTATATGCTATCATTAAACTAAAGATTTGTCAATACCCCTAAAAATTATTTTTTAAAAAAAATAACAAAATCTAAAATATTTTAAAAAATTTACAATCAAAGTACTAATAAACTTCAAATCAACTCTCAATCAACTTAAATTACCCGTCCCTATTATAAATTTACAAAATATAACTTTAAAACCTTTTAAACTTAAATTCTTACAAAAATAACTATACTCAACTTTATACTATACCCACCACTTTTACAAAAATATCTCATTTTACCTAACATCTTACCCAATAGTATCACCTTACAACTCTTACAAAAATTAACAAATTTGACCTTATTCTGATACAAAAGCAACTATATTCTACACAATATTTTAAATACTTTTAAAAAGTAATCACATTTACCAAATGCAATTAATACTATTACAATATAAACACATTTAACCTAATACACTTACCTTACCACTATTACATAATAAATTTTAACTTATACTACTTAAAAAATAATTCCATTTAACTTTGTTCTATTACAAAAATAACTAAATTCAATCCAATATTCTTAATACTTTTAAAAAAGCAATCACATTTGACCAAATACTATTAATACTATTACAAAAATAAACACACTTGAACTTATATTCTTACCTTTTCACTCTTACAAAAATTAATAAATTCTACTTATACTCTTACTATAATTGCAAAATTCAAAAGCGGTTAAATATTAAAAAAAAAGGCTGTAGCCTATTTAATGATTATTTAATTCTGTTAAAAACAATTTTAAAGTTTTAAAGTATATTCACCAACTAATTCATATTGATTATTTAAGTCAGTTGCTGACAAAATGTATTCATCTTTTCCCTTTTTTAAATTTAACAAACTTTCATTTTCAATATTATTATCATCTACATTTTGTTCATTATTTGCCGAACCATCAACAACTTCCTTATTATTTGAAGCCTCGCACGCAGGCATAAATAATAGCATCGAAGTCAAGATGCTTCTTGCTAATGCTAAACGAATTGATTTTTTTACAATTCTATATTTATGAAATTTTATTTCGCATAAAATTTTACTTAACAAATTGTGATTATATTGTAAATTTTCACTATTTTCCAATATCCCTCCTGCATACTATAAATTTAATTATATAAAAATCGTTACAAATATGTCAAACATTTTAAAAAGATAAAAAATTTTAACACAATTTACCTAAATTAATTATATTTTGCCATAATTAATCTAAAAAAGATTCAATATTTCATCATAAAAATTTAACATTTAATCATAAACTATTGATAAGAAACACAATCATAACAATATCACTTTACAATGATACCACTACAACCATATCAATTTTACATTATTATAATATCAATAAACCAAAACAATATTACATCAAAAACATATCACCATAACAATCCCACTACAATCATAACAACATTACTTTACAATAATATCAAAACAACCATATCAATACATTAAATTGTATTGTGTTTACCATAATATTAAATTTTAATATTTTGTTAAATTTAGTTAAAATTAAAATAAATTAAAATAAAATAGCAACTGCTACTGACTTATCTTTTTCATGTGACAAAGAGACTTCTATTTTACCAACCCCCAGATTTTTAGAAAGGTTGTATAACTTATTATTTTTTTCATCAAGTAAATCAATTAAAGGTACATTATCTAAATGAGATACAAACACATCTTTGTAAGACAAATTTTTAGATTTAAATGCTTTAATAACTGCCTCTTTACAACACCAAATTGCAGTCAAATGCATTAAATAATCTTTATATTTTTTAGCGTACAATATTTCATCGCTAAAAAAAACACGACCTAACTTTTCATCACTCCAATTTAAAAATCTTTTGTTATCCTCTATATCAATTCCAATAAACATATAAACACCACCAAATACTGATTAATCAAAAAAGCAAATATTAAATACAATTCAATTTTTAACACTAAAAAATAGCACTTTAACTAAACATATTTTACAAATACAAAAAATTTATAATTTACACAAAATGTTACAATTATATTGTATTATAGAACATTCTATTATTCTACAAGAAAATAAATACATCATTTATAAAGACCAATCTATAGGCGTTTCACCTTTTTTAAATAAAAATTCATTGCATTTAGAAAAATGTTTACAACCAAAAAAACCATTATACGCAGACAATGGACTAGGGTGTGCTGACTGTAAAATCAAGTGGTTAGGATTATTCAAAATTTTTAAAAATCTCTTAGCGTGTCCACCCCAAAGCAAAAATACAATAGGTCTATCTATTTGATTAATTAATTCAATGATTTTAGTAGTAAATTCCTCCCAGCCGTGTTTTGCGTGTGACATAGGCTTGCCCTGTTCCACTGTTAATGTAGTGTTTAATAACAAAACGCCCTGCCTTGCCCAAGGTCTTAAATCGGTTGACGGACTGCATTTAATATTCAAATCACTTTCAATTTCTTTTTTAATGTTAGTAAGACTTGGTTGTGGCGTTCCATTTGCACAAGAAAACGCAAGACCATCTGCTTGTCCAAAAGTATGGTATGGGTCTTGACCTATAATCACAACTTTAATTTTATCAATAGGCACCAAGTTTAATGCTGTAAAAATTTTTTCTTGTGGTGGGAAAATAGTCTTTGTTTTGTATTCATTATTTAAAAATGAAAATAAATTAATTTTATAGTTTTCATCAAATTTATTTTTTAAAATATCACTCCACGATTTATCTAAAACGTAACTCATAAATTTATTATAAAACATACAAAAAAATATTGCAAACATAGTTTTATAAAACATTACAATATATTTTAAAGATTTATTATTCATTATTTTTTAAATTTTATATGTCAAATAAAAATTATTTTTTACTTTTTTATAGATAGACACTGCAATATTAATCTCAAAATAAATAAAAATTTTAAAAGGTGATTATTATCAGTTTTTTAATACTACAAAAATCTACAACTTAAAGATTTATCAACCATTTATTGAAATGCAAAATTACAACAAATTATTTGTTTTAATTTTTTTCTAAACAATTATACTATTATTTTGAATAATAATTGTTTTTTTTGATTAAATTTTAAATTTTTATTAAAAAATTTCGAATTATATTTCAGTAACAATATTAAAACTCTAATATTAAAAATCATAATTATTTTTTTATTTTTAAAAATTTTAAAAACTTAAATTAATAATTTTAAATTTATTTATTTAAACAACTTATATCAAAACTTTAACATTAAAATCTTAAATGTTAAATGTTTATTTTTTGATTGTTATTTTAAATACAATCGTATTAAAAAAATATATTTTGATTATTCAGTATAAACTCAATGAACATCAATATTTTTTTAATTATTTAATTAAAAAAAAGAATTTTTGATAAAAATATTAACTTTTTATCAAAAATTTAACAAAATATTAAAACTTTTATTGTTTTTTAATTTTAATCTTTACTTGCACTATCGCCAGCAATTGCCCCTTCTGCACAAGCAGTAATAATTTGTTTTAATCTATGGTCAGTTATATCACCGCAAGCATACACATTTTCAACACTTGTTTGCATATCTTTATCAACAATAATATAACCGCTTTGAGATTTCTTCACATCAATATTTAAAAAGTCCAAATCTGGAATTCTTCCAATCGCTATAAACACTGCATCTACATCTAAACCCAAACCGCTACAAAAGTCAATTCTTTCTACTTTATCTTTTCCCTTAATTTCTTTTGTACACTCATTCAAAACGAAAGTAACATTTTTTAATTTTTTAACTTTTTCTATTACAATATTATCTGCCCTAAATCCCTCACGCCTATGCACCAAATAAATTTTTTTAGCAATTTTAGAAAGGTATAAAACATCTTCAAATGCAGTATTTCCGCCACCTATTACTGCTACAGTTTTATCTTTAAAAAAGAATCCATCGCAAGATGCACAATACGAAACACCTCTTCCTGTAAATTCTTTTTCACCCGTACAATTTAACAATCTTTCTTTAGCCCCACTTGCTATTATTAACTTTTTAGCACAGTACTCATTATCTTTAGTTAGGACACAGATTTTTTCTTTTTCTTTCTTGATTGAGATAATTTCTTCATTAATAATTTCTGCACCTAAATTTTTAACTTGTTCCACCATTTTTTCAGTCAATGAAAAACCATCAATACTTATAAAGCCAGGATAATTTGCAATATCATAACTTAAAACCGCTTGTCCACCTGGTGCAAGTCTTTCAAAAATTTTAACACTGCAACCTGCTCGCCTTGCAAACAGTCCTGCGGTAAGTCCAGCAGGGCCTGCCCCAACAATTATAATGTCGTCCATTTTCCCTCCAAATATTTTTAAATTTAAATTGAATTTATAGTTTTATAAATAGTTTTAAAATTTATTTTTGTTTTGTTTATCTAAACAATCATTTATTGCTATATTTAAAATTCAATTATTGATTATATTTTTATTTTATGAATTGATTAATTATTTATATTCTAAAACATATAAATTTAATCAAAATTTTTATTTGTTTGCATATTTTTTATGTTTTTTTAAAAATTTCACAAAATTTTAATTATTTTTGTCAGTATCGAATATTTTTATGTCGTTTTATTTTCTTTTTTGTTTTTCATAGTATTTATTGCTTTTAGCAAGCAATAATTTTAAAATATTTAAGTTTATAAAAATTAAAACGATATTAAGGTGTTATTCTTTCTGGACCACGGAAGATAAACATTGCTTCTTTTATAGATGGCAACTCTAATAAATTCATAGTAATTCTATCGAGCCCTAAACCAAATCCTCCGTGAGGCGGACAACCATATTTAAAGAACTGTAAATAAAATTCCACATCTTTATCAAGCCCCTTTTCCTTTGCTTGTTGTTGCAAAATCTCATATCTATGTTCACGCTGAGCACCAGTAGTAATTTCTACACCTTTCCAAATCAAATCATATCCTTGTGGAATGCCATCTTTTCTCAAGTGATAGAAAGCACGCTTTTTAGCACTATAATCTGTTACAAACAAAAATTCGTGTCCATATTTTTCTTTAGCAAATTCTCTACATAGTTTTTCTGCCTCAGTAGTCAAATCATCTTTTTCTTCATCTGACACTACCAAGTTATACCTTTTTTCCAACTCGCTATAAAGGTCTTTTAATTTTATTCTAGGAAAAGGCAAAGTAGGAACAACTACTTCTACACCAAAATATTCTTTAATTAATTTTCCATACTTTTCTTTTACATTTTTTAAAGCAAACTCAAGCATTTCTTCTTCAAGTGTCATAATATCTTCATAACTTGTTATATTAGATATTTCTAAATCAAATCCTGTGAATTCTGTAGTATGTTTCCTTGAATGAGATTTCTCTGCACGAAAAACCGGACCACATTCAAATATTCTACCTAATCCACCCGCCATTGCCATTTGTTTGTAAAATTGTGGACTTTGTGCAAGATAGGCATATTTGTCAAAATATTTAACTTGAAAAACTTCAGAACCACTTTCTGACGCTGTTGCAATTAATTTTGGTGTATGAATTTCAATAAAATCTTTATTTAACAAAAATTGTCTTAAGGCACAAGTAAATTCAGTTTGCACTTTGAACATTAATAAATTTTTATCCTGTCTTAAATCCAACCATCTGTAGTCTAATCTTTGGTCTATAGAACTATCTTCACTTATAGGATTAACATCAGCTCTACTTGTAATTTTTACAGAAGATGCTAAAACTTCTTTACCGCCAAGTTTTACATACTCGCTTAAAATTAATTCTCCTTCAACTTCCACAGTTGCACCAGGAACTAATTGTAAAAATACATCCGCAATTTCTGGATGAACCGCCTTATCAACTGTCAACTGAATTTTCCCTGAAAAATCTTTTAAAACTATAAATTGTATATTTTTTTTATCTCTTATAGTTTCAATCATTCCTTGAAATTTAACTTGTCCTTCTTTTAATTTTGAAATTTGTGTAACCATATATTCTCCTAATTTACAATCACAAATTATAAATGAATAATTATATAACTATGCTCAGTTGCGATTATAACACAAAAAATTACTATTTTCAAGCAGAGAGATTGCAAAGATTAAAAAGTTTTAAAAAAAGCAAATGTTATTGCTTTCTATTTTATGCTAATTGACCAATAATTTGGGAAACTACCTGTTGTTATTCCTGTTATAATCAAAACGAAATAATCAATTAATATTAATACTCCCAAAATCAATGCAATATAAAATCTAATTTTAGAATTAATTTTATTGATTGTTTTTACTGCGACAGGGAAAACGCATTCCATTAAAATTATAATTCCTAAAGTGAATGCAGTAGTAGTTGGGATACTTGTATATCTTGTAATATGTAAAGGTATATTGAGATAATTCCACGCTTTGATTCCCAATGTTTTTTCAAACAAAAGCCCCACCGACATTTCGCCAACTAGTATTACTACGAATAGCGTTACAAAATACAATAAAACTCTCAAAGCCTTATTAATTTTAGTATCTTTTGGCAATATTTTATGCTTAAAAAATCGCATATTTGTTGGAGTTCCAAAAACCACAAATAAAACAAACACACCAATACCATACGCACATAAAAAAGGTAAGAGTTGATGTCTGTCATCAAAAACCCCAATTCTAATCAATCTAAATAAATTTTCAACTAAAAAACCTAAAAACGCTCCTATATAGCAAATGATAAGAAGTGTTGTAATTTCAACTCCAAAAATTTGTTTGTTTTTCTTTGTGTTTTCTTCCATATAATCCTCTATATGAATGTTAACAATTTTTTGTCGAAAAATCAAGAAAAAAAATGGGCTAACTTGCCCATTCTTCCGGCATTATTCTAAAATCTTTAAACCACTCAGTATCCTTTAAAATAGTATTATTATTTGAACAACTAACTGTTACTAAAATATCTTCATAGTTACAAGTTACCACTATATTTCCATTCATTGAAGTATATTGTCCATTTTTGTAATCCACGCAAAGCGTAGTTACATAAACTTGATCAGTGTATGGCGCAATATTATCTATGAAAATTTGAGTTGGAAATTGATTTTCATTTTTGCTTGTGTATTCACTGCTTCCAGCACAACAACACACACAAACTACTTTTGGTCGTATTACACTCATTAATAATTCACTAGTACTTGTTTTTGAACCGTGATGACCTGCTTTATAAACATCAACTTGCGGAAGATTGTTATTTTCAACTAAAGATTCTTCTCCATCTTCTTCCAAATCCCCTGTGAATAAATAGTGTTTTTCTTCTCCATTTATAGAAGTTTGATTAATCATAGCACACACAGAATAATCGTTCTCAGAACTTGCTTTTTCTTCATAAAATCTTTGATAAAGAATTTCTAATGTAACATATTCACTTAAGTTGTAAATTTTTTGCGCTCCATCAGTTTCATTATAGCACTCTAACGCTGTATAAACTGTAGTTGCATCACCATTTTCATTTTGAGCATTATCCCTTTCTCTAATATAATTTTTATACATTGCAGAAGAAGAATTATTAGTTTTTGCAAATTCTATTATAGTGTTTACTTTGTACAAATCAAATAAACTATCAACCTTTTCAGAAGTGGCAAAACCTGCATAATGGTCTTGGTGTGCGTGAGTTACTATAACATATTCTAACACTCCATCAGTGCAATAATTATTTATATAATTAGAAATTGTAGATACACTGCTAGTTCTACTACCTGCATCAATCAACATATCAACATCTCCACATTTGATATAAGTAGAATCTCCAGTATACTTGTTTCCTAATTCCATAAAATGAATAGATAAATCATTGTTTTTTATAACTTCTACATCAAGTTCACCAACATTTGCACTCGCCCCGTTTGTCTGAATTTTTCCTGGAATCTCATAACTAGAAGGCAAACTTAAAAAATACATTGTCCCAACAATTAGGACAAACCCTATAACAAATGATATTACAAAAACAAATATATAAAAAAGTGTAGAATGTTTTTGTTTAGTCGCCATATTACACCTCCTGACCTAAAACAAAAATTGTACGAATTAATGTTACATTTTTAAATTTAATATTATCAATTTTATATATAGCATAATAAACTCCAGCAATAGAGCAATCAACACTATCAACTTCAACTGCGTCAAAAGTATTATCTAGCCTGTATTTATATATAATGTTAACCTTATTTGATATGTCTTTCCCAAATGAAATACACTTTACACCCAATTCAGTGTAAGTATTTAAATTTTCATCTGGACCTATATAAACATTGATTTCATTGTTAGGATACGCTATCATTTCAAAGCAGTCATTTTTACAAAAATAGTCATACGAAAAATAGCCCGCAATAGCGCCAATCACCAAAAATAAAACCACTCCAATTGTCAATGCAGTATTTTTCTTAATTTTTCGTTTTATTTTTGAATTAATCTTAGTCGTAGCAGTATTAGTTTTTTTACTTTCTCTTTCTTTTCTTTTTAATTCATTCCAAGCATCCCAATTAGACTTTTTCTTTTTTGCCTTTAAATCATCATTACTTGCCATAATCCCCCACTTTTTACAATTATAACAAAATAGAAAATAAAAATAAAACAATTAATGTATTAAAAATTAAAATAAAAACTAAACAAAAAAAATGAAGATAGAAAAACTATATCTTTATTTTTCTTATAAAAATAATAAGAATGCTTTATAACAATTCAATTTATTTTGGGTGTTGATAAAATTATTAAACATTCAATAAAATTATTAAAATTCTGCTTTTTTGTGGTTTTTAATCATTTTTATTATATTTTTTAAGTTTTTTTGTGTAATTTTGCTTAAATTAATTTTTTTAAAAATTATTAATGCAATATAAATTTATCTATAACTTTCTTAATATTTAGATATATATCATCTAATTTTTAATTTTAATCAAAAAATTTATCAACCTAATAGAACATACAAAAAGTTATAGTACACGACACCCAAATTAATTTGTTGAAAAAAATAAATTTATGTGATATATTGTAAAAATCATAGAGGTACAAATGAAATTATATGGAATAATATTTTTAATAAGTTTTAGTTTAATAATAGGTCTTAATGTAGCATTCAATACAAGCACAAATAGTGAAATACTTCTAATGTTATTAATAAGCATCTTTATTAGTTTTTTAATAGATGCTGTTGTAGCATTTATAATACACAAATTGCCACGAAAATATTTTAATCCTTATAGTAAATTTTTTAAAGTATTTTCTTTTGAAAGAAAATTTCACGAATTTATTCAAATTAGAAAATGGAAAGATTTAGTCCCAGAAACTGGGCAACTTTGCAACTTCAAAAAGAACAAAATATATAAACCAAACGACGCACTTTACTTATATAAATTTATGGAAGAAACTTGTTATGCAGAATTAATGCACTTTTTGTGCAGTATATTATCGTATGGAATTTTATTACTAGGATTTATAAACTTAAAATTAATGATTACAATTTGTTTACCAATCGCCATAATAAATTCAATTACGCAACTTTTACCCGCATTAATTCAAAGATATTTAAGACCACGACTAAAACTTATGTATAATCGAGTAACGAGAAACAATAAGCAAACTAATTAAGTTTAATAAAATTAAATAGATTACAATTTTAGCAAATTTAAAAATAAATTTAATAAATAAAAAGGAAATTATGAGAATTGGTATAGATTTAGATGGTGTAGTTTTTGATAGCGAAACTACATTTAGAGTTTATGAAGAAATTTTTTCTATTGAAAATTTAAAAAACGATAATATCATAGATAGACTTGAGCCAAAATATCAAAAAAGATACAACTGGTCAAATTCCGATCAAGAAATGTTTAATAAAAAATATCTTTTACAAGCAGCAAAAGAAAGCGACTTTATGCCAGGCTTTAAAATTATTTATGAAAAACTTAAAAAACTAGGGCACGAAATTATAGTCATAACTGCACGAGGTGGATTAATAAAAGAAATGAAAAACACTGCCATAGATTTCTTAAAAAAGAATAAAATAACTTTTGATAAATATTATTGGGAAGTTGATAATAAACTAGAAATTTGCAAAAAAGAGAATATTGATATAATGATAGATGATGACTATAAAATAATTAAACAAATAAGTTCAGCAAATATTAAAACTTTATATTTTAGAGACACTAATTTAAAGAAATTAAAAGAAACAAAATACATTCATGAAGTAAACAACTGGGGTGATATATACAGGTATTTTAAAACAAATAAATAATTTGTTAACTCATCACATACCACACTTTTATATACATATATCATTTATCATTAATACTAAAGCTTATAAATTCAATTATTTTAATAAAATTTGAAATTAAAATAATGATTAATGATTTTTAAATATCTAATTATTCATAAATATAAAAGCTAAATAATTGCATTTTTATTTATAAGAATATATATTAAATTATAAATATTATAAAAATTTGTAAATGTCATAATCGTCTAATATTTTATAAAAAGATCTACCAATAAAAATGATTTGATTATTAAAATACGGTTTTAATATTTCACTTGATTGTTTAAATTAGAAAATATAATTGTTTTAGTTTGAATAAAATATGCTAAAAATAATTAAATTAAATAAATATTATGTCATATAATTAATATTTTTTAAGTTAAACTTATTTTTCATAAGTCTAAAAAAAACTAATTAGTTAATTTATTTATAAAATCCTTTAATACTTGATATTTTTCTTTAAATACAAAAGGTAAAATTTAATATCTATTAAAAAGTAAATTAGACTGGATAAAGTCTATGGGTTATACAGAAAAAGAATTTGATGAATTTGTTAATGTTTTTCTGCAAAAAACAAAAGAGGCATATTTTTATGGGAATTATTATAAAGAAAACTATAATAATTTTGGATTTAAAATTAATTTAAATCTAAGTATCCCAGGAAAGAATGAAAAAGTAGGTAAAGTTTATAATGTCACTACAAATTATATGATTTTCCCAAATAAAAAATTAAAAATGAATACACCACTAGGAGGATGGCAGTAATGAAATTGTTAGATGATGTTAAAGTTATAACAGATAGAGATGAATATAAAAAAGAGAATGTATTTGCAGGAATGATTGGCTCAATTATTGATGCTGAAATAAGATTTGGTGAATTCTTTGTTTGCTTTCAAGACCAAAGAATATTTGATAAGGAATTTATGAGCATCAAGGACAATATTTTTAAACTAATTAATGATATATGCATTCCAGTAAAAATTGAAGATTTAGAATTAGTACAAGATGGCGGTTGCACTGATGAAATGATTAAAAATAGTTTACCTAAAAAACATCCGGATTGGTACTGTAAAGTAGAAAATGGATTTATAATAAACCTCGAAGGGAAAAAGAAAAATAAAATTCCTTACGACTATAGTAGTTAACTTTAATTTATTAAAATTTTTAAATGAAATCTACTATTATAAAATTGTGAAAAAATATCAGTTATAGAAAGTTTACGAAAAAATTAAACTGATATAAAAATGTTTTTGTTATCGGTATGAACGCAAGACGACTGAAATGTCGTTTTATTTTTATACTCAAATTTGCTTTAATAAACATTTGAAACAAATATTAGGTATATTTGCAATAGTAAAATAATAGATTTTTATTGTTTATAAATTTATATATTTATGTTTTGTCTTAAATATAAATCTCTATGACCTTATATACAAAGCAAAGCTTGCGCAAATTAAAGGAATATAGCGATTGCGAGATAAAAAATAAGAGCAAAATTTGCTCTTAATTTGCATAATGCGGTTCTTACCTTTCAGCACAACATTCACGGCTGTAGGCGTACTCTTCTGGTTTATTTTGATAAAAAACCGCATTGTTTGCAGATATCCAAATATAATTATTGCAACATTCTGTCCTAAATGTAGCAGACTCTGATTCAGAATCTGCCCAGGTTTTTATTCGGTGCAACACACTTTGGCCATTCTCTTCAATTGTAACGTATCTAAATGTATTAACACTATCTCCATATTCATCGAAAACGTTTCTATTGCCACAGCCGGTCAGTGTTGCCAAAGATAGTGTGATAGTAACAATCGTTAAAGATTTTAAAATTTTTTTTCTAATATTTTTCATTTATGTATCGTCTCTTCTGTTTGGGATATTGCATCACATATAAAGGCAGATGTCAATACTGAATTTAATTTTAATAAAAAGAACTTAAATGGTTAATTTTTCTGTGTTGGAATAAATTAGAAGAAATTTTTGTATAAAAAAATGAAGTAATTTCATGTAGTATAACAGAATAAAAGCTGTCAAACTAGAAAAAAGAATGCTCAGTATTTGTTTTTTAAAAACAATTATTTTTGCAATAATTTAAAAATAAATTTGTATCGAAGTTTCATTTTTCTATTAAGGTGTCATATTTTGCTAATATCAATAATATTTTTAACATTTAATTTTTAATACTTTAAAAGAAATTGTTTAAATTAATAGTTAATAGGCTTGAATTATATGCATGTTGTTGGTTTTTCTAAAAGATTTAGTTCTTTAACAACACCATTTATTTTGGTTAATAAAAATTCTCATTTTTTGTATCAATTTACTTATTTTTTTTTATTTTTTCTCTCCTTTTAATTATAAATTATCTTGAATCAAAGCTATAATAATCTGAGCAATATAATTTTGTTTGCTTGTGTCAAAAATATGATTCTTTTAAATATGATGCGATTTGTGCAAACATTCTCTACATCATTTTGTATTAGTATGTTGTGATTTGAAAACAATATAATCGCTCAGGATTTTTTGTTTCCCGTACTTTATTTTATGGGAGAGGAGCTGTAAAATTAAATTTATATTAGTCCATCTTTTTTTAATTTTTTTATGCTTTTTTTATGTAAGATTTCATCAGATAAAAGATCAACAAATTTGTTGTTCCACTTGGTTATAGTCTTATCAAACAAACTTGTAGAAAATATCATTGGGATGCCATTTTCAATGGCATATTGCCAATCATTCTTATTTTTGTAGTATTCACTTAATTGCATTGTTTTTTGATAAATCTTTTGTGCTTGATAATTCCAATTCTTATAAGTTACTAATCTAAATTCTTTTCGATTGTATTTTCTTGCAATTTCTATTATTTTAAATAATGCATGTGTTCCGAACCCTCTATTTCTATATTCAGGCAAAATTCCAAACCAATTTAACCAAATAGTATTTTTGTAATTTTTCAATTCGTATAAACCAATAATTCCAATTGGTTTGTTTTTATATTTAATTAAATAAGTGATAGGCAACGATTTGTTAGGGTGCTTTTGTCTATCTTCCACTTCTTTCAACAAATCACAGTATCCACACCAATTATTATTAAAAATTTCATATTGAATTAAACTTGTTACTTTTAAATTGTCGTTGTTAATCATTTCTAAATCTATCTCTGGTGGTTTATGTTTGTTATAAATGCTATAAGTATGATATATTTTTCCATGAAATGAGTCGCAAACATATTTCACTTCCATATTTTCAATTACATATTTAATACCATCAATACTAACGCAGTCAATAACAACTTCATCTATAGTTATTCCACGTTTTTTTAAAACATTTAAATGTTCATAAAAGCCCTCTTTAAGTTTTATAATAGCTGAAGAATCTCTATGACTTTTTGCAATAACAATTGAAGTAAGTAAACATTTATTTTTTTCGTTTTTAGAAAAAGGTAGGACATCTTGTGCTGTCAATTCAAAATCTTTCATTTTTCCTGCTAAAAATTTTTGAAAAGCTTCATCAGTTATTCTAATAAAATTTACATAACCCACACACTTATTGTTATATAACAAAAAAGTATACATATCATTATTTTTTTTTAGCATTGCTTTGCAAGTTTCAAAATCTCCTACATCTCTTTTACTAAAAACAGTTTTATCAAGCTTTATTGCTTGTTTTAAAATGTCATCGGTTGCTTGAAAAGTGATTTCAAAATTTTTATTATCAAATGCTTTGCGTTTATAAATAAGTTCATTCTTCTGCATTTTTAAATTTAATTCCTTTTATTAAATTTTATAATTAAATATAATATAACATATTTTTTAACAAAATCAAATATAATCATTCTTAATTTTAAAAGGGTGAAGTTGCCATGTTTAAGAATTTTATTAAAAATTCTGAATTATTATAGGATACGTTTGCTATAAGAAATTTATGGTAGTTGAACATTTGTTAGGAGAAGAAAACAATATATCTTACCAAACTTCAAAAAGGCCGAACTTTGTAATATATGTGTAGATGAAAAATATTGCAAACTAAGAATTGAAAAAGCACTTTATAAAGAATTTTGAAAATGCCATGCGGGATTTGGGATAATAGGCGTTATGGTAACTGTTTCTTTTAAAATGCAAGTGCAAAAACAATTTATAAAAAAATAAGGTTTACAGAGGTAAACACGAAATTTGTAAAGTTTTATGGTTAGTTTCTCTTTTAAAGACATAAATTTACTTGATTATGCGTACAGGCAAAATTTTCCAAATTTAGAATTATAATTTACTGTGCAACATGTTGTAAACATATTGGCTTTAGATGTTTTAAATAAATTTAGGTTAATAAAAAAATATCCTTGTTATCGGTCTATTTTTTAGCCAATTTTAAGTAAAAAAAATTTAGGTATATTTGCAACTGTAAAATGAATAAATTTTTAATTTTATAAATTAATATTTTAGTGTATTTATCTTAAATGTAAAACCGTTATAACCATTTATTTATAAGAGTTATAGCGATTTTTTATATAAAAAAATGAGAGCAATTTTAACCCGTAGGGTTAAAACGGACTAATAATTAAAAAGAGAGTGATGCAACAGCTTGTTTCCTAAATTGCATAGGGGCAAGTTCTTGTATTTTTTCTTGCAATCTTTCATTATTATAATACATTATGAAGTTTTTTACAACTTCTTCTATTTCTTCTTTTTGTAAATTTTGTTTTAGATATATACATTCTGACTTTAATATTGAGAAAAATGATTCAATTGGAACATTATCTACACAACTGCCTTTACTTGATATGCTTTGTTGTATATTGTTTTCTTTTAATAGTTTTACATATTGCCAATTTGTAAAATGCCAACCTTGGTCTGAATGAAGTATTAAATTTTTTCTTTGTTTATATGGTACATTTTTTAATGCTTGTTTAACTGTATCTAATACAAGTTTTAAATCTATGAAATTTGAAATATTGTAAGCAACTATTGATTTGTCATACAAATCTTTAATCGCGCAAAGATATTTTAACCCATTAACAGCAAATATGTAAGAGATATCTATTGACCATTTTTCATTAATATTAAAGCAATTAAAATTTCTTTTTACTAAATTTGGAATATTGTGGTGTTGCACTTTTGAATATCTATGAGTTCTTTTTATTGTTATTGATTTGATATTATTTATCTTCATATATCTTTGAATTGTTGAGTTTTTAAGTGAAATACCATAGAATTCTTTAATTTTCATTCTAACACTTCGTATACCCCAAGTATTATTTTTAGTATAAGTATCTAAAACTAATTGATTGTAACTTTCATTAAAAGCCTTGTATTTTGGTCTACCTAAATTTACCCAATCGTAGTAACCGCTTTTAGAACACGACAACATTTTGCAAAGTTTAGTAATTGAGAATTTGTATTTAAATTCATCAATTACTAAATATCTTTGTTTTGCTGATTTAGGTAGACAAGGAAATTTTTTAGTTCATCTCTAAACTCCAATTCTTTAATTAGTTCTTCTTTCGACATATCTTTGTAGGTTGTTTTAGAATTTCTGGGTCTGCCTTTGCTTGGATTGTCCAGATGGGTAGCTTTCCCACGATTATCTACACAAGTGCCAAACTTACGATATTGTTCAATCCATCTTTGAAGCATACCATCGCCAGGGATGTTAAAAGTTCTTAAAATTTCATTCCAACCCATATGTTAGTCAAGATAGAGTAAAACAATTTCATTTTTTTCTTGAATAGTCCATCTTTTGTTTTTTCTTTTGCCTTGATACATAAATCCTCCTTTTAAAGATTATACAAGAAAAAGAACATATTAGACTACAAAATCTAACATGTTCTCTCTTTTTTATTTGTTGTCCGTTTTAATCAAACAACATCATTTGTACTAATATCTTTTTTTTATTAA
The DNA here is from genome assembly GCA_949294455.1 of uncultured Christensenella sp. Lineage (GTDB taxonomy): Bacteria > Bacillota > Clostridia > Christensenellales > UBA1242 > CASFHD01. The sequence continues at coordinate 44,369 of CASFHD010000007.1, forward strand.
ATAACTCCCCAATTTATTTGGATGGTTCCATTATTAACTTGGCTCCATAAATCGTCCCATGTTGGTGGTTTTTGAGGAATTTGACAATTCACAATTATGTTTTTGTTAAAATTAAATATATAACCTTCAATAAATTCAACAGTTTGTGGAATTGTAATCTCTGCAATGTTACAACCTGCAAAAGCACTATCACATATTTTGGTTAAATTTACACAATTAGATGTATCAACACTCGTTAAACTACCACAATAATAAAATGCTTTTTCACCAATTATTTGTAAATTTGCTGGAAGTACAACATTAGTAATTTTAAATCTTTCAAAGTTATTTTTACCGATAAATTTTAAAGAACTAGGCAAAGTTAGTAATGTAACAGATGAAGAGTAAGAATATGCAAACAATTTTCCATCAATAATTCCAAGTGTACCTTCTTTAATTTCAATAGATTCAATGTTTGTTTCCTTAATATCAATAAGATAATTGCTTACATATAAATAATTACCTTCCCAATATGAACTCGTTGAACTTACAATTTGTGTACCCAAAAATGCATCTTTTCCAATACCTATTAAGTTTTGAGGTAAATTTGCAGTTGAAAGTGTTGACATATACTTAAAAGCATCTTTTCCAATATACAATACGCTTTCTGGTATATTTATGGTTTTTAGTGTTTTGGTTGAAGGCATATAAAATGCACATTCGGCAATATCTATTGTGCCTTCTTTTACAGTGTATGATGTAGCGTTAAAATCTCTGCTTACTGTAATTAAATGTTTACCAATGTATAAAACTTCATTTTCCCAATTACTTTTTGTATTAAAATATTTCGTATTATAAAATGATGAATAATATAAATCCAACTTAACATCTGGCAAAGTTATATCTTCAAGTAATAAACAATTACTAAAAACATTTTGACCAAAATCTTTTAAAGTTTCAGGAAGTTCAATTGCTGTTAAATTTGTACAATTTTGAAAAGCCATATCTCCGATATATTCAACCTTATTTAAATTAACAGTCGATAAATTTTCACAAAATTCAAAAGTGTATTGCCATATGTCCGTTAAAGAATCCGGAAAGTCTATCGACTCTAACCCACTATTTCTAAAACAATCACTTCTTATTTCTATTAGTGTGTTTGGAAGTGTAATTGATTTTAGTGCTGTGCAATTTTTAAATGTATATTCATATAAAACGGTGATGTTTGCAGGAAGTTTTACGAAATTTAAGTTAGAACAATTTTGAAATGTTCCTAATCCAACATCCAAAATTGTGTCTGGAAGTTCTATGTGTTGTAAAGTTTTATTATTTTTAAATAAATAATTTTGTAAACTTTTAACTGTTGTTCCATTAACTCGATTTGGGATTATAAGTTCAGTAATACCATCTATATTATTTACTCCTGTTATATTGCCATTTCCGTCAATTATGTATTCAATTGCAACAACTTCGTCTTGTTCATAGTATGCATAAACTGTTTTATTTTCGTCTAGTTCTATGCTCTCATATGTGTTTGCTTCCAACTTTTGTGTCCATGTATTCTCGTCAAAGTACCAACCTTTAAAGGTATATCCTTGCTTTACTGGTGCCGTTGGCAGTGTTATGAGTTCATTCCCTGATGTTTTTATTGTTTCAATAACTTGTCCGTCTGCCATAAATGTTATGTTATATTTTGTAGCTACAACTTCGTCTTGTTCATAATATGCATAAACTGTTACATTATTTTTTAATTCAATATCTTTATATGTGGTTTCTTCTAACTTATTAGTCCAAGTGCCGTTGTCAAAATACCAACCTTTAAAGGTA
>CASFHD010000008.1 GCA_949294455.1 uncultured Christensenella sp.
TTTAAAATTAATGAATAATATATAATATACTGCAGAATATATAGTATCGGAAATAAATTTTCCGATAAAAATAGTCTTGACTTTTCAAGACAGGTTGCTAGGACTACACCTAGATAAAGTAGATAATAATCTACAGACAAAAAAAAGATTAACATCAGTTAATCTTTTTTTGATTATAATATAACATTATGTTATGCTCTTTGATTGCTTTAAAATCTTTTGCAAACTTTTATATATTTTTTATACTTGATAAACAAATATATTATTTACCTAAATATTTCATTATTTTATCTTCTATACTATCAACATCTAAACCCAAAAATTTTAAAACATCTTCTTCTTTGCCAGATTTTCCAAAATTGGAATTAGATATTAAGAAAACATTTCCTATCTTTTTTAAAAAAGCCCAACCTGTACCATAACTAATTGCTATATTTTTCATATTACTTTTACAAGGCAAATCTTTAATATTAAATAAACTAAGAACAGGACAACTTATAATATTTGTTAAAATCTTATGTCTTTTTAATCTATCTGCTAATTGAATAGCAACTCCCACTTCACTTCCTTGAGCAAAAATATTTATTTTTGCTTTATTAGATTTTAAAACAAAATAAGCACCATTATCCAAATTTGTTGAACTATTATCTACTCTTTTTAAATTTTGTCTTGACATAATAAGAACAGATGGAGTTTTTTCAAAAGCCAATTTTAGACCACCAATAACTTCATTTTCATCACAAGGTCTAATAGTAGTTAAATTAGGTATTAATTCAAGACTATCAATTTGTTCTACGGGTTGATGAGTAGCACCATCTTGTCCCACCACTACGCTATCGTGCGTTAAAACATAGATAACATCTAAATTCATTAATGCACTCATTCTTATCGCTGGACGCATATAGTCCACAAATGCCAAAAATGTTGAAACAACAACTTTAAATTCTCCGTGTAAGGCAATACCATTAGCAATTCCAGCCATTGCGTGTTCTCTTATACCACAATAAATATTTCTTCCTAATCTGCAATCTTTTGAGTAAATTCCGCCGTCTAGGATTTTGGTTTTTGTTGAAGAAAACACATCTGCGCTAAGACTTATTATATTTTCTTTAAATTTTGCATATTCTTGTAAATATATACCGCCTAATTCTCTAGTCGATTTAAAATCATAACCAAATGGTTTAATATCTAAATTAAATGATTTACCTGCAAACTTTTTATATTCAGCATTATTGTAATCTTTATATAGGGCCACCTTTAATTTCTGCATCAATTTGATATCATTTTTGACATCTAAAGGAATAGAAAAATTTCCTTTTATTCCCCATAGTTTTTCAAGTGAACGTAGTTCTTCAAGCGATAATACTTTGCCATGAGATATATTAGAATTAGCATATTTAGTATCTTTTCCAATAATAGTTTTACAAATGATTACAGAAGGTTTTTGTTTGCACTTTTTTGCTTTAATAATAGCTTTATCTATTTCATCTATGTTGTGTCCATCAACTTCTAAAACATTAAAATTGCAAGCTAAAAATTTCATTTTAATATCTTCTGTATTTGTTATTTTTAATTCAGCATCAAGAGTACAACTGTTCATATCATACAACAAAATTAATTTATTAAGGCATAAATTACCAGCCAAACTAATTGCCTCTAACGCAACTCCTTCCATTAAACAACCATCACCGCAAAGGCAATAAGTGTAATGAGAAAAATCTTTCATTCTTGCATTAATCATAGTTTCAGCAATAGCCATACCTACAGCATTTGCTATTCCCTGCCCAAGAGGTCCTGTAGAGCAATCTACACCTAGAGTTGTAATTTCAGGGTGCCCAGGTGTATTACTATTTATCTGTCTAAAATTTTTAATGTCTTCTAACGACAAAAAACCAAGCATATAAAGATAACTATAATAAATAGCACTCCCGTGCCCAGCGGATAAAACAAACCTATCTCTAACAGCCCAATCAGGATTAATCGAGCATATTTTTAAATGTCTTTCAAATAGAGCCTGCATAATTTCACCGCAAGACATAACTATACCCGAATGTCCACTTCCAGCTTTATTAATACTTTGTAACGCTAAAAGTTTTGCTACATTACACATTTTTTGACTATTCATTATTATTCAATCCTTTTAAAATTTCTGATACTATTATTTCGTCAGTTTTTCCAACAGTATCTATACTAAAATTATCAATAGTTTTTAAATACCTACTCAAATTATTATGCACCAAAGCCAAATCGTTACATTTTGCTCTTTCTTTTTTATTTTTAATGTTGCACACTATTTTCCCATTATCTAAAAAGATAGTATTAAATTCATTAAATCTATCATAATTATTATCTTTCAAAAATAAATCTGCTTCAATTGAAACGACAAAATTCTTTTGTTTAAGTAAAGAATTAATAACTTCATTAATTTTAAAATCATAATCATATATGCTAAATTTTTTATTTGAAATATTCTCTGATATTTTGTCGTTTAAAAGTTCTTCAAAATCTAAATATTCAAAATTTAATTTTTCTGATAAGATATTTGAAATTCTTTTACAAAGATTATAATCTAAACTAACCAAAACAACACTTTTCATAATTTCCCCTTAAATATTTCATAAAATAATATAACAAACTAATTCGGTTATATCAAGCAAATTTTTCTTAATCTATTTATTCCAATAAATGCCAAAATACTTAAATAAGCTATCAAAATGTAAAATAATTTTATATCATAATAAACAAAATTGAATTCACCCGATAATAGTTGAAGATTTTGATTATCAACAATAAAGCAAATATTGTTATTAACATCAGTACTCAAAATATCAAAATTAAGCATTTGTAAATTTTTAATTGTTTCAATATCAGGGTGACCATAAGCATTATTTCCGACTGAAATTACTGCATATTTAGCATCAGTGAGTTTTAAAAACTCATAAGAATTAGAAGTTTTTGCACCGTGATGGGCAACCATTAAAACATCACACTTTAATTCTTGCCCATATTTTAAAATTAAATCATTTTCAGCATCAGATTGCATATCTCCGGTAAACATAAATGTGTAATCACCATATTTCAATTTTATCAAAGGGCTATAATTATTTTCGTTACTGTAATCACCTAACGGACCTAAAAATGAAAAATTTGCTTTATTAATCGAAAAATTAAGTCCATCAAATATATAATTAAATGTAGCACCATTTAAACATTCATTATTTACTAATTCTTTAAACTTATTGTAAATATCTTTAGTATTAATAATATTTTCAGGAATATTAGGAATTAAAATATTTAATACATTAAAATTATTTAAAATTTTTAAAGCGCCAGCAATGTGGTCAGAATCTGTATGCGTCAAAATTAAATAATCTAAAGTATTCTTCTCAATTAAATTATTTTTTAAATAATTATAAACTTTTAATGAAGTATCTTCACTACCCGCATCTATCAATCCAACCTCTCCATTCGGCAATTTAAAAGCAACAGCATTTGCTTCACCAACATTTAAAAAATGTACCGAGAATTTATTATTTACAGATATAATATTTTTATTTAATAAAAAATTATTAAAACCATAGTTTAATTTTTGAAAAAAACAACAAAAGAAAACCGCTACTAAAAGCATAAAGACAAATATAACATCTAAAATTTTTTTCTTTTGCAAATATAACCCCTTAAATATCTATAATTTGTTTTTTTTCAAATTTCCCGTTAAAAATATCTAAAATTGTAGGCAACGATTCAACAGTAGCCTTATATCCTATTTCAATCATTTCATCAATATTTTTTATTTTAGTAGATTTAAATTTTCGAGTATCTGGTTTTATAACTAAATCAGAATTCAAATATCCCAAAATTACATTGTTTTTCATAGCGATATGAAAAGAAGCCATAACACAATTAATAAATTTTTCACTTGTAGTACCATTTCCTCTTTTAGGATTTATATCAACAGATATTACAAAATCAGCACCATTCATTTTCAAAATTCTGCTTGGTAAATTATCCAGAATTCCGCCATCTATTAAAAAATATTTTTCATATTTAACAGGATTAAAGATAACAGGTACAGCACAACTACCAGCGACAATTTTACCTATATCACCTTTTGAGAAATATATCACTTGTCCAGATTTTAAATCTACAGCATTAATAAAAATTTTTTTATTTAAGTCTTCAAGTTTTTTATTTAAAAAGTATTTTTTAGCAAGTTGTTCAATACCAGATGAATTTGAAGGTAAAAAATTAAACTTGCCGTTTTTTATTTCTTTAATGTTAACATTAGACATAATATCATACATTGTTTTAAAATCTAAATCATCTGCATACATACACGCTATAGCACTACCAATACTGCACCCCGATATCATATCAAATTTTATACCAAACTCTTCAAAAGCCTTGATAACACCAAGATGAACAAATCCTTTTGCTCCACCACCACTTAAACATAATCCAACTTTAATGTTTAAATTTTTTTTATCATTATAAAAATTGTATATATTCATAATATATTATATATCCTTTACTGATAGTATTATTAATATTTTATGAGAAAATTAACTTTCTATTATAATAAATATTATTAATATATTATAAAATTGTCAAATATAAAATTTGAATTATATTTTAAATTTTAAAAATATTAAAAACTAAAAACACAATAATAAATTAAGGTATAGATATTAATTGTAACGCAAAAGTTATTTATAAAAAGATTTAAAATATTTAATAAATATTTATATTCATATTAAATAATTAGTAAAACCCGCATTTAAAATAATTGAAACAAAACAAAATAAATTGATTATATAAAAACACAAAACGAAACCCATTAATTATTTAAAACACAAAATGAAAACATATTGATTATATTAAAACACAAAACAATGATAAGTTAATTACAAATAAATATTTTAAATCGTACTTAATATAAAGAAATATATTATTTAAACTTTATTAACATTCAATATAAAATACCATTTTATTATGTAGTAAAAAATATTAAAACAAAAAAACACTCAAATTTAATTGAGTGTTTTTTGTTATTCAGCTTGTGAAGAATCATTTGAATCTTTTTCTTCTAAAATTTTAAGAGTTTCTTTAGCAACTTCTATATCGTGTTCAAGTTCTGAAATTTGTTTAGTTAGAATGTTATAAGTTTGTTCCAAAATTGGATATCTATCCTTATTTGCAAGCATAACTTGTTCACATTCTTGAACACTGTTTCGTAAGCCTTTCAAAAGTTCAACATCATTAGCCAATTTTTCTGCTTTTTCTGGATCGATTTCTACAATATTATTAACCCCATACAAAGCGACTCTTTTTCTAGCAACAATTGCTTCCTTTCTTCTTAACTTAACCTTATTCTTTTCAAGATTCTTTTTAACTTTCATTAAAGGTTTATATTCTTTTGCATTAATCTTGAATTCTTTCTTTGCTTGTTTTAATCTTTCTTCAAGAACTTCAATTCTTTCCAAAACAGCTTCTTTAGTACTATCTTGTTGGACAATAATTTGTGTAGTAGGTTCAGATTTGTTTGCAAGTTCATCATTCAACTCTGCAATTCTTGCCTTTAATTTTTCAATTTCCTTATCTCTATCAGCAACAACAAGTTGTAAACCCTCATCATCATTAGAATCGTCGTCATCATCAAGACCACTAGCAATTTTAATTAAATCATTTTCTTTTTGTTGAATTCTTAATTCATCTTCAAGTTCATATAATTCAATTTTATTTGCTTCACGCTTAATATTCTCTTGTTCTTCAGCAATAGCAACTTCAACTTGTTTTTTAGCATCTTGTATAGCTTGATTATTTGCTTCTGCAAGTTCAGCCAATTTTTCTTCAGCTTCGTCTTGTCTTTGTTCAATTTCTTTAATTTGTTTTTGTAAATTCAATTCTCTTTGTCTTTGAGCTTGTTCAATTTCTAATGCTGCAATGTCAACTTTGTTTTGTTCTTCCAATATGTTTTCAACAGCATCAATAACCATTAAATCTGATTTTGAAGGATTTTCAAGACTATTTAATTTTTCTTTTAAAGCTTCTTTAGCAATTTTTAAACTTGCAATTTCTCTTTTCAAAGCTTCTTTTTCTTCTAATCTCTTTAATTTTTCTTGATTCTCTTGTTCACTTTCTTCTTGCTTTTTCTTTAATTCGTCAATTTTTGCAAGATCAGCTTCTTTTGCTTGAATAACCTTATCAACTTCTTGTTCAATTTGAGCAACTGTCAAATTCACAGGTATCAATTCCATTTTACTTTCAGCTTTATTTGTCAATTTATCTTCAAGGTTAGCAATCTTTTTTGCACTTTCGTCAATTTGTGCTTGGAATTTAGCACGCATATCTTCAATTTTATCAGCTTCTTTTTGATGTCTTTCTTCTTCTTTTTTAGCAAGAACTTCAAATTTTGAAGCAATATTTATTTCAGAATCAGCACTAATTTTGTCAATATCTTCTTTAATTTGTTTAATTAACTCATCTATTGTCAATCCATAAATAGTTGTACCATCTGCTTCATCTAATTTTCTTTGTTCAATAATTTCACTATTTTTAGATTCAGACAATTCTTGAACTTGTTGAGACATTTGTTCAAGTCTTTGTTTATCTAGTTCGTTTTGTTTTTCATTTTCGCTGATTAATTCTTCGATTTTTATTTGATTTTCTTCAAAATCTTTTCTTTGTTGAATTTCAGCATTTTGCAATTCTAGTTTAGCCATTTCAGCTTGTTCTGAATTGTCGTCAATTAATTTATTAATTCTAGCTTGCGCTCTTAACTTCCTTTCCTCTTCTTCCATTGCAAGTTTTTCAAGTCTAGCAGCTCTTAATGCTCTATCTTCAGCATTTTTAATTTGAAGTCTGTCAAGTCTAGCCTGCGCTTCAGCTTTACGCCTTGTATCTTCAAGTGCTTGGCGCTCAGCTTTTGCAGCCATAATTTCTTCTTTTTCAATTGTCTTTTGTCTAATTCTATCTGCTTTTGATAATTTTGGTTTTTCTTCAACAATTTTTACAGTTTTAGAATCATCATCGTCATCGTCTTCATCTTCTTCGTCATCGAATTTAAAATCATCAATAGAATATTTATCTAATTCACTAGTTTCGTCTTTATCTTCAACATCATCATCTTCTTTGGTCATGTCATCTGCTAATTCATCAACCATTCTTGAAATATCATCAGAATCTTCATCAGCATTTGACTTATTAATCTTTTCAGATTTATTCAAGCTAGACTCTTCATCATCTGCAAGATTATTGTCAACGTCTTTTAAATTTCCACCCAACACGTCCAAAAAATCTTTATCGCCATTACCTGCATTGATATTGTTTGAATATGTATTGCTTTCAAGGTCATTTATAACTTGATTAATTTTTTCTTGATTTTCATAAACATTATCTAAATTTGATTGTTTAACATTCTGGGTAGATTGATTAGCGCTAATAACACTATCTACAGAATTTTGTTCCTGTGAATTTTGTTTAGGAGTATGTATTACATTGTTCTTCTTACTAAGAATATTTAGTAACAAATCTCCAACAAATATCAAAATAAACGCTGCAACACCAATAATGGCAACTATCGCTAAGATATTCACAAATGCAGTCCAAAAATTTAAATTCATAATAACACCCTCACAATTTTTTTAATTCAAGCAAATTATACATCATAATTTATGTTTTTTCAATACCTTTTTTGAAAATTTATTAAATTTTTTTAATTTTTTTTAAAAAATTATACTCTAAGGCCCTTAGGAAACAGATTATTTATCCTGTCATTTGCAACTTTAGCCCCTCCAAGAGGATATCCTTCTACTAAAATTGCAATGTAACCATTATGGAAATTTTCATTTATTAATGAATTTCCTGAAATATAATCAAACAATTTAGCATCAGCAAGGCTAAAATTTAAAAATTGATTAAAATTTTGTCCGAAAGACTTGAATAATTGATGATGTGGAATAAACCTATTATTTTCCACACTACCTAGTCTTACACCAATATTTTCAAAATTTTGATATCTTGTTAATGGCAATATATCATTAAATCCAAAGACACAATTATTTCTCTCCAAGAAATAAGGAAAAGTAACATTTTTCAAATTATATTCTAAAAATTGTTTACAAATTTCAATATTTTTAGAATTTTTCAGTAATTTTGATATTTTTTTGTTACTTAAATTATTGATATCAAAATTTTTATTTGAAGATTTTAATATTGCGTAAAATTGTCCTTCCCCTATTATTTTATGCGGAAAAAGTTTTTTCATCTCTATCAAATTAAAATTATATTTATATTTTATAAACTCAACATTTTCTTCATCTTCATTGACTGAAAAAGTGCATGTTGAGTACAATAAAATTCCATTACCCTTTAAGCAAGGAATTACATTATTTAATATTTCTTTTTGTAAGATTGAACATTTTTTTGAATATTCTTTTGTCCATTGCTTTATAGCGAAATCATCTTTTCTAAACATTCCCTCCCCTGAACAAGGAGCGTCAACTATCACAGCATCAAAAAAATTATAAAAATACTCATTTAATTTTTCACCTGGAAGACAACTCACATATATATTAGTAAGTCCTATTCTTTCTATGTTTGAAATTAACACATTGCATCTTTCCCTATCAATTTCGTTTGCAACTATAATACTATTAGGGTTTGCTAGTGCTAGCTGAATGGTCTTTCCACCAGGAGAAGCACAGCAATCTAGAATGTAACCATTTATTTTAGGCAACGCAGAAATAGGCGCCATTGCGGAAGGTTCTTGCATATAAAAAGCACCAGCAATATGCAACGGATTATTTCCTACTTTTTCACAAGAATTTAAATAAAAACCAAAAGTATTAAAATTTGTTGCTTTTATATTCAAATTTGAAATATTTTTAAAATGTTCAACTGAATGCTTGCTAATATTTACTAATAATCCCCTAGCAGTATTGTTGTCAAGGGCAGAAAAATAATTAGGTGCATCATCACCTAAAATATTTTCAATATGTTTAATAAATTCTTTATTCAACAAATCTTTTTTCATTTTTGATATTTAAATTAACCTGTAAGTACTTAAATAAAAAATATTAATTACTTAATTAAACTTCGCATAAGGAATATTGTCTTGACTTGTTATTCCTCTAAATCAATATTATACTATTACATCATAATTCTATTTTTGGATTATTATTTACTTCTTTATTGAATTCGTTAAGTAGTTTACGCTCACAAATTATTTTTAAAAATCCATCTTCGGTATTTTCGGCATTGATGTCCCATTTATTCAACCCCTCAATTTTAAATGTTTCATCAGACTCTCTTTTTAAAATTTCCACTTTTGAAATTATAAATGGAAAACTATCTAATTCACATAAATTGATTTGTTTACTTGTATGTTCTTTAGAACTATCTTTTCTTGAGAATGTAATAACATCATTGATAAAACTAAACTTCCAATTTTCACAATTTTTTATTCTAAAAATTCTTCCTCTTTTATGGTGAAATGATATTTGGTTTACGAAAAAATTAAGTTTTTCAATTTCTTTCAAATCTAAATTTATATGAAATTCAATATTGCCAATATCTTCAAGTATTTCTATTTTTACATATTCCTCTGTTTCCATTTTTAATTTATGCTCCTATTCTTATATACATATATTCTTATATACATACTAACATTAAAATTTGCTATTGTCAATACTATTGAAAGATTTAATCTTCTAAATAGAAAATACAAGAATTTAATTTTATTCTGTTTAAAGATAATTCTCGACCCAAAATTTTATATTTTAATCCCTGCATATATGTACACTTGTTGCAAGAAGAATTATAAAATTCCTTAAAAGGACAATGAAGTAATGTCATATAATTAATTTTGTCTTTTAAACATATCACGCCACAATTATTTTCTATTTCCTCCGCCCTATTATCATCATATTCTTGTAACAAAAATATTTTAGCACCAAAATTTTTAAAATATTCACACGAAACAGAGTTGTATACATTTAAAAAACCGCCTGCTAAAAAGCCTTTATTTTTGTTTACTAAATCTAAAGCATATAAGTTATTTACAACTATGCTAATATGCACATCTGATAATATTTTCTTCAACAAATCAAAATCTTTTTCTGTCGCAAAATTAGGAGTAAACAAAACTGGCAAAAAAGTCAATTTTTTAGAAATTTCTATAAAACCATTTAAATCAATATTACTGTAGTCTTCTGGTCTTAAAATAACTAAATTTTCATAATTTTTTTGAATATTTAAATTAAATATTTCGTTATTGTTTTTTACATAAAAAATCTTATATTTTTTGCTTTTTATAAAATTGTTAGTATTTTTTTGAAATTTTAATTTGTTTTTAATGTTTTCAATTGAAATTTTTAAGTTTTCAATCTTATGATTAGCACGATTTAAATAATCTTTATTTAATTTATTTAAAAGATTAATTTGTAAATTTTTAGAAATCTGTTTGATTTTTGCGTCCAGCAAAAACACATTAAAATCAAATTTATCAACTTTAACTTTAAAATATTCTAGTTTAGAAAAAATATTATCAACTCGCTCTAAAGTAAATGGCTTATTAATAGATTCGGTAACTTCTACAAAATCTTGAACATATTCATTTTCACATTGTAAGCGAAAATATAATATATTCCCTATAACATTTAGTTTTAAAATAGAATGTAATCTATTGTCTTTGTAAATTTCGTTTTCTTTTTTTTCATCTTGAATAATATTTACAATATCACCTTTTTTACATTTTGTAGAAGAAGTCGTGAAAATATATCCGTTATCGACCTTTTTCAAATCAAACAAACTAATTGTATCAATTTCTAATTTGTTTCTAAATATTTTAATAGAAGATTTTTTTGTTAAATTATAATTTGTAATTATCTTTACAGTAGTAAAACGCTTGCCAATTGAAACACTTTCTACTTTCCCAATTTCAATGCCTATATGAGAAGAATAATTTGATATAATTGATGAATTGCCTTTGAAATAACCTTCTGTAAATTCACGATTAAAAGCAAGACACAAATCATCATAATTTGATTTAGATACTTTATAGTTTTTATCTAAAACTTCTCTATAAACTTTAGTTGCTGTGGCTATATAAAAAGGTCTTCTAGCTCTACCCTCGATTTTTAAACTATCAACACCTGCTAAAAACAAATCTTTTAGTCTGTTAATAAGACAAAAATCTTTTGCTGACAGAAAATAACCCTGCTTTTTAATGCTGTTTAAAGACAATGTTAAAGGTTGTCTGCAGTACTGAGCACAAACACCTCTATTTCCGCTACGATTAATAAAATGTGAACAAAGATAACAATTTCCGGAAAAAGAAACACATAATGCCCCTTGAACAAAAAATTCTATTTCTAATCCCGTCTGTAATTTTATTTGTTTTATTTCATCTAACGAACATTCTCTTGACAGAACTACTCTAGTAAAGCCAATTTCTTTGAGTTTCTTTGCTCCTGCCACATTATGAACAGCCAACTGAGTAGATGCGTGCAAAACGATATTTGGAGCAAACTCGTGTAAAAGACAAGCGAGCCCGATATCTTGGATTATGATAGCATCAACACCATAATTCCAACAATTAATTGCAAGTTCAACTGCTTTAAGCATCTCATCATCACGAATTAAAATATTTAAAGTCAAATAGACTTTTACATTGTGAGAATGCGAAAAAATAATAGCATCTTCAATATTGCGCTCATTAAAACCATCCGAAATATTATTTCTGGCGTTAAAATTAGAAACACCCAAATAAACAGCATCTGCTCCATTTTGAACAGCCAACTTTAGACTTAAAAAATTCCCACAAGGCGATAATAATTCCATACATAAATTATAACACAAAGTGCCAAATTTGTAAATGTTTAAAAAATCAAAATACTTATCAAATATAATTGATAAGTATTAAAAAATAATTTTTATTTAATAAACATAAATTAATAAAAAATAATAAAAATAAAAAATTTTCTTTAAAATTCAGCAATTTTTAAATAATTTTTTTAAAATATAAATTAATTCCATCAAAAAACAACACACTTGAATTTTTAATATAAGGGAAATTGACTTCTCTAAATTTGCTATCTATAAAAAATTTTTTACCGATTCTATCGCTTGAAAGAAATGCCAAAAACTGACCATTTTTAACATTATCAATATTCACAATTATATCGCTATTATTTACATAATATTTTATTAAATTAAATTTATCTTCTGTTTTTATAATTTTATCCATCTTATCATTACAACAACTTATTTTACCACTATTATTGCAACTGCAAGGATTAATAATTTCTATTATAGCCCCACAATGCTTGCACCTTAAAATTTCAAATTCCATAAATCCCCTAAAATATATTTTGCAAAATTAAATTTAAAATTCTTAAATTATAAAATGCGTATAAATTCTTAGTAAATATATAATTATTTATAATCAAATTATAACTTATATAAATAATAAAATTTATACAACATTTAAAAGAAAAATAAAATTGAAAATTAAAACATCTTAAAAAGAGTATAAATATAAAATAAATTTATTAAATACACATTATTTAAAAATTTTCGTTGTTTTAAATAAAAAAACTTTCACAAAATAGATTGTGAAGGTTAATATGGTGGAGATGTCGGGCATCGCATCCCAAGTCCAATTACATAACCCTATACTGCACTACACGCTTATTTAAGATTTAATTTTCGTCAAAAGATTAAGCCTTAACACTATCTATTGCTTAGCCTTTAATACAATTTGAACGCAAGGCGAAGTTCAAAAGGTTGCCAATCAATGACGACAATCCAAAGATATTGGCACTCTAAGGTTATCGGCCCAGGCGTATTACGCAGCTACAGGCATTTCGCTATTTTCGTTTGCGATTAACTTTTTTTGCAATTTTACAAGTTGCAACTTGACGTGCACAATATAAGATGATATAACTGTCGAAACTATTTCATCCCCATATATTATAGTATAACACATAATGAAATTTTAGTCAATATTTAATCGTAAGTCTAAATTATCACTATTTCTTAAGTTTGAATACTTTTGTCTTATGTCATAAGCAAGTGCAAAATTTATTAATTTGCCATTATAAATTTCATCAATTACTATATTTTTAGCATCATCGTTCGAATATCCAGAATTTTTCAAATCATCGTATCTATTGAGTATAAATCTTAAAACATTTGCATTAATCTTAAATTTAGAGTATTCTTTTGCAAAAGAAACAACTGTTAATATAATTTTAGCTTCATTATTGTTATCAACAAATTCATACAAATTTCCATTTATAAATTTTGTAAAAGTAGTATAATTGCTTTTATCTCTTTTATATTTACTATCTTCTTTGGGAATTATAAGATAATACTGTCTAGCTCTTTTCTTTCCATTACTAAAATCTTTCATTGAATTGTTATTAACAAAAGTACCTAAATAATCAACAAACAACCTTCTAAGTTCATTTATTTCTATGTCATTATCTTTTAAAGTTAAATCAAAAACATTTAAAAAATTTTCAAAATTATAATTATATCTATAATTAGTACCCCCTAATCTATCATTACTTACATTAATGTGATAAATAGACTTAATCATCGAATCAAATTGCCTTAGTACAAGTTTAAAATATTCCTCTGTTTTATCAATATAAGGACTATATACTAATGAATGTAAATCATTTCCTAGCACTTCAATAAGATTCAAAATATTGCCAAAATCTAGCATTCTAAATTTTTTACAAGTAAATAAGTAAACTTCATTTACTTTTTTTCTAGTATTCTCATCCAACTCGTATTTGTAATAATTAGCAACATATCTTTCATTTGATGTGCCATTTCCCAACAAGTCTTCATAAATTAATTGGTCTTCATCATCAAGTTCAAACATCATTTAATCTCCTCTAGTATTGTATTCCATTACGCCTTTTAATGTCCAATTCTTTTAAGGTTTCTCTTTTATCATACAATTTTTTACCTTTAGCAATAGCTATTTCGATTTTTAAATACGAACCTTTAAAATAGGCTCTAACAGGCACTATAGTGTACCCTTGCCTTTCTTTTGCTTTTTTAAGTTTTGAAATCTCTGATTTATTTAACAATAACTTTCTGTCTCGTTTTGGGTCGTTGGAATATTTATTTTTAGCGAATGCTTTGTCATAAGGAGCAATATAACTATTTTTTAAAAATACCTCATTATTTTTTATAAAAACAAACGATTCATTTATGCTCATGTGACCACTTCTACATGATTTAATCTCATTTCCATTTAAAACAATACCTGCTTCAAATTTATCTTGTAAAAAATAGTTATAATTTGCGTATTTATTGCTACAAACTAACATCCAAACTCCTCAAAAACTATTATACCAGAACCATTATCATAGATATTAAAACCTATGCTTTTAAAATAATACATCAAACTTTTTTTAGAATTAGTCAATTCAATTAAATAACTTTTAATTTCATCTTTGTCATATCCTGTTATTTCACTTAAAAAATCAACCGGCGTTTGTTCTTTTTTAAATTCTAATTGTTTTCCTTTAGATTGTAAAATATCTTCTAATACAACAACATCCTGCAACAGACTATGAAAAGAGAATTTATTTCCATTCACTTTTGATAGATATATAGCATTATTAGATAATTCTAAACTTGTTTCAGGTTTTACTTCATCACTAGAACATTCAACTATACATTCTAAAATCTTTTTACAACGAGGACTTGCGTTTTCATTAATTTTATTAGTCGTAATTAATTCTAATGCAAGCGCAAATAAATTATCTATAACATTTGTTTCAGTCGTTGCAGATTGTGGTTTATCAACCCTTTTAACTTTCTTACCTTTTATGTTTTCCCAAAACATTTTTTCCTTCTTTATTTTATTATTAATTATTTAATATTTTTACTTTTTATTATTATTTTTTTGATTTATATTATTTTTTGTTTTTTTTAATTTTTTATTTTTTTTAATTTTTTATTTTTTGATTGATTTTTTTATTTTATTTTTTTTATTAGATGAATTTTTTTTATTTTTTTCTTGCATTTTAGATTTACTGAAAGATTCTATAAATTTATTTTTTTTATTCTCCTCTTTTGTTCTGATTATAGGAATTTTTCCATCTATATTATTATAACCCAATAACTCAAAATCAATAGTCCTACTTTTAATATCTGTTGATTTGACGACTATTTTAATTTTATCTCCTAATTGATAATGGAATTTAGTACCATAAATCTTCATAGCATCTTTATCATAAATATAATTGTCATAAGGTAAATCAACCGAACGTATAAGACCTTCACAAGTATTGTCAAGTTCAACAAAAACTCCAAAGTCAGTAACTCCCGACACACTGCCTTCAAAATCCTGACCTATAAAATTAGACATATATAATGCTTTTTTATAATCATCTACCGTTCGTTCCGCTTCAGTTGCGATTTTTTCAGTTGATGATGCCTGATCACTAGTAGAATTTACAATAGGGGTATAAACTGATTTTAAAACATCCAAATTTGTTCCGTGAAGATATTTTTTTATAATTCTATGAATCATTAAATCAGGATATCTTCTAATAGGGCTAGTAAAATGACAATAAAATGTAGATGCTAGTCCAAAATGTCCTAAACAATTTGGGCTATATCTTGCTTTCATCATTGACCTTAATGTGATTTTTTCAATAGCATCTTTTCTAGGGTCATTTTCCATACTTTTTAAAAGTGATTGAAAATCCATAGGGGTCGCATTTTCAGGGTCTATATCCGTAAGAATTTTTTGAGAATTTACGAATCTCAAAAATCCATCAAGTTTAATAGAATCTGGTTTTTCGTGAACACGATACACAAAAGGAATGTGTAGTTTAAAGAATGTTTCAGCAATGACTTCATTACATAAAATCATTAAACTTTCGATAAGTTCGTGAGATTCGTCTTGCACTCTTTTTTCGATAGAAACAATCTCACCTAATTCGTTTTCAGTTATAATTGGTTCTGGAATATTAAAAGTGATTTCGCCTCTTTTTTGGCGTTTTTCTTTTAATTTTTGAGAAATGTTGTTAAATAACACAATATCATCAAAAACATCGCTAAATTCATCTAAATTTTGAGTATTTCCATTAATTATTTTTTGAACATCAGTGTAAGTCATTCTATGCAAAGACTTTATTACGCCTTCAACAATTTTAGAATTTTTTACATTACAATCTTCATCAATATCTATAAGGCAACTTAAAGTAAATCTATTAACATCCTGATTTAAAGAGCAAATACCATTAGATAATTCTCTAGGAAGCATAGGAATTACTTGATTTGGGAAATAAACAGAAGTTCCCCTTAAAAACGCCTCTTTATCTAGTGCAGAAGATTCAGTAACATAATTACTAACATCGGCGATATGCACACCAATGCGATAACCATTTTTCAATTTTTCAATGCTTATTGCATCATCAATATCTCTTGTATCCTCACCATCAATAGTGATAACCCTTAAATTTCTAAAATCAACCCTGTTTTTTACCAAACTATCTTGAATTGATTGAGGAAGTCTTTTAGCTTCGTTTAGAACATCTTGAGGAAATTCTTCACGCAAATTAAAAGACCTAATTATAGCAAGTTGTTCTACTTTTATATCACCAGAACGTCCCAAACATTCAACAATTCTGCCCACTTTTTTGACATCTGAAGATTTGTCATAATCTATTTGTACAACAACTTTGTCGCCATTTATACAGCCCATAACACCACTTCTAGGTATCAAAATAGGTTCAAATCTATCATCATCAGTTACAACAGTAAACTTTCCGTTAAAAGCTTGTAAAGTGCCTACTAATTTTTCATTATTTCTTTTTACTACACGAACAACTCTTGCGACCGAATTTTTATCATCTGAACTTTCGGTTATTTGAACATACACTAAATCCCCGTGCATAGCACCCATTAACTGATTAGAAGGTATAAAATATTCTGTGTTATTTTCATCGCCTACAACTTGAGCAAAAGCGAAATGTTTTTTAGTCCCACTAATTTTGCATAATATTAGCCCAACATCACTAGGGAAAAGAAGCCTATTTTTTGCATCAATAAAAATTTTACCCTGTTCTTGTAATTTGGTTAAAGCATCATCAATTTCATTATATGTAAAACCTTTTAAAAGAATATTTATCACTTCATCTCTAGTTTTATTTTTAAGATTAATTACCTTTATGGCATTAAAAATTTCATCAACATTAATCATTCTTTTAATATAGCACAAAAAAAAACAAATGGCAATAATTTGCCACTGTCAAACTATCCTTGATAAGGGATATATGATAAATAAAATAAAATACAAAGAACAGCAATAATAGCAACAACTATATAAATAGCCTTAGTAATCATACCTTCTCTTGAACTAGACTTATTTTTAGCATAGTAACTATCAATATTTCCAGTAAGTGCGTTGCTAGCATTACTACCACCATTAATTTGCATAAATACAAGGATAATCAAAGCAATAGCAGAAAGTACCAACAAAACACATATAATAATCCTAATAATAGGAAAAGAATTTGAAATCCAGTCAGGAACAGTACTAACAAGTAAAGATGATAACATTTAGCCTCCTAAAAAACACTTTATTATATCACGGTTAAAAAATAAATGCAAGCATAAATTAAAATAATTGTATTACAAATTTTCGATAAACATTAAGATTATTAGGCATAATTTACTTTCAATAAATTAAAATCAAACTTTCATACAAATATTATCATATTTGCAATAAATATAAGATTAATATTCTTTATTTTCATATAAAAAAATAAATAACAATATAACAAATTTAACATTTAAGTAAATTATTAAAACGATAAAGTTTAATATATTTCACAAATTACTTTAATTTTGCAACAATAAATAATGAATAAACCTTGATTTAGCACTTCAAATTTAATAATAACCGCTAAATATTATAATACTTCATAATTAATATCTAGCAAAATACATAATTGCAAATACGACCAAAAGAACTAAAATCGATATTATAAAAAATCTGCCTTTTATAGATTTGCCAGATTTATTTAACTTCAAAAATTGTGAAATGCATAAAAGAATAACCAAAGCGATAGCGATTAAAATTATAGAATAAGTAGAATTTGATATTGAATCAAATTTTTCTTTAAGAGATAAAAAACTAAATAAATACATATGTATATTATAACAAAAGAATAAAAATTAGTCAAAACTAGAAATTAAAATTATAAATTTTCAGATACAAATAAAGGTTTTCCTTCAAAGTCAGGATTATCTTCAACTCCCATAAGTTTTAAAATAGTTGGAGCAACATCTTGAAGGCCTCCTGATTTCTTCATTCTTATAGATAAATCTTTATCTAAAATAACCAATTTTACAGAACTAAGAGTATGTGAAGTATTTTTGCTACCATCTTCATTTTTTAAAACTTCAGCATTTCCATGATCTGCACATACTAGTATAAAATAACCTTTTTTAAATGCTTTATTGCAAAGCTTTTTTAAATTATTATCAATAACTTCTAAACCTTTTTTTACTGCGGCAAAATTTGCAGTATGACCTAACATATCAGGATTAGAATAATTAATAACAATCAAATCATACTTATTATTTTTAACTGCTTTAATAGCCTCTTTTGTAATTTCACAAGCGCGCATTTTAGGAAATTCATCATAATTTTTTACTTTTTTAGTTGGAATGTGAATTCTATACTCGCCATCAAAAGGTTCTTCTCTGCCACCATTAAAAAAGTAAGTAACATGAGCATATTTTGTGCTCTCAGATATTTTTAAAACCTTATAACCTTTTTTAGTCAAAAATTCAGTCAAAGTATTTTTAATTAAACTTTTAACATATAAAGGAGTTATTTTTTTAAAATCGCCGTAATTTGACATAGAAATGATTTTGCAATCAAAATTTTCTAAACGAGTACAAAGTTGACGCATTCTGTCCGCTCTAGTATTAAATAAAAATACAGCATCAGATTTATCAAAATTAAGTTCTTTTTTATCGACAAAAGATACAGGTTGAATAAATTCATCACTAACACCTAACTTATATTGACTTTTAAGATATTTTTCAGGTGTTACATCTGTAAAATTTTGACCCCTAATAGCATTTACATAAATATCAGTCCTATCGAAATTTCCTTCTCTATCCATAGCAAAAAATCTTCCGCCCATTGAAGCGACTTTACCTAAAGAGAATTCTTTTATAAAAGATTTTAGTTGGTTCAAATAGTTAATGCCATCATTAACACCAGAATCTCTACCGTCCATAATACAATGAATTAAAACATTTTTTATATTTTTTTCTTTTGCAAGTTTCAAAATAGCACGAATATGTCTAAAATCACTATGAATTTTTTTATCTGAAAGCAGACCAATAATATGCAATGTCCCATTAGCTTTTGAAACCTTATTAAAAATCAAATTAAGAGATTTATTTTCATAAAAAGCATTTGAGTTAATATCGTCATCTACTCTAACAGTCTCAGATTTTATAATTTTACCAGCGCCAATAGTTTGATGTCCAACTTCACTTCCTCCCATAAAACCATCAGGCAGACCAACAAAACCGCCGTCAGTTCTAATTAATGTATTTGGTGCTTTTTCTTTTATAAAATGCAAAAAAGGGGTGTCAGCCCTAGTAACAGCGTTAAATTCACTATCTTTAGCTTCTCCGTAACCATCTAAAATTATTAATAAACCTTTTTTCATTAATTCAAACCTTCAATTATTTTAAACAATTTTTCAAAATCCAAGGCAACACCCCCTACCAATAAACCATCAATTCCTTTAACAGACATAATAGATTGATAATTATCAACATTTACGCTACCGCCATACAAAATGGAAATTTTATTTACAAAAAGTTTTCCGTACATTTTTTCTAAAATAGATTTTATACTTTTTACGATTTCTTGCAAATCGCTTTTTTTAATAGCGTTTCCACTACCAATTGCCCAAATAGGTTCATAAGCTATAATAATATTTTCAAGTTCGTTGGTATAAATATCACGAAGAATAGTATTTAATTGTTTTTCAAGAACGGTTAAAGTTTCTCCTTTTTTCTTGTTTTGTAAAGATTCTCCAACACAGACAATTGGTTTTAATCCAAATTCAAGAGCTTTTAAAACTTTATTTCTAATTTGTTCGTCTGTTTCAAAAAAGGCTTTTCTCCTTTCACTATGTCCCAAAATAACATATTTAACATTCATATCTCTAAGCATTTCAGCTGATATTTCACCAGTCGGTATTTTATCTGTACTAGACAAATTCTGTGCGCCTAATAATACAGATTTATTTTTAAAAATATGCAAAGAAGTATATGGTGGACAAACTATAAATTCTGCATTTTTAAAAGAGAAATTATCAATCATCTTTAATAATTTCTTAAAATCAGCATCAACAAAGTTAACTTTGTAATTTGCAACTATTTTAGACATAACACCTCTATTTATCATTTATAATTTCAATGCCTGGAAGCCCTTTGCCCTGCAATAATTCAAGGCTAGCGCCACCGCCAGTTGAAATGTGACTTATTTTATGTTCAATATGCAAATCTTTTACACTAGCAACACTATCACCACCACCTATTATGCTATAAGCATTTGATTTAGCGATGCATTTTGCAAGTGCTATAGTGCCTTTTCTAAATCTTTTGAACTCATATACACCAACTGGACCATTCCATAAAATAGTTTTTGCACTTTGCAAAATTTTACAAAACTTTTTAATGCTCTTTTTGCCTATATCCATACCTTGATATTCTTTATCCAAAAATCCAGAATTAAATTTTTTAATTTTTGCATTAGCCGAAAATTCTTTAGTAGCAATATTATCACAAGGCAATTCGATTTTAACACCTTTTTGTTTTGCCAAATTTAAAACCTTTTTACAATAATCTATTTTACTTTCATCTACAATACTATTTCCAACTTCACCATCAAGTGCTTTTATAAAAGTATAACTCATACCTCCGGCGATTATAATAGTATCAACTTTATCTAAAATATTTTCAATAATAGGAAGTTTATCTTTTACCTTTGCCCCGCCTAAAACAGCAACAAAAGGTTTTTCAGGATTTACTAAAATTTTATCAAAAGCCTCAAGTTCATTTTGAATTAAAAAGCCGATAGCATTAGGAAGCAATTTTGCAATAGCATAAGTTGAAGCGTGTTTTCTATGAGTACAAGCAAAGGCATCTTGCACAAAAATATCTGCAAGTGAAGCTAGTTTCTTTGCAAAATTCTCGTCATCTTCTTCTTCGCCTTTATAAAATCTTAAATTTTCCAACATTAAAACATCACCCGGTTTCATATTGGAAACAATTTGTTTTACTCCTTTTTTAGTCAAATCATCAATAAATTGAATTTCCTTATTTAATAAATTTGATAAATGTTTGCAAACAGGTCTTAAAGAATATTTTTCTACTCGTTTCCCTTCAGGCCTACCCAGATGAGAACAAATAATAACTTTAGCATCATTTTCAATTAAATATTTAATAGTAGGCAACTCTAAAATTATACGCTTGTCATCTATAATATTTTGATAATCGTCCATAGGAAGATTAAAATCAACTCTCAACAAAACAGTTTTATTTTTTACATCTAAATCCCTTACTGTTACTTTCATACAACCCCCATAATTAAAAACATTATAACAAAAGGAAGTTTTTTTAACAAATAATTTTTTTAAATTACTAAATTAATTATAAATTAAATTTACCGCAATGTCTAATAATTCTTCAATATCAGAACTAATCAATCTATACATAACCGATTTGCCATTCCTGACAAAATCAACGATATTATTATCTTTTAAAATTTTAAGTTGATGGCTAACAGTAGTTTGATTTATTTTTAGACAATTACTGATTTCACTTACACAAAGCGGACTAATAGATAAAGCAGTTATAATTCTAAGTCTTGTAAAATCTGAAAATGATGAAAAAAATTGACAAATAGCATATATTTTTTTGTCATCTAAATTAAATTGTTCTAAAACATCTTCAACTAAATTATAAGTATCCATCACAATCCTAAAAGTTTTTACATATAATAAAATAACAAAAAAACAGATAAAAATCATAAACAAAAAGCACTAATAAAGTAAAATGAAAAAATATGTTGTAGAATACTAATGATGGTTTTAATAAAATAAAAAAAGGAGCAATATGAGTTTTTCTCTTACATTACTTATAATTATAGCATTAGGAATTTTAGCACAAGCAACGGGAATAGATTTAGCAAATAACACAACATTTTTATTACTTCTATTATTATCACTTGGTGCTTACGGCTTTACTAATCACAATTGTTGTTCGAATAATAACAACAGAATTTATTTTTAAAAATTCAAAAATGTATTAAATAAAAAAGAATATCATTTATAAAAACAAATAAGAATAACATTTATAAAACAAACTAAAAAAATATGATATTATTCTAATCTAAAAAACAAAAAAGGAACTTTATATTTAGAGTTCCTTTGTTTTAAAAATAAATTTAAACGAATTTTTATTAAATTTCATTAAAATAATTAATTCCCATAGCAGTTTTCAACCTTATAAGATTTTTGTGTGCATCAATGCTTGCCTTTTTGCTACCATCATACAAAATATTCATAATTTTATCTTTATCTTTTTCTAATTCTTGTCTTTTAGTTCTTATAGGAAGTAATATTTCCTGCAAAATAGAATTTAAAAAATTTTTAATTTTTACATCTCCAAGTCCACCTTTTCTATAATGAGCTTTTAACTCATCAAGGTTGTTGTATTCAGGAAGATATTTTTTAAAATGTTCATCTTCACAAAAAGCATCTAAATAACTAAAAACGACATTGCCTTCTACTTTGCCTGGGTCGCTAACCTTAATGTGATTTTCATCAGTGTACATAGAAAATACTTTCTTTTTTATATCTTGTTCACTATCGCTTAAATAAATACAATTGCCTAAACTTTTACTCATTTTATGAATGCCATCTGTACCAGGCAATCGCTTACAAGTTGATTTATCAGGCAAAACTCCAATAGGTTCAATTAAAGTTTCTCCGTACAAATTATTAAAAGTTCTAACTATTTCACGCGCTTGTTCTATAACAGGCAATTGATCTTCACCAACAGGAACAATGTTAGCATTAAAAGCGGTTATATCAGCAGTTTGACTTACAGGGTAACACAAAAAGCCCAAAGGTACATCATCTTTGTATCCTTTTTCTTTCATTTCAGATTTAACAGTAGGATTTCTTTTTGCTCTTGCAAGTGTTACCAAATTAAGATAATAAAAATTAAATTCAGTAAGTTCACTCACTTGACTTTGCAAAAACAAAGTAACTTTATTAGGGTCAATGCCAACAGAAAGATAATCAAGAGCCACTTCTATAATATTGTCTTGCACTTTTTTTACATTATTAAAATTATCAGTTAATGCTTGACTATCTGCAATCATAACATACATTTTGTCAAAATTCCCTTCATTTTGCATTTTTACTCTGTTTTGTAAACTACCAACAAAATGCCCTATATGCAATTTCCCTGTTGGCCTATCACCAGTTAAAATAATATTTCCCATAATTCTCCTTTAATTAAAATCAAATAATAATAAAAAACTCGGCAGACTCACAAAAAATCCTACCGAGTAAAAACTTTTTGCAAGTGTAATCTAACAGAATTAAATAACTAGAACTTGCCACCAAAGTTTTATCATATTTACTCCTGCAAAAAATTTAACATACACAGAAATATTTGTCAATAATTTAAACAATATTATAAATTATAAATGACTTGAAGATAAAAAAATATATAATATTATACATAAAAAGTTTAGCACAATTGCTAAACTTTTTAATTAAAATATAAATATATCCAACTTTATAATTTTTAAATATTTTATTTTCTATAGAATACATAGTGTTCATTTTGAAGAGAACCTTGTGTAAAATTATTTTTAATATAATCACCCATAACAATACTATCATTTTCCACTAAATTTTTAGGAATATATATAACTTCAGCATTATCTAGTAATTTACCGCAAGAACTGCTTGTAGAACAATTTTCATATACATAGTCATTAATTGTTACATTTATTAAGTCATAGCAAGCATCAAATACAAGAGAGTCAATGTTAGTCAATTTTTGATTTAACACTACGCTTTGCAAATTATGACAGTAATAAAATGCACTATTTCCTATACTTCTTAAATTGTCTGGGAAAGTTATACTTGTTAAACTTGAGCATCTATAAAACGCTGATTTTCCTATAGTTGTAATATTAACTCCCATTTGTACATTTTCTAAACTATAACAATAATAAAATGCAGAATTTCCTATACTTGTTACACTATTTGGAATATTTACATATACTAAAGCATCAGCATCAGCAAACGCTAATGGAGATATAGTTAATACACCTTCTGGAATTATATAAGATGTCCTTGCATTACCAGCTGGATATCGAATTAAAATAAGTTTGTTTTTATCATATAAAACACCGTATTCATCTGTTGTGTAATATTGATTATTTTCATCAATTTCTATCTCCATTAAATTGGAACAATCTTCAAATACATAATCACCTAAATTTTCTAATTTGTTTGGTAATTTTATATTCGTTAAATTTGTAGCGTAAAAAGCACCGTCACCGATTTCTTTAACATTATCAGAAATAACAACAGTTGATAAATCTGTACAATTATAAAAAGCAGAACTTCCTATACTTGTTACGGAATTGGGAATTGTAAGATTTTTTAAACTTGAACAATCGAAAAACATTCTGTCACCAATGATTGTTACGCCGTCATTGATGATTAAATTAACTAAGCTATTGCAATCCTCAAATACTGATTCTTCAACACTTCTCACGCCACTTCCAATTATAACGTTTCTTAAACTTGTACATTGATTAAATGCTCTTTTCCCTAAATTTATTACGCTATCTGGAATTACAAGATTTGTTAAACTAATACAACTCGAAAATGCATATGGAAGAACTATTTTGCAAGAATCTTTTATTTCATATTCTCCACCCACAAAATTTTTTGCATCTATTAAAGCATAATATTGATTGGTAACGCTACTTATATATTTTACACCTTTATCTATTTGATAATTTAAATTATCGCATCCAGAAAAAGCATATGCTCCAATTTGTTTTACACTATCAGGAATCCTAATATGTTTTAAATTTGTACAACCTGAAAATGCATTGTTACCTATTCTAGTCAATGTATCAGGCAAAATTAAACTTTCTAGAGTTTCTGCCACGTCACTAAAGACTCCAGTATCAATCATTGATGTTACTATATATTGTTCATCTCTTTGTATAACTGATGGAATTTGTATATTTACAGAAGTGTCCGAGACCCTCTGTAAAGTTGCTTCTTGTTTAGTTGAAGATAATGAAAAATATAGTTTCTCATTTTGTTCCGAAAAAATTGCATAGTACTTTTTAGGACTAGTTCTTTGCAGTTTAAAAGTGTAATCTAATGTGGTTGAAACCAATTCGCCATTTATTGAATTCGCTCTCCAACCCAAAAAATCACCCCTTTCATTACCAATAAAATTAGCTGTTAAAGTAATTTCATCTCCTATATTAAATTTCCTATCATCTACATGTGCTGTTCCTAAAGTTTCATTTGAAGATATTGCAGATATGTTAAAGTTTGTATTTTTACTTACATTTACAACAATTAAAATTATAGCCCCCGCTATTACAATAATAAGTAGTGATATTAACAGAATTTTTAATTTTTTTATATTTTTTGCATTTGCATTCATACTTTTATTACTATTTTCCTCCTTTTTATATTTTTTCTTGCTAAAATTTATCCGCTACTTTTTGTTATTCTACCACAATTAATTTACATTTGCAATATATTAAAATAAATTTTTATATTTACAAAACAAATTAAAAATAATAATTTTGAATTTAATCCATCAAAAAAAATTATTATTTGTAAATTACACAGATATTCATAAATTTTTTCTATTCTTTTTTTTACAAAATTATTTTAATGTTTATAATTATTAATCAAATATAAATTTAATCCTTACAACTAAAATTAAGTAAAATTATTAAAAATCATATTTTTAATCTATAATTTTTTATCTTTTACGAATAAATAAATTTGAAGGTAAAAAAAATCACACAAACAGCGTGTGATTTTTATACTACAATAAATATTAATTAAATTATTCAATAATATCTGCAACGACACCAGAACCAACAGTTCTACCACCTTCACGGATAGCGAATCTTAAACCTTTTTCAATAGCGATAGGGTTGATTAGTTCAACAGTCATAGTGATGTTATCACCAGGCATAACCATTTCAGTACCTTGAGGAAGTTCAATAGAACCAGTAATATCAGTAGTTCTGAAATAGAATTGAGGACGATAACCATTAAAGAATGGAGTATGTCTACCACCTTCTTCTTTCTTCAAAACATAAACTTGTGCAGTGAATTTTGTATGAGGGTGTATTGAACCAACTTTAGCCAAAACTTGACCTCTTTCGATTTCATTTCTTTGAATACCACGAAGAAGCAAACCAGCGTTATCACCACTTCTAGCTTCATCTAGTGATTTTCTGAACATTTCAATACCTGTGATAACAACCTTTCTAGCAGGTTTAATACCAACAAGTTCAACTTCTTCACCAAGTTTAACGACACCACGTTCTACTCTACCAGTAGCAACAGTACCACGACCAGTGATTGAGAATACGTCTTCAACAGGCATTAAGAAAGGTTTATCAGTATCTCTTACAGGGTCAGGGATATATTTATCAACAGCGTCCATCAAGTCCTTAATACATTGACAAGCAGGGTCATCAGCATTACCAGATTGAGCAGCTTCCAAAGCCTTAAGAGCAGAACCTCTAATAACAGGAACTTCATCGCCAGGGAATTCATATTCATTCAAAGTTTCTCTGATTTCCATTTCAACTAAGTCAAGGATTTCAGGGTCATCAACTTGGTCGATTTTGTTCATAAAAACAACGATATAAGGAACGCCAACTTGTCTAGCAAGCAAGATGTGTTCTTTAGTTTGAGGCATACAACCATCAGTAGCAGCAACAACTAGTATTGCACCATCCATTTGAGCAGCACCTGTAATCATGTTTTTTACATAGTCAGCGTGTCCTGGACAGTCAACGTGAGCATAGTGTCTTTTAGCTGTTTCATATTCAACGTGAGAAGTATTAATTGTAATACCTCTAGCTTTTTCTTCTGGTGTATTATCAATTTGGTCATATCTTTTCTTTTCAGATAAGCCCATAGCAGCAAGTACCATAGTAATAGCTGCAGTTAAAGTAGTTTTACCGTGGTCAACGTGGCCAATAGTACCAATGTTAACGTGTGGTTTATTTCTTTCAAATTTAGATTTTGCCATTTTTAATCTCCTTTAGTTTACTCAATTTAATATAAAATATATAAAAATTATTGTCAAGCAAAATACATAACTTTTAAATTATTTAAGTCTTTCGCTTGCTATTTTATCAGCGACATTTTTAGGAACTTCAGCATAGTGGTCAAATACCATTTGATAAGTACCTCTACCTTGAGTAGCACCTCTTAAATCTGTAGCATAACCGAACATTTCAGCAAGAGGAACTTCAGCATTAACTACTGTGCTACCGCCTCTAGAATCAGTACCAGTCAATATACCTCTTCTAGAAGTTAATCCGCCCATAACATTTCCTAAATAATCATCAGGCACAGCAACTTCAACTTTCATAACAGGTTCAAGCAAAACAGGGTCTGCTTTTTTCATAGCTTCTTTAAACGCCATTGAACCAGCTATTTTAAATGCCATTTCAGATGAGTCAACATCGTGATAAGAACCATCATATACAGTAACTTTGAAGTCAATAGTTTCATAACCGGCGATTACACCTGTCATTCTAGCTTCTTGAATACCAGCATCAATAGGTCCTATAAATTCTTTAGGTATAGCACCACCAACAACTTTTGATTCAAATTGATATCCTGTAGTTGGAGGAAGTGGTTCAATAGTAATTTTACAATGACCATATTGTCCTCTACCACCAGATTGTTTAATATATTTACCCTCTGCATCTGCAGATCTTCTAATTGTTTCTTTGTAAGAAACTTGAGGTTTACCAACATTTACATCTACATTAAACTCTCTTCTTAAGCGGTCAACGATAATATCCAAATGAAGTTCGCCCATACCAGCTATAATTGTTTGACCGGTTTCCTTATCAGTATAAGACTTGAAAGTAGGGTCTTCCTTCATAAGTTTTACCAAAGCTAAAGCCAATTTTTCTTGAGAATTTTTATCTTTAGGTTCAATAGCCATTTCGATAACAGGCTTTTCGAAGTTCATAGTTTCAAGTAATACAGGGTGAGCTTCATCGCACAATGTATCGCCTGTAGTAGTATCTTTAAGGCCTACTACAGCACAAATATCACCAGCATAAACTTCATCACAATCTTCTCTAGAATTTGCGTGCATATGCAAAATTCTACCAACTCTTTCTTTTTTCCCAGAAGTAGCATTGTAGACATAAGAACCAGCAGTTAATTTACCGCTATAAATTCTAACAAATGTTATGCCACCAACATAAGGGTCAGTAGCAATTTTAAAAGCAAGAGCCGAGAATGGTTCATTTTCATCACTATGTCTAACCACTTCTTTACCATCAACTACACCTTTAATAGGTGGGACATCTAAAGGACTAGGCATATAATCAACAATAGCGTCTAAAAGCATTTGAGTACCTCTATTTCTTAAAGAAGTACCACAAAGTACTGGGAATATTTTTAGTTCACAAGTAGCCTTTCTGATAGCCTTTTTCAATTCATCTACAGAAATTTCTTCACCAGAAAAATATTTTTCTAATAAAGTATCATCAGTTTCAACAACCGCTTCAATCATTTCTGTTCTCATTTTTTCTGCTTTATCTTTTAAATTAGCAGGGATTTCTCTTTCTTCAATAACTTTACCAATTTCGTCCATGTAATAATAAGCTTTCATATTAAGCAAATCAATATTACCTTGATAGTCAGCTTCCTGACCGATAGGACATTGTAAAGCAACAGCATTAGCCTTCAAAACTTCTCTAATTTTAGATACACATCTATCAAAATTTGCATCATTAATATCCATTTTGTTAATATAACAAATTCTAGGGACATGATATTTAGAAGCTTGACGCCAAACATTTTCTGATTGAGCTTGAACAGCTTCTCTGGCACTAAACAAAGCGACAGCACCATCTAATACTTTTAAAGAACGTTCAACTTCAACCGTAAAGTCAACGTGTCCTGGAGTATCAATAATATTAATTGTTGCGTGTTTCCAATGACAAGTAGTACAAGCAGAAGTAATAGTAATACCTCTTTCTTGTTCTTGTACCATCCAGTCCATAGTAGCAGCACCATCGTGAACTTCACCTATTTTATGATTTCTACCAGTATAGAACAAAATTCTTTCAGTAGTAGTAGTTTTACCAGCGTCTATGTGAGCCATAATACCGATATTTCTTCTATCACATATCGCAACTTTTTCAGCCATAAATCCCCCCTATTACCAACGATAATGAGCAAAAGCCTTGTTTGCTTCTGCTTGTCTATGCATTTCATCTCTACGCTTAACAGCACCACCTGTTTGATTATAAGCATCGACTATTTCAGCGGCAAGTTTATTTTCCATACCGCGTTCACCTGTTCTTTTTCTTGCGAAATCGACTAACCAACGAATAGCAAGAGTTTGTCTTCTTTCTGCTCTAATTTCCATAGGAACTTGATAGTTAGCACCACCAACTCTTCTAGCTTTAGTTTCAAGAACAGGTTTAATATTTTCAAGTGCAACAGTAAGAACTTCTAATGGTTCAGCATTTATTTTTGCTGAAGCATTATCCATAGCAGAATATACTATAGATTGAGCGATACCCTTTCTACCAGAAGTCATAACTTGATTAATAACTTTTGCAACAACTGTAGAATTATATTTAGGGTCAGGCAAAATTTCTCTTACCACAGCAGCATTTCTTCTTGACATAAATAACTCCTTTTAAATAAATTACGCAAAAAATGCAAATAAATATTATAAATTAATTTTTAGGACGCTTAGCGCCATATTTACTTCTACCTTGTTTTCTTTTAGCGACAGCGCCAGTATCTAAAGCACCACGAATGATGTGATATCTAACACCAGGAAGGTCAGGTACTCTACCGCCACGAACTAGAACAACATTGTGTTCTTGTAAGTTATGACCTTCGCCAGGGATATAACAAGTAGTTTCTTGACCATTAGAAAGTTTCACACGAGCAATTTTTCTCAAAGCAGAGTTAGGTTTTTTAGGTGTAGTAGTAGTAACACTTAAACAAACGCCTCTTTTTTGAGGGCAACTATCTAATAAAATTGATTTAGACTTTGCTTTTTGTGATTTTCTAGGTTTCTTAACCAACTGATTAACTGTAGGCATATTTTCCTCCTATATAAATTTAACACAACCCGATTTTGTCCTTAAAATTCTTGTAGCATCCAAGAATAATGACATTGACATAGTGCAACACAGCGATTTGTACTATAACGAAATGATTTTATCAAATTTAGAAATTTCTGTCAATAGTTTTATAAACTTTTATCTGTAAAAAACTAGAAATCACTCTTAAAAAATTCTGATAATAACTCTGTGATTTTTTTATTGTTTTAAGTAATTTTTTAATGATTTACTAAATTAGATTTTAAAATAATAAATTGCCATTCATACAATAATTATTACAAATTACAAATCAAATCATTTTAGACTATATGATTTATAGAATAATCAATTTATATTAATTTAAAATAAAAATGAAATATATTAAATAATCAAATTGATAGTCAAACAAAAATTAAAAATAAATTAAAATAATCTTTCATCACATAAAATTAATTATTAAATATAAATACAGTTTTTTGTTACTATTAAAAGGAAAAATTATTTGGTATAAATACAAATTCACAAACATTCACTAATATAGATAATACAACTTATAATAAAATTTATTAAATTGTAATTAAAAAATATAAACAAGTTAATAAATTCCAAAACAAATACTAAATTTAATATTTACATATTTTAAACCTATTATGTGATGTTGATAATATTTCATTAAAAGAAGTTAAAATGTTTTTTTATTCAACAATGACTAAAATGACTTATTTAATATACTTCAATTAATAACTACTTAAAATATAAATATTGACTTCTATTAATAAAAAATCAAGGCAAAGCCTTGAATTTAAAATCTGGCAATTTGACTATCAGCATAATCTGCAGGTATTAAAGAATATTCTTCACTACTTGCAAGTGTATATTGTTCCACTCTATGCCTTTGCAAATTTTCAATAAACTTATTATCCAATAATTTGTATCTATCAATTAAAAAATCGTTCAATTTTTCAAAATCCAACCCTGCACTATTTAAAACATTTGTTGTCTCAAAAGTCCAATCTGATATTTTAGTATTATCATTAAAATCACAAAGAATGTTCATACTTTCAGGGTTTGTTATAAACTTTTCAATATTTTGAATTCTTAACTCAATAGTTTTAGGCAACTCCAAAACGTCATTAGCATCAAGATAATAAAAATCATAATTTTTATCCTTTTCACCAAAAACGCATTCTGCTTTTTTAGGACGCCTTAAAATAATTCTATCACCATAAACGCCTCTACCTCGTTTATAATCGACTATTTCATAAAAATTATTTATTAAAAAATCAAGTTTTGGATAATTGTTAACATTCAAACGCGCTTTCATAAAACTCCTAAAACATACACTAATCTATAAGAGCAGCATACACTAGTATAACTAAATTCCCTTTATTCTCTTTTGCGACTTTTTCAAAAGCAGAAGGAGCATCAATTAAGCAATCAAATTTTTCAGCGCAAGCGACCAAAGCCCAAAGATATTCTTGTGCTGATTTAAAAGCATCTTCTACAGTTTTTCCTTCAGTAACAATTCCCAAATCGTGAAGTGCGATAGTATAACCACCATTATCTTTGTCTTTATAAAGTACTGCTGGATACAAAAAACTTTTCATAAATTCTCCCATAAATACATACAATGAATATTTAGAATAAAAAAAACGAAATTATTTCGCTATAATAATTTTACCATAAGTACAAATTAATGTCTAACAAATTAAAAAAGTTTTAAAAAATTATTTACAAATTTTGGATTGCTATTAAAAGTTTTATAATTCTTTAAATAAATTAAAGCTCATTTAATTAACCAAATATACTATAAAATTTTAAAAGAAATTAGCATTTGAATTCTTAAATTGAATTTTAAAATTAATAGACAAAAAGTAAAAAATTTAAAATAAACTCACTTTTACTTACTATTTAAAATAATATTAATTTGAATATTTAATTATTGAATATTTTGTTATGTCGCATAAATTTTAGTATTTTTTACACTCAAATTACTTTACGCATAAAACTATGCAATAATTGAAAAGATTGAACAATAATTTACTTTTTATAACAGCATATAATAATCGCAAATGTTATGCTTGTGTTCATAAGTAAAAGAAAATTATTATTTTAGCTATTAGGATAAGTATTATTAATTAGATACAAAAAAACAGGTGCAAAAATACCTGTTTTAAAAACATTAATTAAATATATTAAACACCCAAGACTGAATTAGCACTATTAGGCCTAATCAATTCTTGTGCAGTTCCATAAGACTCTTTATATGGACAACTTTGACGCGCATTATTTACAGAATCCAAATTTTCTAAATACCTATAAACTTTGGCTTGTTCGTCTGAAACCTTAACAAACATTTTATCACCTTCAGCATATGAACTACTATATATTTCTTTAGCATTAGCAAGCATCTTACGATAAGATTCTTCATCTATTGAAAGAGCATAAGTAACATTATTTAAAGTAGCTTTGCTAACTTTTCTATTTTCGCGTTCAAATTTTTCTGCCTGCTCAGCAACAGATCTTGCATTTCCTTTATTTTCAGCTCTTTGTTTAACTTCATTTAGTATACTAGTCACATTTGCCTCCAAGTCTTTATATTTTATATCTACATATTAGCACAAATAAAATTTTAAGTAAATACATTTTGATAATTTTTTTTAAATATATTTAGCAATTTTTTTCTTTATTCTTCAGAAGATTTTGTAAAAAAATATTTAAAATATATATTTTATAAAAAATAAAAATTGTGTATAATTTAAATCCCTAAAATTCCAACCAAAAAAGAAAATAATAAAAAAAGAAAGAGTAAAACTCTTTCTATTCTGCGTATTCATCATCAATATCAGCGAATCGCAAATCGTATTCACTTGAAACATCTCCATCTTTTCTAGTTTGTCTTGGTATAATGTTTCTATAACAAGGCAATCCAGTACCAGCAGGAATAAGTTTACCAATCATTACATTTTCTTTCAAGCCTAACAAATGGTCTTCTTTACCATTAATTGCAGCATCAGTAAGAACAATAGGAGTTTGCTGGAATGAAGCAGCAGACAAGAAACTTTCAGTTGTCAAAGAAGCCTTTGTAATACCTTGCAATTCACGTTTAGCAGTTGCAGGAGTACCACCTTCTTGTAAAACTTTAAGGTTTGCATCTTCATATACATTGATATCGACACAATCGCCAGGAAGCAAGTTAGTATCTCCGCTATTTTCAATTTTAACCTTTCTCAACATTTGTCTTATTATAACTTCCAAATGTTTAGAGTTTATATTAACTGATTGAGATTTATAAACTCTCAATACTTCATTCAACAAATATTCTTGAACAGCCTTAACACCTTTAGTTCTTAAAATATCTTTAGGGTTGATAGGACCTTCAGTTAAAGGAGTACCAGGTTCAACCACATCACCGGTTTTAACTTTTAAAGTTACGCCATAAGGAAGAATATAACTTTCTTCATTATTAGAATTTTTAACAATAACTTCATATCGTTTATCAATTTGATTAACAGTTACTTTACCAGCGATTTCAGAAACTTTAGCAGCACCTTTAGGATTTCTAGCTTCAAAGATTTCTTCAACTCTAGGAAGACCTGTAGTAATATCTGCAGTAGCCGAACCGCCCGAGTGGAAAGTTCTCAAAGTCAACTGAGTACCAGGTTCACCAATAGATTGTGCAGCAATAATACCAACAGCTTCACCAATATCAACGATTTGATTCTTGGACATATTTCTACCATAACATTTACAGCAGACACCATGTCTAGTTTTACAAGTAAGCAAACTTCTAATTTTCACAGTTTTTATTCCGCAATCGTCAATTTCTTTTGCCATTTCAGGAGTTATATATTCGTTCGCAGGACAAATAACTTGTTTAGTTTTAGGATTTATAATTTCTTCAACAGAATATCTACCTATAATTCTTTCACTTAAAGATTCAATAACAGTACCATCAATTACAGTTTCACTAACTTCAATACCTTTAATACTTTCGCCCAAGCTTTCAAAGCAGTCATATTCAGTTACAACAGTATCCTGAGCAATATCAGACAATCTTCTAGTCAAATAACCAGAGTCTGCAGTTTTTAAAGCTGTATCCATCAATTGTTTTCTTGAACCTCTAGCCGCTGAGAAGTATTCAATAGAAGTAAGTCCTCTTCTAAAACTTGACTTAACAGGAATATCCGAAGCTTGACCAGAAGCAACCGCAGTAATACCCTGCATACCAGACAAAGCTTTTAACTGGTCAGCCGAACCTCTTGCTTTAGAGTCTGCCATCATTTTTACAGGGTTAAATAAATCCATATTGTTAACGACAGCCTTTTTAACCTTTGATTCAGTATCTGTCCAAATAGCGATATTTTTCTTTCTCTTATCAGCTTCTGACAAGAAACCTTGATTGTACATATCTTCATTTTGTTCAACTAACTTTTCAGCTTCTTTCAAAAGTTTAGGAGTTTCTTCTGATTCTGTCATATCGGTAATGCTAATAGACATTCCAGAAAGTGTAGAATATTTAAAACCTAAAGCCTTAATATTATCAATCATATCAACTGTAATATTAGTGCCGTGTTTTCTAAATGTTAAATCAATTATATTTGAATAATCGCCCTTAATAATAGGCTTATCAATTTCATAATTAAATATATTTTCTAATTTAGTTCTATCAACAAAGCCCAAATCTTGAGGTATATAACTATTAAAGATAATTCTACCCAAAGTAGTTTTAGTTCTACCTGTTAACATTTTACCTTCAAAAGGCACTGTTCTTCTAACTTCAATTTGTGCCTGTAAAGACAAAACGCCATTTCTGTAAGCCAATATAGCTTCATCTTCACTAGCATAAACACTACCCTCGCCCAAAGCACCAGGTCTAACAAGAGTAATGTAGTAGTTACCCAAAATCATATCTTGACCAGGTAGAAGTGAAGGTGTACCATCACTAGGTTTTAAAACATTATTAGAAGCAAGCATTAGATTTCTAGCTTCAGTTCTAGCTTCAATAGACAAAGGAACGTGAACAGCCATTTGGTCACCATCGAAGTCTGCGTTAAATCCAGCACAGACAAGAGGAGGAAGTTTTATAGCCTTACCATCTACCAAGACAGGTTCAAAAGCCTGAACAGATAACTTGTGCAAAGTAGGAGCACGGTTCAAAAGTACAGGGTGCCCTTTAACAACTTCAGCTAAAAGTTCCCACACAATAGGTCTTTCTTGATCTATCATACGAGTTGCTTTTTTCAAATTATTTGTTTCATTGATTTCCAATAAACGCTTAATAATGAAAGGTCTAAATAATTCTAGAGCCATAACTTTTGGAAGACCGCATTGGAAAATTCTAAGTTCAGGACCAACGACGATAACAGAACGACCTGAATAATCGACACGTTTACCCAACAAGTTTAAACGGAAACGACCGTGTTTACCTTTTAGCATTGCAGTTAAACTTTTTAAATCTCTTTGTCTTGAACCTTGAACAGCACGACCTCTTTTACCGTTATCAAATAGAGCATCAACAGCTTCTTGAAGCATTCTTTTTTCATTTCTGACGATAATTTCAGGAGCACCAAGTTCAATTAATTTTTTCAAACGATTATTTCTATTTATAACTCTTCTGTATAAATCATTCAAATCACTAGCAGCAAACTTTCCGCCGTCAATTTGAACCAATGGACGAATATCTGGAGGTATTACAGGAATTACATCCATAATCATCCATTCAGGTTTATTTCCGCTCTTAATAAAAGATTCGACAATTTCTAATTTTTTAGTTGCCTTTAACTTCTTTTGTCCTTTACTTTCGGCGATTATATTTTGTAATTCAATACGTTCTTTTTCAAGGTCGATGTCGTGTAGAAGTTCTTTTACAGCTTCAGCACCCATACCAACCTTTAACCCATCGTAGCCATATTTATCAATAGCTTCTCTGTACTCTCTATCACGAATAACTTGCTTATAAGTAAATTCTGTATTTTTAGGGTCAAGAACGACATAACTAACATAATACAATACTTCATCTAAAAGTTTTGGAGACATATCAAGGATTAAACCAATTCTTGATGGCACACCTTTAAAGAACCAGATATGAGAAACAGGGCAAGCAAGTTCAATATGCCCCATTCTTTCTCTTCTAACCTTAGATTTAGTTACTTGAACGCCACATTTATCGCAAACGACACCTTTATATCTAACTCTTTTATATTTACCGCAATGACATTCCCAATCCTTTTTAGGTCCAAAAATACGCTCGGAAAATAAACCATCTTGTTCTGGCTTTTGAGTTCTATAATTAATTGTTTCAGGTTTAGTAACCTCACCATACGACCAACTTCTAATAGTCTCTGGAGAAGCAATACCAATTTTAATTGCATCAAAATTGTTTAAATCAAACATAAATTTCTCCTAAAATTAATCATTAATATCATCAAAAAGTTCACTTTCATCAAAAGTAGCAGCGACATCATCAGCATTTTGTTCTTGTAATTCATCGAATTCCAAAGTAACATCTTCAAGACCGACTTTATTAACAGGTTCAATGCTAACAGGTTCAACATCTTCTTCAGAGACTTCAGAAATAGTAAGTTCGTGATTATCAGCAGTCATAATCTTGACATCAAGTCCAAGACCTTGCATTTCTTTTATTAAAACTTTAAATGACTCTGGCATACCAGGTTCAGGAATAGGTTCACCTTTAACAATAGCCTCGTAAGTTTTAATTCTGCCATCTACATCATCAGACTTAATTGTCAACATTTCTTGTAACAATCTACTAGCACCATAAGCTTCAAGAGCCCATACTTCCATTTCACCAAATCTTTGACCACCATTTTGAGATTTACCACTTAAAGGTTGTTGAGTAATCAAAGCGTAAGGGCCAATACCTCTTGCGTGAATCTTTTCTTCAACCATATGGTGAAGTTTTAACATATACATAACGCCGACATTACATTTATTTTCAAAAGGAAGACCTGTTCTACCATCATATAATTGCATTTTACCATCTTCAGGAAGACCATTTTCTTTTAACAATATTCTAATTTCTTCTTCTGTCGCGCTATCGAAACTAGGAGTAGCAACTTTCCAATCAAGAGCTTTAGCAACCCAACCCAAATACATTTCAAGTAATTGTCCAGGGTTCATACGAGATGGAATACCCATAGGGTTCAAAACTATATCAACAGGTTCACCATTTGCCATATATGGCATATCCTCTATTGGTAAAATATTAGATACTACACCTTTGTTACCATAACGACCAGCAAGTTTATCACCAGCTTGCAATACTCTTTTTTGAGCGATGTAAACTCTAACCATCATATTCACACCAGCGTCCAACTCGTCTTTGTTTTTACGCGATAAAATTTCTACACCAACAACGACACCTTCTTCACCGTGTTTAACTTTTAAAGAAGTATTTTTAACTTCTTTAGTCTTTTCTCCAAATATTGCACGCAACAATCTTTCTTCAGGAGTCAAATCAGTTTCACCTTTTGGAGTAACTTTACCGACCAAAATATCGCCAACTTGAACTTCTGTACCAATTCTTACTATACCATTTTCATCAAGATTTCTTAAAGCATCTTCACCGACACCTGCAATATCTCTAGTAATTTCTTCATCACCAAGTTTAGTAGTTCTAGCTTCAGTTGATACTTGTTGAATAGAAATAGAAGTAAACACATCATCTCTAACACATTTTTCAGAAATCAAAATAGCATCTTCGTAGTTGTAACCTTCCCAGTTCATAAATGCAACTGTTAGGTTTTTACCTAAAGCCATTTCACCATTTTGAGTTGCCGCACCATCAGCTAAAACATCACCTTTTTTAACTCTCTCACCTTTACTCACAATAGGTTTTTGATTAAAGCAAGTTTTTTCATTACTTCTTTCAAATTTTGTTAAAACGTGATTAATAACATCGCCATTATCATATTTTACAGTGATATAATCAGCAGAAACATAAGTTACAACACCGTCGCCATCTGCTAAAATCAAAGCACCACTATCTTTAGCAAGTTTGTGTTCAATACCAGTACCTACAATAGGACTATCAGTTTTAATTAGAGGAACAGCTTGACGTTGCATGTTTGAACCCATCAACGCTCTGTTACCAGCACAGTGTTCGATAAAAGGAATCAAACTTGCACCAACAGATAACAATTCTCTTGGTGATAAGTCAATTAAATCCACCATATCACTGCTAACACTAACAGAAGTTTCATTATGACGACAAATTACCTTTTTATTAACAAAACCATTTTGTTCAGTCAAAGGTTCTTTTGCTTGAGCAATAAAATGTTCAGGTTCTTCATCAGCCATTAAGAATACTATATCATCAGTAACCTTGTGGTCAATAACTTTTCTATAAGGAGCTTCCAAGAAGCCATATTCGTTAATTCTAGCATAAGTTGCAATCGATGTCATAAGTCCAATAGGTTGACCTTCTGGTGTTTCAACTGGACAAATTCTACCATAATGTGTAGGATTAATATCACGGACTTCAGCAGTAGCACGCTCTTTTTTAACACCGCCAGGACCAAATGAAGACAATCTTCTTTTATGAGTTAAAGCAGAAACAGGGTTAGTTTGATCCATAAGTGCAGAAAGTTGTGAAGTTGACATAAATTCTCTGAATGCTTTGTTAATATATCTAGCATTTACTACCATTGCAGGAGTAATATCTGTTAGATCTCTTGACTGCAAAGTTTCTCTTACTTGAGTTTGGAGTTTAGTCATACCTTTTCTGAATTCTTGTTTTAAAAGTTCGCCACAACAAGCAACACGCCTATTTGCCAAATGGTCTCTTTCATCAGTAGTTCCAATACCATCAATTAAATTCAAGTGATAACTTACAACCGCCAACATATCATCAACTGTAACTTGGAAATTTTCAAGACGGCGAGCATTTTCCTTAATTAAATCGCATAATTCTTCTTCATTTGATGCCTGTTTCATAAGTTCTTGTAAAACAGGGTAATGAACAAGTTCTGTAACACCTAAAGTTCTAGGGTCAACAGAAATATAATTTTTTAAATCAACTCTTGCATTACCAACAACCCTAATATTTTTGCCATTAACAGTGATATCAACCATATTAATACCACTATTTTGAATTAGCCAAGCTTTTTCTTCAGAAATAACTTCGCCCGCTTTAACTAAAACTTTTCTTCCAGATTTAATGTTGTCAGTTGCAACAAAACCAGTTATTCTTCTTGCAAGTGATAATTTTTTATTTGTTTGGTACCTACCAACTTTTTCAAAATTATAATGTTGTTTATTCCAAATTCTATCTTGAATATATGCCCATGTATTTTCAGGGCTAGGGATTTCGCCAGGTCTTGTCTTTCTAGCGAATTCAATCAATGCTTCCTCTTGAGTCTCTTGAGGTTCTTTTTCAATAGTATTTAAAATGAAAGGGTGATTAGCATAAATATCTTTAAGCTGTTCGTTTGTAAGTCCAAAACATTTTAAGAATGTACATAAAGACATCTTATATTTTCTTTCAACAATTACCCTTAACATATCGCCTTGAGTTTGTTCAGTAGTTATCCACATACCATGGCTAGGAGCAATAGCACCCTCATAATCCATTCTGCCGTATTTATTCATTGTGCCACTAAAATAGATACCAGGAGATTTTAACAACTGGCTAACAATTACTCTTTCAACACCATTAAACAAGAAACTACCGTTTTCGTTCATATAAGGAACATCACCGATAAATACTTCTTGGTCAATGACTTGTCCTGTTTCCTTAACAAGCAATCTAACATTTACTTTTAAAGGAACTGTATAAGAAGTTTGCCTTCTTTTGCATTCGTTCCAAGAATATTTAGGGTTGAGTTCTACATGATAGTCTAAAAAAGACAACTCAGCTTTGTTTGAGTAGTCTATAATAGG
Organism: uncultured Christensenella sp.; assembly: GCA_949294455.1. Taxonomy (GTDB): domain Bacteria; phylum Bacillota; class Clostridia; order Christensenellales; family UBA1242; genus CASFHD01. The sequence continues at coordinate 40,373 of CASFHD010000008.1, forward strand.
ATTGAACTCTTGAAGCACCTCACCTAAATATTCCTTTAAAAATAATTCGTATGAGTTCTTTTGCATATCCATAAGGTGTGGAATTTCATAAGGAACTTTAGTTTTAGCGAAACTAACTCGCTTAGCTTTATTGCCGAACATAACATTTTCAACTTTAAGCATGCTTGAATTCATTGTAACTCCTTAAAATTATATTTAGTTGTCATACATTACAAATTGTCAAAATGTAGTATTATTAAGTAATAAAATAATGACAAGGCATAATGTGCCAATTTTCGATACTAAGGGATTTTATCATATATTCAACGCATTGTCAAGGTATTTTAAAAAAAACTTATTGACAAATCAAAATATTTTATGCACAGTTTTAAAATATTTCAAAAACAATAAAACCTCTACAAAAAAAAGACAAAAAATCATAAATTGCAACACGAATAAATGAAATACTATAATAAAAACTTCATTGCAAACAAAACTAATAAAAGATAAATCTTAAAATCTTATCTAAATCTTAATTTGTATAGTAATTAAATTAATAAAACATAATATTTGTATAAATTTGTTTCATTCTATCTACTCTACGAAAATTTAAATAAATTCTTTTTACTCTATAATTTTTTACAATATTTCATAACATTAATAAGAAAATGTAATATTAATATTGATAAGTATGATATTGACTAAGATATAATCTTAATTAACAAAATATTAACTAAAACATAAAGTAAATTAGAAAAATATATTCTTAATTAGTTTAGAACTAATATTACAATTAGTGAGGTATGGCATCTATGTATGCAATAATACAACAATTAAATATGGTGTTGATTAGTTATACTAAATAAAGTCTTAATTAGTAATATATAATATAATCAATAAATGCCTTAATTAGTACTGCATAATATAAATGAAATATATTCTTAATTATTACTGAATAATTGATAATAAAAGCCATGGTATTCTTAGACGCTAAAATTTAGTCTTAATTAATGAAATATTGACTAAAATATAATATTAAGTAATAAATGTCTTAATTAGTATAAAATACAATTATTGAAATGTGGTTATCTTAGTAAAATATTCTCAATATATCTAAATATATTTTAAACAATATATAGTTGAATATTTGTAATTAGATATTGTTTATGTTTTTAACTAATTAATGCTTGTCTTTTGATTTTTGTCGTTTGTCTTCTTTTATGAAATGTAAATGTGTTGAAAAACAAAAAAAGTAACCTTTCGGTTACTTTAGGTAGAAAGCAGTACCTATCTTCCCAAGCAGTCTCCCACTAAGTATTTTCGGTGGCATTGACCTTTACTTTTTGTGTTCGGTATGGGTACATGTGATCCTCAATGCCTTAGCCACTCTCCTCGTTGATTGCTCGCACAATCACATCTATATATTAGTAGAACTTCGTTAGTCTTAAACCACTCCCGTGATCAAGCCCTCGACCTATTAGTATCAGTCCGCTCAATATATTACTACACTTCCACTCCTGACCTATCTACCTGTTAGTCTTCCAGGGGTCTTACTAACTCTCGTTATGGGATATCTTATCTTAGGGTAAGTTTCACGCTTAGATGCTTTCAGCGTTTATCTCATCCGCACTTCGCTACCCTGCTATGCAGTTGGCACTACAACAGGTGCACAATCGGTGCGTCCATTCCGGTCCTCTCGTACTAGGAACAGCTCCCTTCAAATATCCTACGCCTACGATGGATAGGGACCGAACTGTCTCACGACGTTCTGAACCCAGCTCGCGTGCCACTTTAATCGGCGAACAGCCGAACCCTTGGGACATACTACTGCCCCAGGATGTGACGAGCCGACATCGAGGTGCCAAACCTCTATGTGAACTATTGGGATGGATCAGCCTGTTATCCCCGAGGTAACTTTTATCCGTTAAGCGACGGCTATTCCATTCTACACCGCCTGATCACTAAGTCCTACTTTCGTATCTGCTCCAAATGTCTTTGTCGCAGTTAAGCTTCCTTCTGCCTTTGCACTCTCTTGATGATTTCCATTCATCATGAGGAAACCTTTGAACGCCTCCGTTACTCTTTCGGAGGCGACCGCCCCAGTCAAACTGCCCATCTGACACTGTCCGCTCGCCGGCTTACGGCTCTAGCGTTAGAACCTCGAAATCGCAAGAGTGGTATCCCAACGTCTGCTCCGTGTTCACCGAAATGTACACCTCTTAGCATCCCACCTATCCTGTGCATGCAATCCCAATGCTCAATATCAAACTACAGTAAAGCTCTACGGGGTCTTACCGTCCAGTCGCAGGTAATATGCATCTTCACATATACTTCAATTTCACCGGGTCCTCTGTTGAGACAGTGCCCAAGTCGTTACGCCATTCATGCAGGTCGGAACTTACCCGACAAGGAATTTCGCTACCTTAGGACCGTTATAGTTACGGCCGCCGTTCACTGGGGCTTAAGTTTAATGCTTCGATTTCTCTTACATCTCCCCTTGACCTTCCAGCACTGGGCAGGCGTCAGCTTCTATACTTCATCTTTCGATTTCGCAGAAACCTATGTTTTTGCTAAACAGTCGCTTGGGCCGTTTCTCTGCGACCTATATCTCTATAGGCACCCCTTCTCCCTAAGTTACGGGGTCATTTTGCCGAGTTCCTTAACAAAGGTTATCCCGCCAGTCTTATGATTCTCTCATCGTCCACCTGTGTCGGTTTGCGGTACGAGCTAATATATACTATCGTAGCGGCTTTTCTCGTCAGTGTGAATTCACTAGCTTCGTTACTATTTTCACTCCCCATCATCACTCGTCTTTCTAAATATGTGTACTTCACTCCATATCCTTACTCGTGATTTAGCCACGGCTCTCCATCCCCGTGGTCTAGCTATCCTCCTGCGTCCCCGCTTGGACTCTTTATCGTATATATCAGGTACTGGAATATCTACCAGTTTCCCATCACCTACGTCTTTCGACCTCAGCTTAGGCCCCGACTTACTCTGGGTGGTCAAACCTTCCCCAGAAAACCTTGGACATTCGACCGAGCAGTTTGTGTCTGCTCTCTCGCTACTCATGCCGGCATTCTCTCTTCTATACTGTCCACATACCCTTCCAGTTATGCTTCTGCCTATATAGATTGCTCCTCTACCAATGTATTTACAATACATTCCCTAACTTCGGTTCATAGTTTAGCCCCGTTTATTTTCGGCGCACCCTCACTCGACCAGTGAGCTATTACGCACTCTTTTAATGTATGGCTGCTTCTGAGCCAACATCCTGGTTGTCTATGCGCTGACACATCCTTCCACACTTAACTATGCATTCGGGACCTTAGTTGTGGGTCTGGGCTGTTTCCCTTTCGACTACGGAACTTAGCTCTCGTAGTCTGACTCCCTGCTATCAATCCGTAGGTATTCGCAGTTTGATAAGTTTCGGTAGCCCGTGAAGGCCCCTAGACTATTCAGTGCTCTACCCCCTACTATCTTTTTACAGAGGCTAGCCCTAAAGCTATTTCGAGGAGAACCAGCTATATCGTGATTCGATTGGAATTTCTCCGCTATCCACAAGTCATCACCGACTATTTCTACAGGCGTGTGTTCGGTCCTCCACACTGTGTTACCAGTGCTTCAACCTGCTCATGGATAGGTCATCACGTTTCGGGTCTACTGCATACAACTTATTCGCCCTTTTTAGACTCGCTTTCGCTTCGGCTCCGTGTCTTAAACACTTAACCTCGCTACATACAGTAACTCGCCGGCCCGTTCTACAAAAAGTACGAGATCGAACTGTATCGCTACGTAGTCCTCTCTCTGCTTGTAAACATATGGTTTCAAGTTCTATTTCACTCCCCTCCCGGGGTTCTTTTCACCGTTCCCTCACGGTACTATTCGCTATCGGTCACTAAATCGTATTTAGCCTTTGGAGATGGTCCTCCTATCTTCATACAGGATTCCTCGTGTCCTATACTACTCTGGATACCTCTAAGCTTGGTCGGTATTTCGTCTACGGGACTTTTACCCTGTTTCGTCCACCTTTCCAGGTATGTTCTACTATACTTCCTTCGCTATCTCGAGGTCCTAAACCCCATAAATATCTCTACTTATGGTTTGGGCTCTTGCAATTTCGCTCGCCGCTACTCTCACAATCGTTTCTTTACTTTCTTTTCCTCTGGGTACTTAGATGTTTCAGTTCCCCAGGTTCCCCTCATAACAGTATGTATTCCTGTTATGATACCACAACTTCTTGTGGTGCGTTTCCGCATTCGGATATCTACGGATCAATGTTCATTAACAACTCCCCGTAGCTTTTCGCAGTTTGTCACGTCCTTCTTCGGCGTTTAGTGCCAAGGCATCCCCCATATGCTCTTTGTAGCTTGATCTTCTCAAAAATTTGACATTTTTGCTTTTCTTCCTTTGATTTAACTCTAACAAAATTCTTTAAACGACCTTGAAATTTATTTCAATGCAAATTTACCTTTACTTAAAATCTTTAAAAGATAATTTACTCGTATAAATATTTGTCTTTACTAATATATAGATGTGATTGTACGAATTAGGCAAAAGCCTAATGATAACTAAGGTTTCCCCTAGGCCCCGTCATTGACGTTGCAAGGTAATATTACCACAAGAATAAATTTGTGTCAACAGTTTTTAAAAAGTTTTTTTTAAATTTTGACAAATTTTTTTTAAAA
>CASFHD010000009.1 GCA_949294455.1 uncultured Christensenella sp.
TATTTGTACGCGCGCGTATGTATATATATATTATAAATAAATATATTATGAAAAACATTTAAATTAAAATAATTACAAAATTTGTATAAATTTATATTTTTTTACATATTTTATTTATTTAAATAATAATGTATTGACAAAATTTGTATAAATTTATAAAATTTTTTTATGAAAATTAAAATTTACAATTATAAAAAAGGTGGAACATTACTTTACACAAAAACTAAAAATAAATCTTCTGGATTGTTAGTAAGTTTTAAAGTTGGTCATTTAGATAATTATCTAAACGGAATATCACATTTTCTAGAACACTCTTTATTTTTAGAAACAAATAAACGAAATCACGAACAGTTACAAAAAGATTTAAACGAGACTTGTTTTATTAATGCGTTCACAAATTCTAATACAACCAATTTTGAATTTTACAGAACAAATAAACTTTTCGATAAATCTTTAGAATTGTTTTCGGACATGATAACCAACACTAAATTTGTAGATAGTTTAATAGAAAAAGAAAGAGATGTTATTTTAGAAGAATATAACATAAAAATTACTAATTCAAAAAATAGTCCTCATTTTAATTTATTAAAATCTTATACAAATAAAAAATTTGATGAAAGATTGCTGATAGGTAATAAAGAAGACTTAAATAAAATCAATGCTAAAATATTAGAAAAATTCAAAAATGTTTACTATAATGTTGAAAATATGATATGTGTTGTGAATTCTTCATATAGTTTTAAAAAAATCAAAAACAAAATATACAATAATTTCATTAAAAAATTGCCAATAGGTCGAGAAAATTCAATTAAATATTTAGACATAAATAATAAAGGCAATATGATATTAACTCAAAATGACAATGAAAAATTAGATATTATTTTTTTAATTAAAGTACCAAAAATTAATAAAAATGATAAAATTTACTTAAAAAAATTGTATGTTTTAAAATTATTAACATCAATGTTACACAATAAATTATTTAACAAATTAAGAGATTTAGGATATGTATATAGTTTTTCAGTATATAACATAAACGAAAATAATAGTGCAGGTATATGCTTTAATTTTTCCTGTTCGCAAGAAAATTTATATAACATTATAAAAGCAATTAATGATGAAATTAATTATATACGACAAAACAATATTAGTGAAAAAGAATTTAATATTGAAAAAAATAATTTTTTATATTCATTAGATGAAGATTACAACTCTCCAAGACATATTAATGCGTATATTTTATATCACTATTTGAATTCACTTTTAGATACATTTAAAGATTCAACCCTAGTCAAAATTATAAATTCAATAACAGTTCAAGATATTAACGAATTTTTTAATGAAACATTTAATTTAGAAAATGAATTATATATTTCTTTAAACTGTAAATTTAACAAAATTAAAAAACCTAATTATAAAAAATTAAAAAATTTATTATTAAAAGAGTAAAAAACTCTTTTTTTATAATATTTTTTTGACTTGACAATTATATTTTTTAGATTTATCATAAAATAAATGATTATTAATAAAGTCGAATTGATAAATTTTAGGAATTATGAAAAAGAAACAATATCTTTTAAAAAAGGTATTAATTTTATTGTTGGAACAAATGCTCAAGGAAAAACAAATTTGCTTGAATCTATATATTTATGCGCTCTAGGTAAAACTCCAAAACCTATAAAAGAAAAATCATTAATACAATTTAATAAAGATTTTGCTTCTATTCTGTTAAAATTTTCAACTATTGCAGGGAATAAAACTATTAATTATATTTTAAATAAGACTATAAATAAAATAATAAAAATAAATAATATTCCTATTTTAAAATTATCTAGTTTAATAGGAGAACTAAATTTAGTATATTTTTCTCCTGATGAATTGAAATTGGTAAAAGAATCACCTGAAGATAGAAGAAAATTTATGGATATATCAATAAGTCAATATGACAAAGTATATCTAAACACCTTGCTCAAATTTGAAAGAATATTAAAACAAAGAAATGCGGTATTAAAAAGTAATATATCTTTAAATACAAAAAAAGAACAGTTGAATATTTGGAATCAACAATTTATAGAAACCGCCACTGAAATAACATTAAAAAGAATAAATTTTATCAAAAAACTTCAAATATTTGCTGAAAAAATTCATTTTTTCTTGACAAAAAGTGAAAAATTAGAGATTTTTTATAATTTTAATTCAGACAAAGATGAAATTAAAAAATATTTTTATAACGCTTTTGAAAAGAATTTTATAAAAGAATGTGAACTTGGATTTACTTTGGTAGGTCCTCATCGTGATGATTTAACTTTGCTAATAAACGGATTAGATTGTAAATACTTTTGTTCGCAAGGTCAACAAAGAACAATCTCTCTGTCTTTAAAACTTGCTATAATGGAAATTATACAAAATGACACAGGTGAATATCCTGTACTTTTACTTGATGATGTTATGAGTGAATTAGATAACAACAGAAAAAAACTTTTGCTATCCGCTGTTTCAAAATATCAAACTTTGATTACTTGCACTGAAATACCTGCAACTGATGAAGATTATTATGCTATCAAAATTGATAATGGTAAAGCATCTACTAATTTTTAAATTTGTATTATACTAGACTTGACCTTTCAGTAAGATGATAGGTCAGATTTTATATTTATATTTCAACGATAGTCTTGTCTATCTGACAAGTCTTTTTTTGTTAAAAGTATAATCTTTATAACAAAAAAGAAAATCAAAAAAAACAACAAAAAGAAATCGCCGCGTCTATTGACAAATTTTTTTTATTATTATAAAATAACTTTGTATATTTATTAGGTGGTTGTTATGGATTTAAATCAACAGTGGAATAAAGTTTTAGATATTTTACAAAATGAAGTTACCGCAGTTACTTTTGACTTATGGGTTGAACCTTTAAAACCTATTCAATACTGTGATGACGAATTTTTAATGGTTGCTAATTCTGTAACAGCAAAAAATCAAGCTAATAATCCAAATTTATTTCAAAAAATTCAAAATGCTGTAAGAAAAGTTTTTAATAACTACACTATTTTAAAAATTATTGATAATGAAGAAGCACGAAGCATTAAAAACAAAGAAGAAGAATTGACTAAAGAAATTCCTCAACAGTCATCATACTTCAGTAATGAAAATAAAGTTGAAAGCAAATTTAATTCAAAATATACATTTGATAATTTTATTGTTGGAAAAAGCAATCAGGTTGTTCAAGCGGCAGTTTATACAGTTGCATGCTATCCTAGTGAAAAAATTAATCCATTATTTATCTATGGAGGTGTGGGTCTTGGAAAAACTCACCTTTTGCACGCAGCGGGGAATTATTTAGTCGAACACAGACCTGAACTTAATGTTTTATATGTAACCTGTGAAACTTTTACAAATGATTATGTTGATTCATTACGACTTGCTAAAGATAAATCAAATACTGCCTTTAGAGATAAGTATAGAAATGTTGATGTTTTAATGATTGATGACATTCAATTTATTTCTAACAAACCCGGTATTCAAGAAGAATTTTTCCACACTTTCAATGACTTATATCAAAATAACAAACAAATAATTATAGCATCAGATAGAGCGCCTAAAGAAATGTCAGCACTTGAAGAAAGATTGCGTTCTCGATTCTCAAGCGGATTAATTCAAGATATTCAATCTCCAGATTATGGAACAAGAGTTGCTATTTTAAGAAAAAAAGCGAGTCAGGAAGGATATTTAGTTGATGATGATGTAATTAATTACATAGCAGAATTTTATGATACGAATGTAAGAGAAATGGAAGGTATTTTGTCTAAAGTATGCTTTTATTCGTCTTTAATTGGTAAAAGCAGTGCTTCTATGGAAGATGCAAAAGAAGCATTAAAAGATATTGATTACACTTCTAATAACACTATAACCGCTGATAAAATTATTAATACCGTCTGTGAATATTTTAAAGTATCTAAAGATGATATTATTGGCAAAAAGAAAAATAAAGAAATTGTTGAACCTAGACAATTATGCGTTTATCTAATAAATGAAATGATAAACATACCTCTTGCGGCAATAGGTGAAATATTTGGAGGAAGAGATCACACTACTATTATGCACGCCAGAGATAAAATTTCTACTCAAATAAAAGTTAATCCGCATATAAAGACAATCGTCCAAGATATAAAATCTCAAATATCTAAACACTAATGCACAAAATTGTGAATAAATTGTAGATAACTAATTTTACTTTGTGGACTAAATTATGAAGTTATCCAAATTTAATCCACAATTTTTTTTAATTTATTTAGTACTTTTTATAAATTTTCCAACAATAATAATACTACATATTGATTTGTACACTATTTTATGCACAATTCCACAAAGACTAATATTTCATCTACAAACAAAAAAAATATTTTTATAAATAAAAGCGTGTGCGGAATAAATAACAAATTACAGTTATTAGTTTTTTAGTAAAAAACAATTAAAAGTAATTAAGTTTTTTAACTAAAAGAACATAAATATTTTAATATTTTTTTAACTTAAAGCACTATATGGATTTATAGTTATTTAAAAAGTTAAAAACAATATAATGTTTATTTACATAATTTTGTTATTATTAAAAGTAAAAAATTTAAAAAAAATATAAAAAATATAAAATAAAATCAATAGTTATTTACAATAAAAAACTAAATAACTGATAAAAAGTATTTTATATAATTTGCAAAAAAATTTATTTTGTTATTTATAAATTTAATTATTAATGCTATATAATTATTACTAAAAATATTAAGTTGTTTTAATGTAAAATTAAAAAAAATTTTTAACATCTTATCGTGTTTTTTAAGTTACTGATTTTGCTATTTTAACACTTTTCAAATATTCAGTTTAATAACATAGTTAGTTATTTTATTTTATAACATAAATTACAAATAAAAATTAGTTTATTAAAATCTAAGTTATAATAAAAACTAGTTATTTAATAAATTTAAAACACAATATAACTTGTTTTTTAACAACTTAAAACACAATGTTAATTGTTATTTAAATTGTTTAAAAAACGAAATTAATTATTTATTTATATTAATATATATAATAAGTTTTATTATTAAACTTTGAATCTTTATAGTATGTAGTTATCCACATTTGCACAAAATTTGTGGATAACTAATTTCATTATTTCTTGACAAAGTTTTTACACTATGTTAGAATTTCCGTGTAAATGATTTCGGAGGAATATATGTACTTTAAATGTGATGGATTAGACTTATCCGAAGCAGTAAGCAAAGTTATTAAGGCAACTTCTTCAAAAACAACTTCCCCTATTTTAGAAGGCATTAAATTTACTTGTGATGGCGATTATGTAACCTTACTTGCAACTGATTTAGAACTTTCAATTCAGAAAACTATTAAAGCAGAAGTTATGGGTGATGGTGAAATTGTTGTCCCAGGCAGATTGTTTAGTGATTATTTAAGAAAGCTTACAAACGAAAAAATTGAATGTTCTTTGGAACTTGGAAACAGATTAAAAATTGCGTATAATGAGAGCAAAGGTTACATACAATGTATGGACGTTCTTGAATTCCCTGCTGTAAAAGAAATATCAAAAAATAGTTATTTTGAAATTTCTCAAAAAACTTTAAGAAATATAATTAACAAAGTTATATTTTCAGTAGCAGTTGATGATAGCAAAGCTATTTTAAAAGGTGTTTTATTTGAAATTGAAGGCGAAAATTTAAAAGCTGTCGCTGTAGATGGTTATCGACTTGCAATGTGTTCAACAAAGGTAAAAGTTCAAAATGTAACACAAAATGTTATTGTACCTGGAAGAAGTTTACAAGAAATTAGCAAACTTTTATCAGACAGTGATGAAATGGTAAGAGTTTATGTAGATTCAAACATTTTGATGTTAGACTTAGGAGATACTGTTGTAACCACAAGGCTTATTGAAGGACAATTTATTAATTATAAACAGATTATATCTAATAACTTTGAAACAGGTGTTGTTATTAGAAAAGTTCAATTAGAAGATGCAATTGAAAGGGCAAGCATTTTATCAAAAATTGATAAAAATAATCTTGTAAAATTTGATATTAGAGAAAATGTTTTAACTCTTACTTCCAATTCAGAAATTGGTAATATTACTGAAAATATCAGTGCAAATGTTGATGGTAACGATTTGATAATTGCTTTTAATTCAAAGTATTTTTCTGATTGTTTGCACGCTATCGACGATGAATATATAAAACTTAATTTTGTTAATTCTGTTAATCCTTGCATTGTTACTGCTTGCGAGGGTGGAGAATATTTATATTTGATTTTACCTGTAAGAATTTAAAGGACAAAAAGTCCTTTTTTTCATTGATTTCTCACTTGACAATATCTTAAATAATAGTTATAATACTGAAATCTAACTATTGTGTAGAAATCTAAAAAGGAGAATAAATATGAAAAGAACTTATCAACCAAAGAAATGTCAACGCAACAGAGTACACGGTTTTAGACAAAGAATGAAAACTTTAAATGGTAGAAAAGTTTTAAAAAGAAGAAGAAATAGAGGTAGAAAAGAACTTGCTTAATTCTGTAAACAGATTAAAAAAAAATAAAGAATTCAATTATATTTACAGAAAGGGCAAAGTTGTTTTTTCTAAATTTTATAATATTAATTATGTTAAAACTAATCGCAAAGATTCAAAGTTTGGAATTTCAGTCAATAAAAAAGTAGGCAAAAGTGTAATTCGAAGCAGAATAAAAAGATTGTTAAGCGAAATTATACGCCATAATCTTTCAAACATTGTGGTAAACAATTATGTAATCACAGCAAAAAATGAGATTGTCGGTAAAACGTATCACGAAATTGAAAAAGATTTATTATACACTTTAAACAAAGCAGGATTGTTGAAAAATGTTGAAGATTTATAATATCTATAGAATAATATTTTACCCATTTAACTTGCTTTTCATTGGGTTAATATATATTTATAAATTTTTAATTTCACCCGCCATAAAGCCTAATTGCCAATATGTTCCGACTTGTTCTTCGTATGCTGTTGAAACATTAAAAAAATGGGGTATAATTGAATCCTTTATTATAATTGCCTTTAGAATAATTAGATGCAGACCTTCAATTAATGGAAAAATAGATTTAATTCCTATAAACATAAAAGGAGATTATAAGTGGTTATGCTAAATATGATGTTATCAACTGGATTATGGGGTAGTATTGTAGAGTTTTTTGTTTCTTTTACTAAAAACTATGCTATTGCAATTATTCTGTTAACAGTTGCATTAAAATTGATATTAAGTCCGCTTGATTACTATCAGCGTGTTACAATGGCTAAAACTCAAAAAGCACAAGCATTAATGCAACCAGAACTAACTAAAATTAATGAAAAGTACAAAAATGATAGAGATAAACTGAATGCTGAAACATTAAAACTTCAAAAAAAATATGGCATAACAATGAAATCTATGTGTCTGCCACTTTTGTTAACTCTTGGTATATCAACAGTAATATTTTTAACACTATTCAATTCGTTAACAAAAATATCTAATAGTCAACTAGTAAATCAATATGATACTTTAAAAAGTGAATATGAGATTGCTGTAGAAGAAGGTATTGAATTAAATTCACAAGAAAGTTTAACTGAAGAAGAATTACAAATAAAAGTTAATGAATACATCAGCAATAATTTATCTGATGAAAATTTGAAAGCAAGTATTGACGAATATGTTAAGAATAAGGTTTTGAATAAATATTCTAATATTAAAAAAGAATATAGATTTTTGTGGATAAATAATGTTTTAAAAAAGGATTCTAATACTTATCAGTTAATTTCTTTTGACAATTATGCCAATTTAAAAAATATAAGTGAAGACAATATAGAGAATGAAAGGATAATTTTTAATAATATTACAGGTATAGTGTATTCTGTAGATGCAAATACAACGAATGGTTATTATATAATGATTGTTATTGTTGTATTGATTACAATTTTACAACAATTTTTATCTACAAAACTGATGAATAAATCTACTGAAACTAATATGCCAACAAATAAAATTTTAATGATTGTAATGCCTTTTATTATGTTTATATTTGCAATTCAAACTACTGCATTGTTCTCAATTTATATTGTTGTAAATTCAATTATGACAACTTTAATAAGTTTTATAATTGGAAAAATTACCAATAGAGGCAAAGGTAGTGGAAATAGTGATGAGATAATAATAAAGCCAAAAAAATCGACAAAAGTTGTTGAATACAGCAGAAATTATAAACCAGGAGCATAATATGAAAAAACAGTTAGAAGTACAAGATAAAAATGTTGAAAGTGCAATATTAAGTGGGTTAAACACTTTAAATAAATCAAGAGAAGATGTTGATATAAAAATTATTTGTCAGGGTGGAATGTTTAAAAAAGCAAAAGTTATCTTATCTTATGAAGAAAACGAAGCAATTAATGATAATCAAACATCTACGACTGAAGAAAGTATTAGTGAAAAGAAAGTATTAGAAAATGTTTCGGATACGGAAAAAATTGAAGAAACAGATGAAGAAAAAATGTCTGAAGATTATATTATTCCAGACCAAGAAACAAAAATAAGAAAACCAGAGAAACAACTTATAAAAGAAGATGTTTTGGAATATTGTTCAAGAGCAAAAGAATTTTTAACTGAATTATGTGAAAGTTTTAAAATAACTAGTGATGTCAATACTGATATTGTAGATAATACTTTGGTTATTAACGTTAATACAGACAAGCCTGATGTTTTAATTGGCTATAAGGAAAATGTTTTAAGTGCTTTACAAAATTTACTTTATAGTTTAAGAAAAGGCAGAGAAAGATTTAGATTAAATTTTGATGTTAATAATTATAAAAAAGAAAAGGTTGAAAAATTAAAAAATCTTGCATTAACTTCTGCTTTAAAATGTGAAGAAACTAACAGAAATGTTCACCTTGATAATATGAATGCTTTTGATAGAAGAATAATTCACACAACACTTCAAGATAGTACAACTGTTACAACAAAAAGTACAGGTGTTGAACCTAACAGACATGTTGTTATTATGCCAAAAAATTAATATGGCTTTGCCATATTTTTTTTATACTTGAAATTATAAAATCACTGTGCTATAATCTTATTGAGGAAATTTATGGATACAATTGTAGCACTTGCAACTCCACCAGGAAAAGCTGGTATAGGAGTTATTAGAATTAGTGGCAATAATGCTTTAAATATTTTAAAAAGTTTAACAGGTAAAGAGGAATTTAATCCTCGATATATGTATTTAACAAAAATAAAAACAACAAATTTTAATGATAATGTTTTGTCAGTTTATTTTAAAGCGCCAAATTCTTTTACAGGCGAAGATGTTGCTGAAATACAAATGCATAGCGGTTATTATATAATTCAAGAAGTTATAAATAAATGTATAGAATTAGGTTGTAAACTTGCAACAAAAGGAGAATTTTCCAAGCGTGCCTTTTTAAACGGCAAATTATCTTTAGATAAAGCAGAAGGTATAATAGATTTAATAAATGCTGAAAGTTCTGAACAAGCTAAAGCAAGTTCTATGCTGGCAGAAGGTAATTTGTCAAAAAAAATTGCTAATATTCAATCACAACTAACAGATGTTTTGGCTGAGATTGAAGCTAAAATAGATTATCCTGAATATGATTTTGACGATACAGAAATGTCTAAATTTTATTCAAATTTATCTAAAATAAAAGATTATTTAAAAAACCTTATAAATAATTCAAAAAATGGGATAATGATTAAAAATGGGGTAAAAATTGCAATAGTCGGCGAACCAAATGTAGGAAAATCTTCCATAATGAATGCTTTAGTTGGCAGCGATAAGTCAATTGTTACTGAAATTGCAGGCACAACAAGAGATGTTGTTGAGGGAGAATATATTTATAAAGGTGTAATTTTTAGGTTGTTTGACACAGCGGGTATTCACGAAAGTGAAGATAAAGTAGAAAAAATAGGAATTGAAAGAGCTTTAAAATCTATTAAAGATGCCGACTTAGTATTAAAAGTTTCAACAATTTTTCAATCTTGCGATATAGAAGTTGATGGACCCTTTTTAGAAATAGTAAATAAAATAGATTTGAAAAATGATTATGATATAAAAGATGAAAACAAAATATTTGTATCAGCATTAAAGGGCGAAAATATCGAATATTTAAAGCAAAAAATTTTTGAAAAAACTATTCATATCAATGATGGTAGTGATAAATTGTTACTTACAAATGACAGACATATATACTTAATTAATAAAGCGTATAAACACATCTGTTGTGCTACTGAAAATATTAAAAACAATGAAACATTTGATATAATATCAAGTGATATAAAAAATTGCTGGGAAAGTCTTGGTGAAATTACAGGAGTAGTTTCTAATGAAAATATAATAGATAGAATTTTTCAAAAATTTTGTTTAGGAAAATAAAGATGATAGAAAAAGAATATGAAGCGATTGTAATAGGAAGCGGACACGCAGGTTGTGAAGCTGGACTTGCTCTCGCTAGAATGGGACACAAAACATTAATATTAACTATGAATTTAGACAGCATAGCTTTTTTGGCGTGCAATCCATCGATAGGTGGAACTGCAAAAGGTCAGTTAGTTGGTGAGATAGATGCTTTAGGCGGGGAAATGGCAATTAATGCTGATAAAGCAATGTTGCAATTAAGAGTGTTAAATAAAGGGAAAGGACCAGCAGTTCAAAGTTTAAGAGCACAAGTCGATAAAAATAAATACCATACCGAGATGAAAAAGACATTAGAAAAAGAAAAAAATATTGACTTATTACAATCAGAAGTGTCAGAAATTCTAACTGAAAATGGTAAAATTGTAGGTGTCAAAACAACATATAATGAAATATTTTTATCAAAGGTTGTAATCGTATGTACAGGGGTTTATTTAAAGGCAAGAATTATAATGGGTGAATTTGAAAAAAACACAGGACCAAATGGTTTTGAACCTGCAAATAAACTTACAGAAAGTTTAATAAGTTTAGGTGTAAAAATAAATAGACTAAAAACAGGTACTCCAGCAAGAATTGATGGTACTACTATTGATTATTCAAAATTTGAAATTCAACCAGGTGATGAATTAAACAGAAGTTTTTCTTATATTAATTTAAAAGATGCAAAAAATACACATAGTTGTTATTTAGGTTACACTAGTTTAGAAACTAAAAAAATAATTGAAAAAAATATCAGTCTAGCGCCTATGTTTAATGGGTTTGTTACAGGTGTAGGTCCTAGATATTGTCCGGCGATTGAAACAAAAATAATGAGATTTAATGATAAAGAAAAACATCAGTTATTTTTAGAACCAGAAAGTGCAGATACAAAAGAAATATATGTACAAGGAATCAGTACTTCCATGCCTGTGAATATCCAAAGACAAATTTATGCTTCCATTCCAGGTCTTGAAAATGCAAAAATTATGAGATTTGCTTATGCTATAGAGTATGATGCTATTGACGCACAACAATTATTTCCAACATTGCAATTAAAAACAGTAGAAGGATTATATTTTGCAGGTCAAATAAATGGTACAAGTGGTTATGAAGAAGCAGGCGCGCAGGGAATAATAGCAGGAATAAATGGTGCAAGATACATTGAAAATAAAGAGCCTTTAATTTTAAAAAGAAATCAAGCTTATATAGGTGTTTTAATTGATGATTTAGTTACAAAAAGTATTACAGAACCTTATCGAATGATGACAAGCCGAGCAGAACATAGACTAGTTTTAAGACAAGATAATTGTGATATTCGACTTACCGAATTGGGTAAAAAAATAGGTCTTGTTACTAATAAAAGATATAAAATATTTAATAAAAAGAAAGAGCAAATTCAACGAGTTTATAAATTATTAGATGTATATTATTCTCCAGAAAAAGTTAAAAGTTTATTTATAAGAAAAAATGAAACCCTTCCTAAAAGCGGTATAAGTTTAAAAGATATGTTAAAGCGAACAAATATCACAATATTTGATTTAAAGCAAGAATTTGATATTTTTGAAAACATTTCTGATAGCGTGTTAGAATATGTGGAAACTGAAGTAAAATATGAAGGATATATAAAGCGTGAAAATGAAATTATAAATAAAAATAAAGCACAAGAAAATTTAGTGCTACCTTCAGATATAGATTATTTAAAATTAAATGGATTAAGATTAGAAGCAAGACAAAAATTAAAGGAAATCCGACCTGTAACATTAGGACAGGCATCAAGAATTGATGGTGTTAGTCCAGCAGATATAAATGTGTTAATTATTTATTTAAAATTGCGTGGAGAAAATTAATGGAAAATATTTTTCAAGATATTAAAAACAATCCTAAATTTGAAATTTTTTATCAAGAATTAATAAGTTATAACAATAAAGTAAATTTAACAAGAATTACTGATAAAAATGAGGTATATATAAAGCATTTTTATGACAGTGTTATACCTATAGATGAAATTCCTAAAAATTCAAAAGTTATAGATGTTGGAAGTGGTGCAGGCTTTCCATTAATACCTTTAAAAATATTACGAAACGATATAAATATAACACTTTTAGATAGTGTAAATAAAAAAGTAGATTTTTTAAAATATATTTCTAATATGTTAAATATTCAATCAGTATGTATTCACTCACGAGTTGAAGATTATGCAAAGAAAAATTTTGAAAGTTTTGATGTCGTAGTATCCAGAGCAGTTTCCCTACTTCCAACTTTATTAGAATATTGTGCGCCACTTGTTAAAATTGGTGGTAAGATAATTGCTTACAAATCAACAAATTATGTAGAAGAACTCAATATGTCAAAAAAAGCATTAGAAGTTTTTAATCTAAAACTAATAAAAAAAATAGAATCTAATTTGCCTCAAAATTTAGGTAATAGGGTAATATTAATATTTGAAAAAATTAATCATTGTTCAAAAAAATATCCAAGAGGAAAAAATTTGCCAAGATTAAGCCCTATTATTTAAATTAATCTAAAAATTTTATAATTTTTATAAAATATACTTTTAAATGTTTATGCATATTAAAAATTTTATGTTATAATTAAATTGGAGAAGACTAATATGGGAAAGATAATATCTGTAACAAATCAAAAAGGTGGAGTTGGTAAAACCACTACCTGTGTAAATCTTGCTGCTTATTTAGCTGAAATGGGTAAAAAAATATTACTAATAGATATGGACCCTCAAGGAAATGCGTGTTCGTCAGTCGGTGTTGAAAAAATAGAAGAAGGTAAAACAATTTACGAACTGTTGATAGGTGAATGTAAGTTTGAAGACTGCTTATATGATACCGTAATAAAAAATTTAAAAGTGATTCCTTCTAATGTCGATTTATCTGGTGCTGAAGTTGAACTAGTAGGAATGGAAGATAGAGAAAGAGTTTTAAAAAAGATTCTAAATAAATATAAAAACAATTATGATTATATATTTATAGATTGTCCTCCATCGTTAGGACTATTAACTGTAAATGCTTTAACAGCAACAGATACAATAATAATACCTATTCAATGTGAATATTTTGCTCTTGTTGGTTTAGGCCAATTGATGAATACTGTGAGATTGGTTAAAAAAGTATTAAATGAAAATATAGAAATTGAAGGAGTATTATTAACAATGAAAGATAATCGTTCTAGTTTAGTACGAGATGTTTCAGATGAAATTAATAATTATTTTGGTGCAAAAGTATTTAAAACAACAATTCCAAGAAACGTTAGATTAGCCGAAGCCCCAAGTCATAACTTGCCAATATCACAATATGATTGCAGAAGTAAAGGTGGAACAGCATATAAAGCACTAGCCGAAGAATTTTTAGAAAGACAAGAGGGAGAAAATTAATATGATAAAAAAAGGTTTAGGCAAAGGATTAGCAGCATTACTTGAAGGTTTTGATAAAGAAATTGAAGAAAATATTAAAAGAAATCAAGAAAATGAAACTGATTATCCAATAAAAGAAGATAATTTAAATGAATTTGAAAGAAAAATAACTAGTTCACAAAATTTTATGCCTGATTACAATTCAAAACCTTCGACTAATTATCAGAAAATAACAAATGGAGAAACTACTCTTAATATATCAGAGATATATCCAAATCCAAATCAACCAAGAAAAAATTTCGACATAGACGCATTAAACGAGTTGGCTGATTCTATAAGAGTGCACGGATTAATACAACCTATTATTGTTAATAAAGAAGACGATGGATATATGATTATTGCAGGTGAAAGACGTTATAAAGCGTGCAAAATGGCTGGTATAACTGAAGTACCCGTATTAATTAAAAATTATACAAAGAAACAAATATCAGAAATTGCAATTATTGAAAATTTACAAAGAGAAGATTTAAATCCTATTGAACTAGCTAGAGGTATTAAACAATTAATGGAAGAATATTCTCTTACTCAAGAAAAAGTAGCCGAAAGATTAGGTAAAGGCAGATCAGCTATAACAAATACATTAAGATTATTAAATTTGTATCCAGAAGTTATTGAAATGGTCGAAAAAGGAAAAGTTTCACAAGGTCATGCAAAATGTTTGGTAGCAATAACAGATTATCCTACACAATTATCTTTAGCAAAGAAAGTTGCTCAAGACAAATTATCAGTTAGAGCATTAGAAAAAGAAATAAATTTATTGACCGGGAACAATAAAAAGAAAAAAATATTTCAACAACCTAGTTTAGAATTGAAAGATTTAATAAATCAAATGCAAAGAGTTTTTGGAACAAAAGTTACATTACTAGGTAATGATAAAAAAGGAAGAATTTACATTGATTATTATTCTCAAGATGATTTAGATAGAATTTATGATGTAATAAATAATAATGGTTAAAATACCATTATTTTTTTTTGTTCTACATAGAACAAAATATTAAATAACAAAAGAATATATTAATTTTGTTAACAGTGATAAAAATATTTAATAGTATTTGATTTGTTTTAATTATAAATTATTTTTATAATTAATTTAACAATATTGATTTTTTATAATAAAAGTTCCATATAAAACTATTTTTTAAAATAAATTATTCTATATCTGTCATACACTTTAATAATATAATAAATATTGTATTTATAAATTAAAAACAAATATGATATTTTTATATAAAAACTAAATTTAAAATAATATAAATATTAATTATTAAAATAGAAATAATTTAAAAATTTTGATAATTACAACTGTTTAATTAAGTTGTTCTCTGTGGAACATCAACAAAAATATCTGATTAAAATGTAAAATCAATTCAAAAACATTAAAACAAGAACAAAAATATCGTTCATTACAACATAAATATATTTATAAAATACAAATTGTTAAAAAATCATATATATTACAAATTTTTTATTTAAAATCATTTTTAAATAAAAACAATATAAAAAACACAAAATTCGTAAATATGTTATTGGGATATATAATCTACAATGAGTTAGTTTCATGTAGAACATTTTGTTATACATTAAAAGTTATACCAAAACAATCGATGTAAGTAATTAATATTGTTATATAAAAAGTTTTTGTAATGTTATTCACTTAAGCAGTATATTAATCCATAAATAGAAATATTAAATACTTAATCAAATATGTTTAAGTATTATATATAAAAATATTAAAAAATCAAAATATTCTATTTTTAATGGCAAAATACTATAGTTGTAAAAAACAATAAAATACTTATTTTTTATAAAATTAAACAATAAAAAATATATATTTTTTTGTAAGCTTTTGAATAATATCATATTAAAATAAATCTAGGAGTGCTGTGTTGCGTAATTTGTTTTAATTTATATATATAATAATAGAAAATTTTAAAAAAATATTGACTAAATTTAGATATATTGATATAATGAAAGAAATATGCACCCATAGTTCAATTGGATAGAGCGTTGGTCTACGGAACCAAAGGTTGGGGATTCGAACTCCTCTGGGTGCACCACTATAACTATTTTTCAATGATTTCTAGCAATGAAAAAAACGGCTAGATTCTTTATTACTTATATTTGTTTTAAATTTTTATCATTTCCAATATTTTTTAGTATTTTTCATTATTTTATGTGATATAAACTAAATATTTGACATTTTTCATTTTCTATTATAAATTTTTAACAAGTGATTTAAGGGGATATATGAAAAATAATAAAAATTTTAGCATAGCAAATTATTTAAAAAAGTATAAAATGCAGATATTTTTTTACATATTATTATATCTAATTGCTGGCGTTTGTACTGTTGCTAGCACAATTTTGTTTGCTGAGTCAATTGAATATATAACAAATAGTAACTATAAAATTGCTATTTATTTTTTGATATATTTGATTGCAGTTACTTTTATTAAAAGGCTATGTTGGTATTTAACCACAATAATTTATAATGTATATTCAGCTAAAATAATGTCTGAATTGAATTATGATTTAGCAAAACAAACATTTAAATTAAATTCAAAAACCTTTATGGATCATGACACAGGAACCTTTGTCCAAAGAATAGTATCAGACCCTGAACGAATTGTGATTAACTTCTCTAGTATTATCGAATTATTAACTGACCTTGTAACTTCATTAATTATGCTAATTTATATAGCAACATTAAATATTTTTCTATTTTTAAGCGTTTTTTTAATTATTTTAATAGGTGCTATATTAGAAACATTTAGAGTTAAAAATCGAAGAAAAAATAGAATTGCTGTTAGAAAATCAAATGATAAAATAAATTCATTAACAACAGAAATTGTAAAAAGTGAAAAAGATATAAAATCTTTAGGTCTTGAAAATCGTTTAAGTGAAGTTTCTAAATTAAATTATGAAGAATACAGAAAGGTAAGTTTTAAATATAATTTTGTGGATACAAATTTTTGGTCTAGTAGAAATTTAATTATTGAAATATTTACCATATTAACACTTGTTTTAGGTGTAGTATTAATAGATAAAGGACTAATTACATTAGCAACCTTTATGATAGTATATTCTTCAAAAGGAAGTATGCATGAACTAGTTTGGTCAATTGGAAGTATTGCAAATAGTTTTGTGGATATAAAAGTTTGTAGTGAAAGAATGTCATCACTTTTTGATGAGAACGAATTTGTTACAGAAAAATTTGGTAAATTATCCTTAGAAAAAATAAAAGGAAAAATAGAATTTAAAAATGTTTCATACACTTATAAAGAATACGAATATAAAGAATCTAAAGATAAAAAAAATAATAAGAAATCTAAAAAGGAAAAAGTTTTAGTTTCTTCTAATATCGTGTTTAAAAATCTATCATTTATAATAAAGCCAAACACCACAGTTGCGTTTGTAGGAAAATCAGGTAGTGGTAAATCTACGATTTTAAACTTGATGTCAAAAATGTTTGTAGTAGATAGCGGTGAAGTTTTAATTGATAAAGTGAACATAAATGATTTAAATAAAGAAACATTAAGAAAAACTATTTCACTAGTTAATCAATTCCCTTACATATTTGATATGACTATTAAAGAAAATTTATTGCTTGCTAAAGAAGATGCGTCTGAAGAGGAATTAATCTCTGCTTTAAAAAAATCCTATTTATACGAATTTATTACAAATTTACCAAAAGGGATTGATACAAAAGTAGGTGAAAGTGGAATTAAATTATCTGGCGGTCAAAAACAGCGCCTTGCTATTGCAAGAGCAATGCTTAGAAATTCGCCGATAATCATATTTGATGAAAGTACGAGTTCATTAGACAATTTTGCTCAAGAAGAAATTAAAAAAAGTATTGATTTATTAAAAGGTAAATCTACAATTGTAATAGTTGCACATAGATTATCAACAATTAAAAATGTGGATAAAATATTCTTCCTAGATGAAGGAAAAATTATAGATAGTGGAACATTTGAAGAATTGTTTAACAAAAATGAAAAATTTAAAAATATGTTTTTAGCTGAAAATATCTAATATTTCAAATATTGCTTTAAACATTATAAAAAAATAAAAAGCATAAACATTTTAAAATTTTGTTTATGCCTTTTTTAACAGATAAAGTTTAGTTGTTAGATTTGCTATTTAATCTTTCTTTTAGTTCTGCTATTTCTCTTTTCATTCCTTCATATTCTTCAAGAGTTATAGTTATTTTGTTTTTTTCTGGATAATTATTGTTAACGTATTTTTTCGATAGTATAGATAACGATACTAATAAAGCTATTGCAACTATTACTATAGCAAAGAACAATGCTGGCATTTTTTCGTATAAGATTTTATTATCAAAAACTAACAATGTAACAACTAATTCTATATATACTAGTGTTATATATGCTGGAATTTGTAACCATAGTAAATTTTTATATAATTTCAATACATTAGATACTATTATATTAGCTAAAATTGTTATAAAAGAAAATACTACTGTTATTTTTAAAAATGTATCGTTGGTATTTTTTGACCATATTACAATCAAAAATAGGATTGCTGATATCAAAATAAAAACACCTATTATTATAGAATATATATTCTTTTTTTCAAGCAGAGATGAAATATTGTTCAAAAGGATACAAACACTTAATATTGTCAACAATGTAAATAATAGATTTGACACTATTCCACTTAAACTAAAAACATCAAAAATTGCCAATATTAGCATTAAAGCAGAAATTCCTAAACATACAAGCGAAGTTATAATTAAAACTTTTTTCATATAAATTCTCCTAAACATATTATAATAATTATTTTTAAATAAATCAATCAAATTTAATTTAATATTAATTTACATAAATAAAAATGTCGATAATGATTGAAAAAAAATTTTGTTTGTTGTATAATTAAAAAAAATGGAGGAATTTATGGCTAATTGCAAAAAAAAGACTAATATTGTTACTGAAGAACAAATAAATTCTTGTAATGATGGTGCTAATTCAAATTACAAATTAATTGATGAAGTTAAACAAAAAACAGAACAAACTATCGAAGAAAATCAATCACAAAATGAAATGAAAAAGGCAAAAACCAGAACTCCTGTTTATCGTGTTTTATATGATTCAACTGAAAGAGTTTGGGTAATTAAAAAAGATGGAGCAAAAAGAATAATAAAAAAGTATTGGACAAAGGCAGAAGCTTTGGACGCTGTTGAAAAAATGTCTGTAAATCAGGAAATTTCATTTGTGGTACATAAAAAAGATGGAAAATTTCAAAAGAAATAAAATCTTAAATTTATCCATAAATTAATGTAAAAAAGGAACATAAATAGTACTTGGTTCCTTTTTTATATTTTTTATGCTAAATAAAATTATTGTTGTTAAAAATTTAATAGATTAATATACAGTTATATAAATGTAATTAACATTTAAAAGAAATTAATTATTATTTATTTAGTGATATAGATATAATTTCTATTATATATTATTTAAAAATTATTATTTTTTCATTATCTTTAAAAGGTACAGTTAAATTTTTATTATATTTATATATATCTTCTGCAGATGTTCTAGTTCTTTTGCATAATTCCCATATATCTTCATTCGGCTTAGTTATAAAGATTTGCATACTACAATTGTTTTGAATTGTTTTTGTAGGTGTCGCCTTTGATAAACATTTATAATTTTTAATTTCAAATATTTGAGTTGTGCAACTTATGCTAAAATCTATATCTAGAGTATTGCCTCTTTTTATTCTGGCTTTATTAGATTCAATACAGATATCTGGTATTAATATATATTTTTCACAATTTAATTGTGGAGTGTTTAGTTTCAATATAAATGGAGCTTCGATGTTGATTGAACGTACTTTATCTTCTTCATTTCTGTAGATTACTGTCGAATAGAGTAAACCTTCAATTACTGCACAATTATTTTCTATATTAGTTTTTGTAATGTCATAACAAGTATTTATTACATCTATTATACTATTAATTATCTCACTTTCCTTTACTTCTATTTCATTATTTATAATTGTTTCTAAATTTGGTAAAACTATTCTCTCATTTAAACTCACAATCATTTCATCGGTGTCTATTTCAAAGTTGGTACTAAAAGCATCTTCGGTTAGTGAAACATCGCTTGTTTTAAAAGCATAGATAGTATATTCGTTATCAAAAGTAAATGTTAAATTGGTAGTATTGTCATTCAAAGTTGTTTTTATTTCAATTGATTTTTGTAAAGTTTTTGCTTTGCAGTATAATTCTGTATTATCATTATCAAATGTTATTTCTAATTGTTGGCTATAAGGTATATAATTGTCAACGATACTTATCTCACTATTAGAGTTTTCGTAAATAATATGAAGATGATAATCTCCAGATAATGTTGTATAATTAGAATTAGTGGATATTTTTAAACACTTTATTTCAAGATTATAATATAATATTTTGTTAATATTATCATTAACTTTAATATTTATTTCATCTGAAAAAGTAGAAGTATTAGTATTATATAAATATGATGATTTTACAATGTTAATTTTTGTAATTAAGTTATTACAATCAAGATTAGTGTTCAATTTTTCGTTATCATATAAACAACAATCAAAATTTGAAATTACTTTTATCTTCAAATGTTTATCATCATAACTGTCTTCAATCTCGTATGAAATGTTGTTTACAATAATTGAACTTGATACATCGCAATCATTAATATTAATAGTATCATCAAAATTTTCAAAGTCGTTAATGGAATTAAATAAACCATCAGTATCAATGTACACAACTTTTAAATTTAGTTTACCACTTATATTAGCTTTGTTTTTATTAGGTTCAATTTTTACATCGTTTATACAAGGTGTAATGCTAATAATTTTGTCTATTTGTGCTGCGTTGTCAATATTTATGTTGAAATTAGTTTTTAGTTTTATTGGTTCAACTTGACATACTTTTAATATTGTTGTATTAAAATTTTCGTTACTCATTTAACCTCCAAATCATAAATATTTATATTAAATTTTCAGCAAAATATGATTTATTTTTTTTGCAATGATTACAAAATTTATGATATTCGACAAAAATGTAAATTAAATCAAAGAATTAGATAATTCTACCCAATAAAAAACAAATTTTTGTGTAGCAAATTTTGAAAAGTATTGTTATATTTTAGTCGAGTTTTAAAAATCAGGAGGAATTATGGAAGATAAAAAATTAAAACTTATAATTGCCGATGTTGACCAAAACATCGTAGTTGATACAAAAGAAGTGTTCGAAAATGATGGTAAATATGAAGTTGTTGCTACTTGTAAAGATGGAAATGATCTTACAAAACTAATTAGTCAGAAGAGTCCAGAAGTTTTGATTATGGATTTAGCTTTGTCAGGCAAAGATGGTTTTGAAGTTTTGGAAGATATAAAAAATATGAATAAAGATGTTACTATTGTAATTCATTCAGAGTTTGCACTTAACGGATTTATTAACAGAGCAATTTCTTTAGGCGCAAAATATTATTGCATAAAGCCAATGGATTTGAATTTATTAAAGAAAAGAGTTGATGAATTAATTGAAGAAAAGAATAATCCTACACCAATAATCAATAAAGAAGTTATAGAAAAGAAAGATTTAAAATCTTTGCAAATAGATAAGAAAATTACTGAAATATTTATAACAGTTGGTATTCCTGCAAATATTAAAGGCTATCAATTTTTAAGGGAAGCAGTAAAATTAGCAATAGCAAGTCCAACTATTATTAATTCTATTACAAAGAAATTATATCCATCAATTGCTGAAAAGTTTGACACAAGTGCTTCCAAAGTAGAAAGAGCTATAAGACACGCAATAGAAGTTGCTTGGGATAGACAAAAAATTGAGAACATAAATAATGTGTTTGGCATAAAAGTTTATAATAGTAATGAAAAGCCAACAAACGGAGAATTCATTGCTTTAGTAGCAGATAAAATGATGCTAGATTATGCTTAAAAAATATTAAAAAATTGCTAGACAAATAATTTTACTTTCATTATAATATACTAGATTATTAATAGGAGAATATTTTATGCCAAAAGCAAGTAAACCTGTATTTATTAGATGTCCAAGATGTGAACTCAATTATATTAAAAAAGGTGAGCAGTATTGTAATGTTTGTAAAAAAGAATTAAAATTAATTGCAAGTAATGATGATATATCAGATCTTGAATTGTGTCCTATATGCAAAATGAATTTTGTTCAAGGCGAAGAAATTTGCGATAGTTGTAAACAAGAACTCAACATGAAAACAGACTTAGGTGATGAAGATGATGATGAAAAAACAGAGTTAGACGATAACTGGCAAAAATATGTTGCTGATGATGACGAAGAAGATGATGATGATTTAATTACAGATGATAATGATTCTGATGACATAGATACTTCAGGTGTTTCTTTGCAAGATATGGACGATGATATGGGATTTGAAGAAGGTTTAGATAAAGAAATGGATTTTGAAGACTATGATGCCACTGACGATTTAGATGATGAAGAAGAATTCTCAGAAGAAGATGATGATATAGATGATGAAGATGATATAGATGAAGAAGATGATGATGACGATGATGCAGATGAAGATGATGAAGATGACTTTTAATCTAAACAAGATAAAAAAAACACAGATAGTTTAAAACTTTCTGTGTTTTTTACAACAATAAATTAATTGTAAAAATAACAATATTTTGGTATTTTATAATAATTAATTTATTTTTAAACAATATTTTTAAATTTTAATAAGAATCTACGTTTTGTTTTAGATTTTTTTTACGTATTTCTTTTGCAAGACTAATACTTTTTTCACTAGAATCAGCTCCCATTAATCTTGATAATTCAATATATGTTTCGTTTTCATTTAGTTGTTTTATTCTACTAATTGTTGTGCCATTATTTGTAAATTTTTCTACTTTATAATTTTGGTCTGCAAATGACGCAATTTGAGGTAAATGAGATATTGAAATTATTTGTTTTTCTTTTGATAATTTATATAAATTTTCTGCAACTACTTGAGCCGTATTTCCACTTAATCCTGTATCAATTTCATCAAATATAAGAGTGTCAATATCATCAATATGACTGATAATAATTTTTATACCCAACATCACTCTGCTCATTTCACCACCTGATGCCACTTTTTTTAATGGTTGAATATCAAAACCTAAATTTGAAGAAAACATAAATTCCACACTATCTTTTCCGTTTCTTGAATATGGTTCATCAATTTGCTGAATATTGATTTTAAATTTAGCATTTTTCATACCTAAAGATTTAATGCAATTTTCAATATTCATTTCTAAATGTGAGCAAACCTTTTTTCGTTTTGTAGAAATTAAATTTTGAAGATTTGTTATATTTTTTAAAATATTTTCTTTTTCACTACTTAATTCATTATAACGCTGTTCGCTGTTAATAAGGTTGTCATATTTTTTTGTAATATCTAACAGATAATTTTGAACTGAGTCATAACCATATCCGTACTTTTTGAATGCTTTGTTTATTGCGTCAAGTCTTGAATCAATACTATTAAATTCAAATTCATCAAAATTACATTCTGAAAGATATTTTTTTAATGTATCTAAAATGTCTTCAATTTCAATTATTGAAGCATTTAGTCTTGTTGTTAGTTCATCATATTTAGAATTGTAAGAAGTGTTATTTTTAAGAAATTTTATGCTTGTGTTTAAATTAGATATCACATTATTATATGAAGAATTACCGTCTAAAGAATTTATTGCTTCACTTAAATTGTTTGCAATTTTTTCTATATTTGAAAGTTCTTTTAATTTATCTTTTAAACTTTCAAACTCACCTTGTTTTAAATTTAATTGATTAATTTCATTAATTTGATAAGAGTATAAATCCATTAGTTGCAATTTTGTTTGTTCGTTTCCACCTAAACTGTTTATTTCATTTTCAATTGATATAATTTTATCTATATAAAGATTTAGTGTTTCTAAATCTTTTTTTATGCTATCATCAAATCTATCTACAATCTCTAATTGTACATCATTTTTTAAAATTGATATATGATCAATTTGTCCGTGAATGTCAACTAATGTTAAAGCGATTTTTTTCAAGATATTTGCAGTAACTGGTTCACCATTTATAAAACACGTAGAACGACCATTTAAAGACAATGTGCGTTCAATCAAAAGATCATCTGTACAATCTATTTGATAGATTGATTTTAACTCATTTTTTAGTTTGGTTTTTAAGTTAGAAAAAATGACACTAACCTTCATAGTGTCTGTGCCATTTCTTATTAAAGATTTGTCTGATTTTCCACCAAGCACGAAGTCAATTGCATCTAATATTATACTTTTGCCCGCGCCTGTTTCACCACTAATAACATTTAAGCCATTAGTAAAATCAATGATTAAATTATCAATAAGTGCTACATTTTTAATGTGTACTGAACTTAGCATAAATATCCTTTGTTAAATTTTTTCTCTTACAAGACTTTCAATTTCATCAGCGAGTTCTGGATTAGATTGTAAATATAATTTTACATTTTCTTTACCCTGTCCAATTTTGTTGCCATTATAACTAAACCAAGAACCACTTTTTTCGATTATTCCCATTTCAATAGCAACATCAATTAAACAGCCAATAAGTGAAATGCCTTCTCCATACATAATATCAAATTCTGCAGTTTTGAAAGGTGGAGCCATCTTATTTTTAACAACTTTTACTTTTGTGCGATTACCTGTAACATCATTTCCACTTTTAATTGCTTCACCCTTTCTGACATCAAGTCGAACACTAGAATAAAACTTTAACGCTTTACCGCCAGGAGTTGTTTCAGGATTTCCAAACATAACGCCAACTTTTTCTCTTAATTGATTTATGAAAATTACTAAAGTTTTACTTTTTGAAGCAACACCTGTTAATTTTCTTAATGCTTGACTCATAAGTCTTGCTTGAAGACCTATGAAACTATCACCCATTTCACCATCAATTTCTGCTTTTGGTGTAAGAGCAGCAACTGAGTCAATAACTACTACATCTATGCTTCCGCTTCTTACTAATTGTTCAGTAATTTCAAGTGCTTGTTCACCAGTATCAGGCTGTGAAACATAAAGGTTTCCAACATCTACACCTAATTTCGCAGCATAGTTAGGGTCAAGAGCGTGTTCTGCGTCAATAAATGCAGCAATTCCGCCTTGTTTTTGTGCTTCAGCAATTACGTGTAAAGCAACTGTAGTTTTTCCGCTACTTTCTGGGCCAAAGATTTCAACTATTCTACCACGAGGAAGACCACCAATTCCTAAAGCAAAATCAAGTGGTAAACAACCGGTAGGTATTACTTCTACATTAGTATCCACAGTTTCATCTAATTTCATAATACTGCCCTTACCAAAATTCTTTTCTATTTGGGCAATAACATTATCTAATATTTTTTGTTTTTCATTCGTTTCCATTTATACCTCTTAAAAATATTTTATCACATCATAAATAAAATTGCAACGATAAATAGAACATTTGTTTTATTTATCTTTTATAACTTGTTTGTTTTTTATTATATAATTCATTCCTGAAAAAACTGTAAAAATAACAGAAATTGCAAGTAATACAAAGGCGATTATTTTTATAACTAGGTCAATAGTGCCATTAAATGTACCAATAAGCATAAGTATAGGCATACAAATACATTGAGAAGTTGTTTTTATTTTTCCCCAAATATCCGCAGCCAAAACAATATTTTTTGTTACAGCAATTAATCTAAATGCGGAAACTATAAATTCTCGAGCAACTACTATTGAAAGTGAAATAACACCCCAAGGCGAAGGAATAGTTCCATCAGCCGTACACATAATTAAAATTGCTACAATTAATAATTTATCTGCTATAGGGTCTAAAAATTTTCCAAAATCAGTTACTAAATGATTTTTTCGTGCAATCTTTCCGTCTAAATGGTCGGTATATGCTGCAATGATAAATAATACTATAGCAACTATTTTTCCGTAAGGAATAAAAGATGCCATATAAAAGAACATAATAAATGGTATCATAATAACTCTGATTAAAGTCAATTTATTTGGTAAATTCATAATTACTCCTATTCAAATAGATTTTTCCAATCGTCCATAGTTATTAAGATTTGTCTTGGTTTTTGCCCATCGCTCGCTGAAATAAAACCATTGTCTTCCATTTGGTCAACAATTCTTGCTGCACGAGTATAACCAACGCCAAATCTTCTTTGTATCATAGAGATTGAAGCTTGATTTATAGTAATAAAATATTTTAATACATCTTTTAAAATTGGGTCTAAATTAATTTCATCATCATTTTTCACTTCAGTAGGTGCTTGTTTTTTATTCATTTCATCTTCAATTGATTTGTCGTATATAGAAGGATTGTGTTCACGAATAAAATCACAAATGCGTGACACTTCTTCACTGCTAACGAATGCTCCTTGAACTCTTTTTGGTTCAGGTAAACCATTAGGTTTAAATAACATATCGCCTTTTCCTAATAATTTTTCAGCACCACCCTGGTCAAGAACAGTTTTACTATCAGCATAATTTGTAAGAGCAAACGAGATTCTAGAAGGTAAATTTGCTTTAATAGTTCCTGTGATTACATCGACTGATGGTCTTTGAGTAGCAATTACTAAATGAATACCTGCTGCTCTTGCCTTTTGAGTAATTTTCATAATTTTATCTTCTAAATCACGCTTTGAATCGATCATAAGGTCGCCAAATTCATCTACTACAATTAATATAAATGGTAATTTTTCGATTAATTTATTTTTTACATCAGGAAGATTATTATAATCTTTAATATTTACAACACGATATTTTTGTAATAACAAATATCTTCTATCCATTTCTTTAATAGCCCAGTTGAGAGCTTCAAGTGCTTGTTCTTTTGATGTTAAAATCTTGGGCGTTAATAAGTGAGGAAGTTTTTCGTATAATGAAAATTCAACCATTTTAGGGTCAATTAATATTATTCGTAAATCTTCTGGTCCAGATTTACTAATTAAACTTATTAGCATTGTGTTTAAACAGACAGACTTACCGCTACCTGTTGAACCAGCAACTAACATATGAGGCATCTTATCTAGATTACAAAATTGAACATCTCCATTTATATCTTTCCCTAAGATAAATGATAATGGATTTACTCTTGTTATATATTCATTTGTTTCCATCGTTTCTCTTAGAGATACCATTGTGATTTTATTGTTAGGAACTTCAATTCCAACTGCATTTTTCCCTGGAATAGGTGCTTCAATTCTAACGCTGCCGTTAGATGCTAATGTCATTGCAATATCATCGCTTATCATTGATATTCTTTTAACCGAAATACCTTGTGGCATAGATAATTCATACCTTGTTACTGCAGGACCTACTTTTACATTTATTACTTTTGCAGGTACTTTAAAATCTGCTAGTACTTTTTCTAGTCTTTCAATATTTTCTAAACATTCTTCTTCGGATACTGCTGGCTCTTTTTCTATACTGTTTAATAATTCAATAGGAGGCTTTATATAAGGAGCATAAACTATAGGTCGTTTAGGTTCTGTATCAACTTTGTTAGTTGCTTCGTCTTGTGTCCTTTCATTATTAGTATTTTTTATATTGTGTAATCTTTCTTTTAATTCTGCAAGTCTTGGGTTAAGTGTTGTTTCTTTCTTAAGATTTTCGTCAATACCTAGAGCATCACTGTGAGAAATTAATTCTTGACCTACTGAATTAATTTTATTTTCCTTTATAGATGTTGAAGATATTATTTCTTTTTCTTGAGTTGAAGCTAAGATTTCGTCTTCATCATTATTTGAATTGATAGTTGAATTTTTGTTTTCACTATCATAAACATTGTTGTATTGATTTTCATTTATACTATCAAGGTTCAAGTTAGATGAGTTTTCATCTGCATTTTTTATGATATTATTTAAATAATCATTTGAATATTCAAAACTAGTCATACCTTTTGTTTTATCATCTTTAGAATAATCATCTTCATCAAAATCTATATAATCTTTTTCAACATCATCTGCCCAATTATTGTCGAGTTCATAAGAGTTATCTGAAAATTCATCGTTATATGCTTTAGTTTCTGTATCGTTTAAAGATGTAACAGTTTTATTTGTTTCGACTTCTGAAGAGGAAATTTCTTCAACTTTATCTTTGATTTCTTTTCCACTTTCAAAATCCCAAATTTTTCGTTTTTTTTGCATTTCTACAACAGGTGCTATTTCAATTTCTGGCGGAGTTAGTATATATTCTCTTTTCGTCATAGGTCTTGATTTTTGAATGTGATTATCTACGTCTGTAATGGGCATATTTGATGCTATAATTGATGAGTCGTAATTATCAAGACCTAATTTTTGTTTTGCTATAGATTTTTCTAATTTCTTTTTTTCCGCTTCGATAGTTATAGGAATATTTTCGTTTTCTGATTTTGTAGTTATTTCACCAAAACTATTAAGTTCTATATAATCATCACTAACTTTGTTTTGTTCAGCAGGTTTTTTTGAACTTTTGATAAAATCATATAAAAGTGCTGACAATATAAGTAGAGCAATACCAGAAAATACGAATAATAAAATTCTACTTTTAAGTAAATATAATAAAGGATATACAATAATAGCGAATACTGCTCCGCCTATAGATGTTTTCATCTTGTAAGTATCAGCAATATATCTCCAAAAAGAAATGTTTGACACTTCACCGTTCATATTATTAGTAACTATTAAGTGGCTAATAAAAATTATCATAAAAAGTATTAGTGATAAAATGACAACATATTTTTTATTAAGTTTAAAATTGCGTTTAGTCATATATACTATTGAAAATATAATACCCATAGCCAATGCTGAATATGAAAATAGACCAAAACAACCCAGAATAACTGACTTTATAAAATTGTATTTACCTGGGATAAAAAGAGATATAAAAAGAACAACAAAAATGGAACATAATATTATTGGCAATTTTAAATTTTTTTTCACCTGATTTTTATTATTTTTTTCTGAATGAATTTTATTTAATCTTTCTTTATCTTTTTCACTCAAAGTAGATTTATAAATAGGCATAATCCCTCCATTAATTAAAGTGTGATGCCACCATCAACTGAAATAACCTGACCAGTTATAAAACTAGCTTCATCACTTGCTAAAAATAGTGCTAGATTAGCGACATCTTTGGGTGTGCCAATTCTTAAAAGCGGTGTATTTTCTTTTAATGTATTTATAGTATCTTCATTTAAATCTTTAATCATATCAGTATTAATAACTCCTGGACAAATACAGTTTACATTTATATTAGATGGACCTAATTCTTTTGCTAAACCCTTTGTAAAACTAATTATAGCACTTTTGCTCATAGAATATGCTGTTTCCATACTAGAACCTACTAAACCCCACATTGAAGAAATGTTAATAATTTTTCCATATTTATTGGAAATCATATTTTTAACAGTGTGTTTGCAACACAAAAAAGTACCAACGGAATTTACTGATAACAATTTATTTAAATCGTCTAATGTGGTGTCTTGAACTAAATCAAATTTAGAGATCCCAGCATTGTTTATTAAAACATCAATAGATTTAAAAGTATTCAATGTAGTATCAACTAGCATTTTAACATCATCTTCATTTGAAACATCTGCTTTGCAATAGATTGCATTTGCTCCCATTTTTAATAATTTATTGCACAAATTTTTTGCTTTTGTTTCGTGCTTAAAATAGTTTATCACGACATTATAGCCATTTTTAGCAAAAAGTGTCGCAATCTCTGCACCTATTCCTTTTGATGCTCCTGTGATTATAACTGTTTTCATACAATAATTTTAACAATTTAAAAAATTAATGTAAAGTAAATATTTGACTTAAGTTTATTTAAAGTGGTATATTATATTTGATGAGTAGAAAAATAAGAATATTTTTGTATGTTTTTGGGGTAATTTTAACAATAGGAATAGTGAGTGTCGTTTTCTTTTTGAAAGTTAGCGATACAAAGTCTTTGCAGACTCAAATATCTAAATACACAGAGTTGAATTTGAAAGTTAAGGAGGCTTGTGAAGCAAATTCATTAAATTTAAGTGTTTCTACGGGTTCGCAAGAAGACAAAAATTATACTAATACTACTGCTAATTTGTTAAAAGCAAATGAGATTTTTTATGAAATCACAGATGATCTTATTAAGTATATATCATTTGCCGGAGATGAGAGAGAAAATTACCTTATTAAAGATGAATTTGTTGAGTTAAATAAAACAACAAATGAATTAATTAATGAAATAAATAAAACAACATCAACTGTAAATTATTATAATGCTATATATGATTATATAGATAAGTCAGTTGAAAGCATTTCAAATTTAAATGATTATTGTAAAGATAAAATTATTTCTTATGAAGATTCTAAGTTTTACTTCAATGATATAGTCTTAAATGTTTGCAAAGTTTTAAGTTCTGATAGAGAATTAATATATGAAGAAAATTTAACTTATACAGCAGATTTAATTATTCGTTCTCTTGATAAAAAAGAAATTTTAGCAATTGACTATTTTAAAAATAATTACAAAATCAATGATGGAAATATTGTAAGTTTATTGTTGCCTAATAAGATAGATTTGAAATTAACTTATGACAATACTATAATTTCAATTTATGACAAAATAAATATTGAAACTTTTGCTACAAGATTTATTGAATATTATAATAGTGCTGAATCTATTATTACTTTGGAAAGTTGTCAAAATGATTATGTGAAATTAGCATTTTGTGTAAAAGAAATTTTAGAAGGTGTGTAATATGATTAAAAAAACCAGTTTTATTATTTTAGGTATTTTTCTAACAACCTTTTTATTTATAGGTTCAGGCTGTATTTTTAAAAGTAATGCATTAAGTACTTTTTCTAGCGGATTTGAAAAATCAGTACAAAATTTAAGCATTTCATTAAATAAAGATAACGAAACAGAAAAAGAAAAAATTATTGATGTAAAAATGAATTATAATGATGATCTTCGCGCTGTAGTATTAAATAAACCCCTATTTTGTATGGTAAATAATTTAGACGATTTATTTGATGAATCATTAAATTTTACCATAAATTATATGTATGAAATTCCTAATAGTTTAAGGGTTGGTGTAAGTGAAGGCAAAGAATTGACTAAATCTCTAAATAATTTTAGCTCATATGTAAATAAGACAATTTCTTCGCAAAAAGAATTAGAAAATGAATTGAAAAAATATGATACAGAAGATGAATATTATTTAGACACAACTTATACAAAATTGAAAAAATCTATTGAAGACAAATTTTTTAGTTTTATTAATAACTATAATATATTAATTGAAAAAGCTTTTGTAATGAGTAATAATTTTAAATATTTATATTTTAAACATATAGATAATAAAATCATTTCAGAGAGCGCAACAGATCAAGAGAAATTAAGTTATTATACAATTAGATTTGAAAGTCTAAAGTTTGATATGAATAAAATTTACTATTTAATGAATTATAAAGGTAATACAATACTAACGCAAATATACAATGGCGAAATAGTGTTAGACGATGTCGAATTTTATTCTGAATTTGAGATAAGTCACAAAGCAAATTTCATTTATTCTATATCTGGAGATAAATCACTAGATGATTTACTGATACAACAATTTAATATTGTTAATTCTAGAAATTCAATGATTGTAAATTGTTTATTAAGTTTTAATTATTATGATGTTAGAGATAGTGTTACTTTATCACAAGAAAATATGGGATATTTGAATTATATTAAAGAATACAAAAGTGGAGTTTTAGAAAATACTTATTCAGTGTTGCAAAACTTTTTATATGTGTTATAATATATTAGCGATAATTAGTCTCATCAGTTTACGATGTGACTAATTCTTTTTAAAAGGAGTAGTATGCATTATAAAGAAATGGCTGATATTTTGTTTCCAAATTTGTTACACAGTGCAGAATATTATATTAATAAATATAAACCTAGACAATTAGCTCCTAACGGTGTTGTTACTAGATTTGCTCCAAGTCCAACAGGCTTTATGCATATTGGAAACTTTTTTCAAGCATTTATTAGTTTTAATTTAGCAAAGAACACTAATGGAATATTATTTTTAAGAATTGAAGACACTGATGAAAAAAGAAAAATCAACGAAGCAAAAGCTGTGATTTATGAGGTCTTAGATAAATTTGGAATCAAGTTTGACGAATATCAAACTTTAGATGGCGTAGATATAGGGAATTATGGTCCTTATGTTCAAAGTCAAAGGTTAGATATTTATAAAGCATTTGCTAAGAAGTTGGTAGAAGAAGGTAAAGCATTTCCTTGTTTTTGCAAAAAAACAGAGGGTAAAGCAGATGTTTTAAAACAAAGAGAAACAAAATTTTTATCCGATGATGAAAAAGAATACGACCCTTGTAGAAATTTAACCTTTGAAGAAGTAAAAAAGCATTTAGACGCAGGGGATAGTTTTGCAATAAGATTGAAAACTAAAAACATCGGAACAGAAAGAATTAAATTCTATGATTTGATAAAAGGCGAACTTGAAGCAAAGGCAAATGCAAAAGATTTTGTTATTATTAAAAGTGATGGTGTTCCTCCTTATGCTTTTGCTCACGCAATTGATGATACATTAATGGGAACAACTATTGCAGTAAGAGGAGAAGAGTATATTTCTTCAACGCCTGCACATTTGGAACTTTTTGACGCTTTAGGATTTACACCTATTAAATATTGCCATAATCCACTTATCTGCAAAATTGATAACAATGGCAAAAAAAGAAAAATATCAAAGCGTTACGACCCTGAAGCAAATATGTTATACTATTTTGAAAAGGGTTACCCTGTAGAAAGTGTTCTTGAATATTTATTAAACATTATTAATTCTGGATTTGAAAAATGGAGAAAAGATAATCCTAATTTACTTTGGTCTGAATTTAAATTCGGAATAAATGATATTACAGCAGTGTCTCCTATATTTGATTTGGTTAAATTGAATGACATATCAAAAAATATTATAGCAAAAATGAATGATGTTGAGTTATATACAAATTGGTTAAATTATGCTAAAAAATATGACTTTGAACTCGCCGAAAAATTAATTAAAGATAAAGAGAAATTTATAAGTGTTTGCAAGATGGACAGAGTTGGGGTTGATAAGCCTCGTAAAGATATTTACAATTATTCTATGATGAAAGAATATTTTGATTATATGTTTACTAGTCCCCAAAAATATGAAATAACAGATGAGGAAAAATTAAAAGCAAACGAATTTTTAACAAATTATTTAATAGATTTTAAACTTCCTACAAGTAATGAAGATTGGTTTAATTCAGTAAAAATGTTAGCGGAAAAATTAGGATACGCTACAGACAACAAAGCATATAAACAAAATCCTGAAAAGTATAAAGGAAATGTAGCAAAAGCTTGTGAGTTTGTAAGATTAGCAATTACCGGACATAAAAATTCACCACAATTATATGCAATTATGAAAATTCTAGGCGAAAAAGAAAGCAAACAAAGAATTATGAATTTTATAGATTTTACAAAATAAAAAATACGGTCGTTTGACCGTATTTTTATTCACCTTTAAATGGTAAAAGTGCAACGTTTCTTGCTCTTTTAATAGCAGTTGTAAGTTCTCTTTGGTGTTTTGCACAAGTACCAGTTTGTCTTCTAGGTATAATCTTACCTTTTTCTGTTACAAACTTCTTTAACTTTGCAGCATCTTTATAATCAATGTGTGCATTGTTTTTATCTTCACAGAAAATACAAACTTTTCTTTTTTGTTTGTGTTTAAAATATTTTTTCTTATCAACTGGAGCGTCTTTTTTAGTTTCAGCTACTTCAGTTGCTTCAACTGTTTTAACTTCTTCTTCCATATATTCTCCTTTTTATATTAGAAAGGCAATGTGTCATCATCAACTGGTTGCAAGTCACCAACTGGTTTATTATTTTCACTTGCTTCTTGTTGAGTTAAACTATTGTCATTCTTTGAACTTAAAAATTCAACTTCGTCTGCAACAATGTCGGTTACAGTTCTTTTTGTTCCGTCATTAGCATCGTAAGTTCTATTTTGTAATGACCCTGCTACAGCAACTTTGCTACCCTTTTTTAAGAATTTAGCACAATTTTCAGCAGCAGCTCTCCAAACAGTAATATTAAAGAAATCTGTTTCTCTGTTACCATCTTGTCCTGAATATCTTCTAGAAACAGCTAAAGATAAACGACATACTGAAAGTCCATTACTAGTTGTAGAAAGTTCAGGGTCCCTTGTTAAGTTACCTATTAAAAATACTCTGTTCATAAAATTCTCCTTTAAACTAGATGTTGACTACAATATAGCGTAGAACATTATCAGTAATAGCAAGTACAGATGTTATCTGGTTAACAAATTTTGGTTCAATTGAAAAGTTAACAAGAACATAAAAACCTTCTTTTTTCTTTTCAATTTCGTAAGCTAACTTTTTGTTACCAAGTTTTTCAATCTGTTCGATAACACCGTTATTCTTTTCAATAAGTGCATTTACTTTTGCCATCATATCATCTTTGAATTCATCAGAAGTAGCACTTGGAAGAATATACATAAGTTCATACTTTTTCATATTTTACCTCCTTTTGGACATTTGGTCTAGTTCATACTAGACAAGGACGCATTAAAATAATGCACTAAAAAATTATCATATATTTTATACTTTGTCAATACTTTAAACATATTTTGAATATTTTATATTTTAGAAAATATAATAGTCTATGGCTTCAAGAAAAAAAATAAATATTATTTCAAATATAGTGATAGTAGCAGTTATTTTAATAGTAGCAGGAGTATCAATTCCATTTAATTTTGGGACAAGCGAAGTAAAAGCAAATCCTAATGTTATATATCGTGGAAACGAGAACAGCAATAATGTTAGTTTTATGATAAATGTTTATTGGGGGAGTGAATATTTAGTGGATATGCTAGATGTTTTTGATGCTTATAGCGTAAAAACTACATTTTTTGTAGGTGGTGCTTGGGCTAGTAAAAATATTGAATTATTAAAAGATATAAAAAACAGAGGACACGAAATTGCAAATCACGGTTTTAACCATAGAGACCAAGATAAGTTAAACTATGAACAAAATTATGATGAAATTAGAAATAATCACGAGTTAATATTAAAAAATATTTCAGTAGAAATGAATCTTTTTGCTCCGCCATCTGGTGCTTATTCTGATATCACAGTACAATGTGCAACAGATTTAGGCTATCGTACAATAATGTGGACACATGACACTATTGATTGGAGAGATAAAGATAGTGATTTAATCTATAAGCGTGCGACAGAAAATTTGTCAAACGGAGACTTAATTCTTATGCACCCTACTGAAAATACTTTAAAAGCCCTTGCAAATATTTTAGCCTATGCAATAAATAATGGTTATAATCCCACAACTGTAAGTAACACTATTGCATAATTTAAACTTATATATTACAAAAAAAGGAATATTTAACTTATATTCCTTTTATTATAACTTCTTATATTTTATCAAATTTATTATTTATATTTTATTTATTTTTTTATGATTTATTAAATTTATTGTTGATTTTTACAGTGTTAAAACTAATTCTATAAATTAAATATTTTTTTTAATTTGTAAATAGATTTTGTAATTCTATTTTTTACATTTTTTATAATTTATATTATATTAAAATTTTTACTTATTTGTAACATAAAGTATTTGTATTAGAAAATTAAAAATTAATTATTGCCTTAATTCTTCTAACACCAGCTGATGAAGCCTCTTGTTTTATTATTTTGAAATTTTTGAGTTCAGCAGTATTTTTTGCGTGTGGACCACCACATATTTCTTTTGAATAACCGGGAATAGTGTAAACAGTTACTTTTTCACCATATTTATTTTCAAATTCACCTAAAGCACCACTATTTTTTGCTTCTTCTAAAGTCATTTCTGAACACTGTACATCTATACTTTTTTTTATTGCTTCATTTACAATGTCTTCTACTTGTTTAATTTCTTCATCTGTCAATTTTCTATCAAATGAAAAATCAAATCTAGCACGTTCACTTGTAATATTTGAACCCTTTTGATGAACATTTTCTCCTAATACTTTCCTTAAAGCGCCTAACATTAAGTGTACGGCAGTGTGTAAGCGAGTTGTTTGTTCACTTGTATCTGCAAGACCACCTTTAAACATACCAGCAGAGGTTGTTCTTGCAAGTTCTTGGTGTTCTTTGTAAGCATCATCAAAACCATTTTTATCTACATCAAAACCGCGTTCTTTTGCCATTTCAATTGTCATTTCAATAGGAAAACCAAATGTATCATATAATCTAAATGCTTGTTTACCAGAAATTATATTTTCTACTATAGTGTTTGGATTTTGTTTTTGCATAAATTCTCTTTTTCTAATAATCGAATTTATAACTTTTTCAAATTCCTTTGTTCCTTCTTCCAAAGTCTTTAAGAACTTTTCTTCTTCATTATTGAGTTCTTTTACAATTATATCTTTATTCCTTTCTAATTCTGGATAATCGCTTTTATATTCGGCTACATACTCTAAAGCAATTTTTGATAAACTTCCTTTAGGTAAATTTATAATTTTACTTGTTCTAATAGCTCGCCTTATCAATCTTCTTAAAATGTAACCAGCCCCTGTATTGCTAGGAAGTGTAGAGTGCTCATCACCTAATATAAACGTTGCCGTTCTAATATGGTCAGCAATAATTCTCATTTCTTTTTTAAAGTCGTTATATGATTTTCCTGTTAAGTTTTCAATTAATTTTATAACAGGACGCCAAATATCTGTTAAGTAATTATCATCATAGCCATTAAGTACTGCAATAGTTCGTTCTAATCCCATACCGGTATCAATGTTTTTTTGCTTTAATGGTTCAAATTTACCATCAATAGTGTGGTTAAATTCCATAAAAACATTATTCCAAATTTCCATCCATCTTTTATCTTCTGGATTAAATTTTTTAGGAGCTTTATTATTGTTGTCAGTCCAATAAAACATTTCAGTGTCGCTTCCACAAGGACCTGTTAAATCCATACTAGGCCACCAATTATCTTCAGCAGGTAAATATGCAATTCTATCCTTATCTACCCCTTGCTTAATCCATAATTTTGCAGTATATTCATCTGCTTTTACTTGCTCATTTCCTTTAAAGACTGTAAATGCTAACCTAGCTTTTGGAATGTTTAAAACTTTTGTTAGCATTTCATAACTCCAAGCCACTGCTTCATCTTTAAAATAATCACCCAAACTCCAATTTCCAAGCATTTCAAAGAAGGTGTGATGACAATAATCGCCAACTTCATCAATATCATTTGTTCTAATGCATTTTTGAACATTAAATAGTCTTTTCCCTAAAGGGTGAGATTTACCTAAAAGATAAGGTACTAATGGTTGCATCCCTGCAGTGTTAAACAAAACACTTGGGTCATTTTCTGGTATAACTGATGCAGAAGGAATTTCTTTATGACCTTTTGATAGATAAAAATTTCTCCATTTTTCTATTAAATCTTTTCTAGTTAGTTGTTCCATATTTATCCTTTTATTTTGAATCCTTTAAACTTACAATTTCATTGTAGATTAAATTATCTTTTGTGCTATATTTGTCTAGGTAATAATAGCCTAATCTTATGAATTGCAATTGTTTATTTGGAAGTTTTAATGCATAATTTTCTATAAAGCCATTATGTTTTAATAGAGAATTAGGATTAATAACATTTTCAAGATTATCTTTATCAAATACTTCGCCATCTTTTAGTATATTTGAATAATGTCTAGTTTCAATTTGTTTACAATGATTTCTCGATAGCCAATGAATTGTGCCTTTTGCTTTTATGCCAAGATTTTCTGCATCATATACTATACTACAATTTAAATGGTCAATATTTCCCAATTTATCTTTAACAATCTCATCACAACGGATAATGTATGCACCCATAAGTCTTACAACACCACCTAATGTAAGCCTGTGGAATTTTGATGCAGGTATTTCCATAAAATCTTCACTTTCAATATATAATTCGTTTGAAAAAATTGCTGTATGCTTTTTGCTGTTTTTAATTGTAGGATTGTTTGAAATCTGAATTTTTTCGCTAATTTTATTATAATTTGTTATATTAACTTTTAATGGGTTGATAACTGCCATAACTCTTGTTGCTATAGCATTTAAGTTATCTCTAACACAGGCTTCCAAAATGTGCGGTTTAACAATGCTATTTGACTTGCTAACGCCAATTCTGTTACAGAATTCTTTTATACTTTCTGGTGTATAACCTTTTCTTCTAAGAGCAGAAATGGTAGGCATTCTTGGGTCGTCCCAGCCATCAACATAACCTAAATCTACTAACATTTTTAAATATCGCTTGCTCATTATTGTGCCTTCAAGGTTAAGTCTAGCGAATTCTATTTGTCTAGGTTTAGAACTAACTATTGATACATTGTTGATAAACCAATCGTAAAGAGGTCTATGGTCTTCATATTCAAGTGAACATAAACTATGTGTTATGTTTTCTTTTGCGTCTGATAGTGGGTGAGCAAAATCGTACATAGGATATATACACCACTTGTTACCTTGCCTATAATGAGACACTCTCATTATTCGATATATAACAGGGTCTCTAAAGTTTATGTTAGGTGATGACATATCTATTTTTGCACGAAGTGTTTTGCTGCCATCTTCAAATTTTCCTTCTTTCATTTCAGCAAAAAGTTTTAAATTTTCTTCTATTGTTCTATTTCTGTATGGACTATTTGTTCCAGGCTCAGTTAATGTTCCTCTCGTTTTATTTATTTCCTCTTTAGACAAATCGCAAACATACGCTTTTCCTTGCTTTATTAAGTCAACAGCACAATCATATAGATAATCGTAATAATCAGAGGCATAATAAATTTTTTTATATTTAAACCCCAACCATTTTATATCTTCTATAATGGCATTTTCGTACAAAACATCTTCTTTAGCAGGATTTGTGTCATCGAAACGCAAATTAGTGTAACCGCCAAACTTTTCAGCAGTAGTAAAATCAATACAAAGAGCCTTGCAGTGTCCAATATGCAAAAATCCATTTGGCTCAGGTGGGAATCTTGTAATAATTTTTTTTAAATTTTTGTTTTTTATATCTTCAACAATTTCTTGTTCAATGTAGTTGCTAGGTGTGATATTCATAAAAACTCCTTAAAAGTATATTATAACAAATTTATTTGATTTTTCAAGGATTTTATTTAACTATGTAAAAAATTAGTGTTTTTTATATTAGTAATTTAAGTTTATAATTGATAAAGTTAAAAGTGTGTGTTATAATA
Source organism: uncultured Christensenella sp. (assembly GCA_949294455.1). GTDB lineage: Bacteria > Bacillota > Clostridia > Christensenellales > UBA1242 > CASFHD01. The sequence goes on from CASFHD010000009.1 coordinate 39,193, forward strand.
CTTTTGTCAATTTTGGTAATATAGTAATTGATAATTAAAAATATTAACGAGGATAAAAGTTGAATAAAATTGTAATAAAAGATTTAAGCATAAAAATAGCAGATGATAAAAACCTGTTAAAAGATATTAATATAGAATTTAATGCTGGTGAAATTACAGCAATTACAGGACATAATGGAAGTGGAAAATCGACACTAACTAAAGTTATAATGGGCATTTTGAATGCATCGAAAGGAAGCGTAATTTACAATAAAAAAAATATAAATAAACTTTCAATTTGCGAACGCTCTAAATTTTTTTCATACGCTTTCCAAACTCCAATAAAATTTAAAGGGATAACTGTAAAAGATTTATTTGAAGCAATAAATATTGTAGATTTTAATAAAATGTGTGAGAGTTTATCAAAAGTAGGACTTTGTGCTAGAGATTACATTGATAGAACTTTTGATAATTCATTGTCAGGTGGAGAATTAAAAAGAATTGAACTTGCAATTTCTATTTCACGGCCTGCTGATTTTTATATTTTTGATGAACCAGAAGCCGGTATAGATTTATGGAGTTTTGATAATCTTATTTCAATATTTAATGAATTAAAAAATTTAGGTGCGGGTGTTATTGTTGTATCACATCAGAATAAAATATTAGAAAATTCAGATAAAATAGTCGTTTTAAATTCTGGCAAAATAGAGAAATTTGGAAAATCTAACGATGTTTTGAAAACTATTTCTAATGCAAAATGCAAAAAATTAAGTGAGGCAAATAATGGATAAAATTGAGAAAGAATTATTAAATGCTGTTGCCGATTTACACGATATACCTACAGGTTCATACAATATTAGAAAAAATGGGAAACTATTATCAAGAAGTTCTGATGAAGATATAACAATTGTTTCAAAAACAGGAGTTGATGGTATTGATATTTATGTAAAACCAGGAATAAAAGGAAAATCGGTACATATTCCTGTAATTCTTACAGAAAGTGGAATTCACGATAGTGTGGTAAATGATTTTCATATTGGTGAAGGGGCAGAAGTTGTAATTATAGCGGGGTGTGGCATTCATACAAGTACAGGCGAAACAAGTCATTTAGGTAACCACAACTTTTATTTAGAAAAAAATTCAAAAGTAAAATATATTGAAAGACATATTGGTATGGGGGGAAAAGCAAAAAAGATTTTTACTCCAAACACGAATATTAAGATGAATGAAAATTCTTTTTTTGAAATGGAAACAAGTCAGTTGGGTGGAGTAAGTTTCAGTGAAAGAAATACTACTGCAATATTAAATGAAAATGCGAAATTACAAGTAACTGAAAAAATATTAACAGAAGATGAAGATGAATGTATAAGTACATTTGAAGTATTTTTAAACGAAACGAAATCGTCTTGTGAAATTGTTTCAAGAGGGGTAGCAAGAGGATATTCGCAACAAAAGTTTTCCACTTCATTAATTGGTAATAGTGAATGTTTTGGACATATTGAATGTGATGCAATAGTTACAGACAAATCAAGAATTGTTTCAATTCCTCAAATTGAAGCAAATGATGTAAATGCTAGCCTTGTTCACGAGGCGGCAATAGGTAAAATCGCAAATGAACAAATTATAAAATTAATGACATTGGGATTAGATGAACATCAGGCGGAAACATTTATTATAAACGGATTTTTAAAATAATTTAATTAATATTAATT
>CASFHD010000010.1 GCA_949294455.1 uncultured Christensenella sp.
GTGCAATTCTAAGGAGTTTGTGCGAATGGAAAAAAGTAAACATACTGGAGGCTGAAGTGTGTTTAGACCATGTGCATATGCTAGTAGAAATACCGCCCAAAATGAGCGTGTCTGGTTTTATGGGGTACTTGAAAGGTAAAGGTACAGTATTAATCTATCAAAGGTATACAAATTTAATGTTAAAATACAGACATCGCGAATTTTGGTGTACAGGCTATTATGTAGACACAGCAGGAAAGAACACGAAGAAAATAAAAGAGTATATCGCGAATCAATTAAAAGAAGATAAGCGAATAGAACAAATGACAATGGCGGAGTTGATAGACCCATTTAAGGAAAAATAGCGATTCGCGATTCGTAAAAGTAGACTACGCGATTTACGCGTTGCTAGAACAAAGGGTTTTACCCTAAATTGAAAAACCACGGGGTTTAGTCACTTACTTTTGAAACTAGTGTAATAATTGGAGAATTAGAAAAATATCTAGTTCTCTTTTTTCTTGGCTATTTTATGCCGTGAAAGGTACTTGACAAGAGAAGAAATGAAAACGCAATATCAGAAGGCAGAGAAACGAATAAAACAAAGCCACAAGCGCAAATATTGTTTCTCTGCCTTAATCAGCAAAAGAAGAACTCATTTCAGAGACTCTTGTCAAGTACACCATGGAATAAATTAGCCATCATATATAATAGCAAAAAGCGAAAGTGTGTTACGTTTACCAACACTTTCGCTTTTTGTCTAATATATTTAGTTGTAGAGTGTGCTTGTCTGTCGGAGCGAAGCGACGACACTTGTATCAAGACAAGCACACGTTTAACTGCCAAAAACACAAACTTTATAAAAAAATTGTTAAAAAAAACAATTATATGTTATAATGTAATTGTATATAAGGAGATTTTATGAATAAAATAATTATGTTAGGCGTTGGCAACGGCGGAACTTTGCAACTATACAATACATGTTTTGTTATTCAAAATTTAAATGGAAACTTTTTAGTGGATACTGGTGGTAGTATAGAAATCATAAAAAGGCTGAACGAAGTAAATATTGATTATAAAACTATAAAACACATCTTCATATCTCACAGTCATACCGACCATGTATTAGGTCTGTTTTGGTATTTCAAAAAAATCAGCCAGCATATGCAGAATTGCACTTTCAATGAAAAAATAAATATTTATTGTAATGATGTTGTGTTTGAAACTATAAAAGATGTATCAAAACATATATTGCCAGATAAACTTATGGATTTGATTTATAAAAATTGCAATTTCGTGATTTTAAATGACGGAGATCGACATTCTATCAATGGTGTTGAATATACTTTTTTTGATATTAAAGCAAAAGGCACAAAACAATTTGGCTTCGAATGTAGGATTGGTAGAAAAAGTTTGATATTCTTGGGAGATGAAACATTAAATCCAATTTTATATGACAGAATTAAAAATGTTGATTATGTTATGCATGAGGCATTTTGCTTAGAAAGTGAGGAAAATATTTTTCATGCTTATGAGAAAAATCACTCAACCACAAAGAGTGTAAGCGAAATTATGAATAATCTAAATGTAAAAAATTTAATATTATACCATACAGAAGATTCTCATGGTGAAAAAAGGAAAAATCTTTATACCGATGAAGGACAAAAATATTTTAATGGAAAAATATTTGTTCCCAACGATAGAGAGACAATAGAAATATAAAAGATGCTTTGTTGATTACAAGCATCTTTTTAATTTTTATGCTAATTTTAAAGGTTAGAGTCCTTACCCGTGGATTTTTATTTGTTTTTCTACATAAAACAAGAATCTGATAAAAGAAGACAAACGAGAAAAATCAAAAGACAAGCATTAATTAGTTAAAAACATAAACAATATCTAATTAAAAATATTCAACTACATATTGTTTATATTAAATTTATGTGAAAGTATTGATGTTTTTAAATATTTTAAAGATAAACAGAATAAACATTTTTATATAAAACAAAATTTTTTTTGTTTTAGTATAATATTTTTTTACAACTTCTAGAAAGTCTTTATCAAAACTACAAGTATATATTTTTTGATTTTAAATTAATGCTTTTATTGCTTATAAAATTTATATTATTTGAATTATAATTAAATGTTTAATTTCCTTTATGCTAGTTATAAAGTTTATTTTAATGTAGAATGTCCCAAACAATGTAAAATTATTGATTTTTTAATAATTTTATTATATTATTTAGTATACTGTTGTGTGATTTAATCGAAAATTATAGCACTAAAACAAAATATAAATTTTTAAACATTTTTGAATATATAAAATATTACAAAAACATTTATAATAAAAGGTAACAAATGAAACAAGATATAACCACATTCAAGCAACTTGATATAAAGTATAAAATATTATTTATTTTTATTATCAGTATAATTTTTTCATTCTTGATACTTTTAATTGAAATTTTGCTTGAATTTTTAATATTAAAACATGATATTGAAAATAATAGTTTTTTAACGCAAGCATTAATGAATTATAAAGATATTTTTCAAGATTTTTTTAATGTAAATAAATTTGTTGCTAATGGTAGCAATCCCTATACAAGCATTTATAATAGTTCATATCCTCCATTGATTTTATTAGTTGCTAAATTTTTTGCTTTATTTGGTGATTATTCTAATCAATCTTTTGATGTTAGAAATAGTTTTTTGGGTTTATTTGTTTATTTTGTATTTGTAATTATTAATATTATTTCTATATACTTTGCAATAACTTATTATTTAAATAAAAAGAACATTAATAAAAATATTAAATATTTCTTTTTAATTGCTTGTATTCTTTCATTACCTTTTTGTTACCTTATAATTAGGGGGAATTATTTGTTACTTGCTTTAAATTTTCTTTTATGGTTTTTTGTTTTATATGATAGTGAAAAAAAATCGTTAAGAGAATTGTCTTTAGTATTTTTGGCAATTTCGGCTGGAATTAAAATTTATCCTGCCTTATTTGCATTGATTTTATTTAAAGAAAAAAGATATTTAGATTTTTTTAAAACGGTTATATATACAATATTATTATTTTTTATTCCATTTTTGTTTTTTAGTGGAGGATTTTCAAATATTAAAGTTTTTTTTACTAATTTAATTGATTTTCAAGGTATTAGAGAAGTATCTGATCATAATTATTCAATTGCAACCTTTTTATATTGCGTTAATTATATATTGTCTGGATTTAAAAATGCTATAATTTCTGATTGGATGTGTACAGTGGGAAGAATATTATCTTATATTGTTTTCATAATTGGAATGCTCTGTGCATTATTTTCTAATAAAAGATGGAAATGTTTTACTCTTATATCTTTAGTTGTTTTATTATTCCCTGCACCTAGTTTTATATACTCTGCCGTGGTTTTAATTGTCCCTATAAGTTGTTTTTTATTTGAAGAATCACATTCTAAGCGAGATTGGTTTTATTTAATATGTTTTATAATTTTATTTAGTTCTCTTCAATTAGGATTTTTAATTCCTCCGGAACATATTAAATATGGTATTAATCTAATGAACTTTATACAACTTTTCACTATAATTATTTTATTTGTGGTATTATGTTTTGATTCTATAAAGTATATGATTTACAAATTTAAAAATTATAAAAAAATAAAATTAAATGTGAATAACACGAATTAATCTTAATATATTTAGCAATTTGACATCATTGTTAAGTTATATTATAATCCTATTATATAAATTTATAATCTGACTCGGATTTAATTAATATACAATATTTAAGATAGTTATAATTAATTTATAATTTATTTTAAAAATGTTAAGAAGGGTTTGATAAAAGTTTATTATACTTAAAAATATTGTTTAGTAAGGTTTAAGGTGGTCCTAATGAAAGAGAAAAATAATATCATTATGAATAATAAAACTAGTGTGATTTATAACAAAGGTGAGGATATTAAAAAAGAATTTAAAGATAGAACAAGGGGATTTAACACTATTTCTAATGAATTGGAAAAAGCATTTTTGGTTTATTTTGATGATAGAAATGATTCAGCAAATTTAAAAGAATTAGAAGAACTTGCTAATTCTGCTTTTTTAGAAGTTGTTTGTAATTCACTTGTCGTTTTAAGAGAAATAAATCCTGCAACTTATATAGGCAGTGGCAAAGTTGAGGAGTTTTCTCAAATCGTAAAAGATAAAAATATAACTGTTGTTATTTTTGATGTTTCATTATCAGGTTCGCAGATTAGAAATTTACAGGAAGCTATAGGTGTGAAAGTTATTGATAGGAATATGCTGATTTTGGATATTTTTGCAAGTCGTGCTAAATCTGCAGAAGGAAAACTTCAGGTTGAACTTGCACAACTTAAGTATATTTTGCCAAGACTTTCTGGGATAACAGGCACTTCTGGACGATTTGGCTCTGGTGGCGTTGGTATGAGAGGCCCAGGTGAAACAAAACTCGAAATTGATAAAAGAAAAATACAAGAAAATATTGTTAAACTAGAAAGAGAATTAAAAGAAGTTGAAAAAAAGCGTGGCGTTACTAGAAAACAACGATTAACATATGGGAATCTAGTTTGTTTAGTAGGTTACACAAATGCAGGAAAATCTACCTTAATGAACAAAATTGCTAATGCAGACGCTTATGCAGATGATAGATTATTCGCAACTTTAGATGTTTTAACTAAAAGGGTATGGGATAATGGCGTTCAATATATTTTAAGTGATACAGTTGGATTTGTATCGAATTTGCCGCACGCTTTGATGAATGCTTTTTCAGCTACGTTAGAGGAATGTAAAGATGCTCAATGTCTTTTGGTAGTGGTGGATAGTTCAGATTTTGACTTTGATAAAAAATTTAATGTCGTTATAAATGAATTAAATAATCTAAATATTGATAAAAACAAAATTATAATAGTTTATAACAAAATTGATAAAATATCTGAAGATCAACTTAAAAATTTAATTAATTCAGACTATAAATATGTTTGTGTTTCTGCAAAAAAAGATATTAATATTGATAAACTTAAAGCAATTATAAGATCGTATTTTATACCTATAACTTGGGCATAGTATCAAAATTTATTGATACTTTTTTTTTATTAGCACAATTTAAGTTTGGTGGCATACTATGAAGTATACAAAGGATTTAGAACTACGAATGAAAAATAGATTTATTTGAAAATCCTAATGTACTAAAGATTTTACATATTAAATTTACAAAAGGAGGAATTTTATGTTCGGAAATAACTATGGATGCTCAAACAATTGTGGTTTTGGCGGTTTCTGTGGCGATAGTTGCTGGATTATCATATTATTATTAATTATATGTAATTGCGGTTGCAATATTGACCCTTGCTTGCTTATCATCATCTTGTTAATTGTTTGCGGTTGCGGTTGTGGAAACAATAATTGCAACAAAAAGTGCTAATTATTTAAAGATGGGGGATTCCTCATCTTTTTTTATTATTTTATTCCATCTATGATATTGTTGGTAAATAATACATAATTTATATTCAATTTTTTTAATTTACTCTTTTTAATTCTATATTTTCATAAATTAAAAGCTAAATTAATTGATTTGATTAAAAGTACAAACAATTTAATATTAAACTATTAAGACTATATTGTAGCATATAAATACTATAATTGTACTATTGATACTTGTAACTATTTTCTATATGCTGTTGGTTAGTTATAAATATCCTTGTAATTGTTAGTTGTTATTGTAATAATAATTAAACTATCATAAACACTGAACTAATATAATCGTTATCATATATAGATTAATATATGAAGATTGTATTATTATAAATTTAATAATTATGTTTTTATTTTATTTGCTAAATTTAATTATATAAAATTTTTGTTCATTTAAGCATTATAAAGGGAAAGAGTTTTTTTTGTTTTTTGTCATTTTTAGACAAAATATCGCGTTATAAATTTTACTCTTTCATTCAAACTATTTATATAAACAAGACAACTTAACTCTTTTGCAAAAAATAGCGATATTTCGTTGACAAAAATTGAGAAATACCTTAAAATGTACTTGTTTACATATTATTAGGAGCTTTAAATGAAAAAAACTATTAGCAGATTTTTTATTATGGCATTTTCGTTTATGTTGATTCTAGGTTTTATAGTTACTGCACCTGTTTCTAGCATAATCGCAAGCGCCGCTACTGGAAAAGTTATTAAAAGTGTTGAATTTGAAGCACAACAAGTTCAACATACTTTGGAAATTTCTGATGAAGAATTTAAAGTGTATTTACCTTCTGTAAAAGTTGTATATACTGATAGTACAACTGCTGAATATATGACTGCTACTTTACCAGAGGGAAATTTAACTGTTAAAATTGTTGACCCTAAAGGTAAAGTTTTCACAGATGAATATGACTTTACTTCTTCCGGATATTCGGCTGTAAGCGAGAATTCTTTCTCACTTCAAGACAATACACTATCATTAAATTCAGATGTTTCCAATGGAAGATATAAGGTTAGTTTCGCGTACAGCGAAGGCGATGAGACTTATACTTCTGAAACATATAACATCAATGTAAACGGAAAGTCTTATTCATTAGATTTTACTGATTTTGATGGTATTGTGCCTACTAAAACAAACAAAGGTTTACCTATTACTTTACCAAAACCTTCTGTTATTTCAAACGATGATGTTAAAGTTAATGAGGGTGAAGTATCTGTAAAAATTGTTAAGAATAGCAAACAATTAGCGACTGCAACCTATTCATTATCTCAAAACACATGGTCAATTACTTATGCAGATGCAGATGTAGGAAGTCAATCTAGTTATAGCGATATTATTAAACTAGAGAATAATGATTTGATTTTAACACCTGATATTGATGGCAATTACGAAGTAACTTATAAGTTTGTTGGACATTCAGATACAAAAAGTAAAGTATACTCAATTTCAGTTACTGAAGATTTTGAAACTGACAGAAATGATTTGACTTATGATAAATTCTCATTCTCTGGCTTGACTATGAATGAAACAGTTGATTTGTTATACAGCAATTCAGATAAAACAACAAAAAGATTCAATGTCTATTATGAAGATGTTTCTAGCACTCAACCAGTTGATGTTTTGATGGATATTATTGTTACAAATGTTAATGCTAAAACAGATAATAATCCTAATGGTGTAGTGTTATGTTCAAGAAACAGTGAATTTGATTCAAATAGTGAATACTTTGGCTATTTTGAAGATGCTGAACAGAAAAATACAACAGAATTAAAATTGACTTATAAAGGCGATTATAAAATTTACTATAAAATTAGTGATTTCTTCGGCAATGAAATTTTGATTGAAAAAACTATTTCTAATATAGATGACAACAGATCTCCTAAAGTTTATTTTGTCGAAGATTATGATTTGGCAGCTGTAACTGGTATAGACGATGTTGTTCAAGCAGATTATCTTGTTCCAACTCAATGGGGATACAAAAACATTGAGTTACCTGCTATATATTCAGATGATTTAGGTTCCGACTTTACAGAAATGCGCACTATAAAAAGAACTATAAAATGTGCTTCAGCTAGTGACACTACAGAATATGATGTAGATGCTTTGGCTAAAATGTTGGGACTAGATAAAGATAAAACTATTTATTCTCATTCAGTTGTATTCAATTTTATAAATGATAACTTTGATTTCAAAACTTTATTAGGTTATGATGAATCAACTTCTCAATATACTTTTGAAACATTTATAGAAGAACATAGTATTTCTAATTGGGAAGAATTGACCGATTACGAAAAATTGATGAAAATAACTGAAGTTTTAGATGAACTTCAAACTACCTATGAAGCTGCTGAAGACCCAGCTGAAAATACTAATCCATACAAAACCAAAGATAGTATAGTAACTGCTTCTAAATATACTATTAGATATTCTGTTCAAGATAAAAATTTAAATTATGGCTATTCTACCGAATACTCTATGTATATGTCTACACAAGATTCAATTGCTACTGACACTAAAGTAAGTATTGACTTGGAATATATTACAGACTACATTACTGCTAATGAAACTATTACTTTTGCAAAACCTACTGCAAGTGATTATGTAGATGGCAATTCTGATTATATCAATGGTGTTATAACTGAAACAGGTTCTAATGTTAGAGATAGTAGGGTAGAAGTTAAAACTTATTATACTTATTATGATAAATCTGAAGATGAAATAAAACAAATGCTTCAAAATCCAGCGTATACAGTTGTGAATACTGAAAAAGGTTTCCAAATTAAAAATTCTGATTCTGTTATTTTCGAAGCATTTACTATTAAAGAAAATGATGATGGTACTACTATGTCATTCAATATTACTGATGATGAAACATATTCATCTTCAAATAATAGTATGAAAGTTATGGTAGTTGCAACTTCAAAATATTCTTCAAATGAAAATATTTCAGTTAAACTTAGTAACGAAATCAATATAATTGATGTTTCAACTGATAAAACTGCACCAGAATTCGTAAGTATGGAAGAAGTAACCCAATTATTTAATGGTACTGAAAGAGTTGTCTTTGGTCAGGGCGAAAAAGTTACTATTCCTACTGTTACATTTAACGATGTAAATGACCCTTATCTAAAAGCGAGTGTTAAAGCCTATACTACTGATGGCGATGATATAACTATTTACAATACTAATGTTTCATACGAATCAGGAAATACTATTATAGGCGGCGGTTATTTCACTACAACTGCTGTTGGTATTTACCATATTGTATATACTGTAGTTGATGCTGCTGGCAATGCTACAAATTATATTACTCTTTGTGAAGTAGAAAGTACTGAAACTCCTATAATTAGTGTTAAATGGTCAAGTTCTTTATCAAGTGTGGACTTTGGTAGCACTGTAACTTTGCCTAATGCTACAGTTATTCAAGGCGATTCTACCGTTAATGATGCTGTAACTAACATTACAATCTCTGGTCCAGGATACTCAAGAGCAAACAATAAAGTTACTTTCACTCAAAATGGTGAATATACAATTACATATTCTGCTTATGTAAAAACAAGTGATTACGATAGTTATGTAACTGCTTCAGGTGAGGCAAATGAAGGATATTCTCTTGTAACTGAAGGCAACTATGTGTATGCTGTGAATGATACTTCTGAAGATGACAAAGTGTTAGTTATGATTAAAGCTGATGATTTAGTATTTACTACTGTTGTTTCAGAAGATGAATTAGAAGTAGATTTTGGACTCCTTGATGAAGTTCCTACAACAGCACCTTTGTATCAAAATGGTACTGTTTACAATAAAATCTATATTCCTGACTTTAAACCAAGTTATAGTGATATTGAAGCAATAGATTGGGACAATACTAAAATTACTGTTAAATATTCTGATACTAGCGCCAATGTAACTGTTAGTGAAGATGCTGATGGAAAGTATTTTGAACCTTCTAATGGAAGTGGTGAATACATTGTAACATACACTGTTATGACTACAACCGGTAAAACTGCTACTGAAGATTATACTATTAAAGTTGGAGATAATACTCCTCCTGTAATTACGGTTGAAAGTTCATTAGATACACTATTGAGTGCAAATAAAACTTTAACCGGCGATAGTTATACTTTAGTTATTAAAGCGTCTGATATTACAGTGACAGATAAGGGCTGGAATGATGAAGATAAATCAGACTATGTTCAAAATTTAATTTCTGGTGAAAAAATCAAAAATTACATTGTTGTTAGATATCTAGATACGGATACTGTAATTAGTGGTACTTATAAAGATGGACAATTAACCTATATTTTAAGTAATACTGGTAAATATTCTGTAACTATAACTATTACTGATGATAACAATAATACAACTACAAAATCTTATAATTTCGCTTTATCTACAAATGCTGAAGACGATAACAAAAACGACAGTATTGTAGGTATGGTACTGATAGTAATTTCATTATTGATTTTAGGTGGAGTAATTGCTTATTTCTCATTCGCAGGTAAAGGCAATGGTGGAAATAGTGGTAAAACCAAGAGAACTAAAAAAGAATCTTCTAAAAACAAAAAAGTGGAAGGAAATAATGAAGTAGTTGAAATCGAAAACAACTTGGATAAATCAGTTGAAGATGTAAAAGAAGAATCTAAAGTTGAAAACGATGAAATTAAAGATGCTTCTGTTGAAGATAAAACTGTAGATTCTGAATTAAAAGAAAGCGGTATTGACAATGTTGAAAGTTCAGATTCCCAACCAGAAAAAGATGAAGAAAAAAATGATAAATAAAAAAACACCTTCGGGTGTTTTTTTATTGCTATAAATTACAAAATTTAATAAATATAATTTTATATTAATAATTCTAATTTTATATTAATAATTCTAATTTTATATTTATAATTGTAGTTTAATATTTTAATTGCATATTTATTAATTATGATTTGAAATTTATTAATATTGATTTGTTAATTAATGATTGTGATTTGTAATTTAACAATTGTATTTTAGTATTTATAAATTGTGATTTATTATTTATTAGTCGTAATTTTATTAATATGTTAAATTTATTAAATTCGTTATTTAATATAAATAATATAAAAACTTTATTTGGAATTTGAATTTTAAATTTGTTTGTTTTGACTGTTTTTAGTTACTTTTTTTAATTTTTGTTTATATTTGAATATTTTTAGACATTTTGTTATTAATATAAAAGAAAAATACGCTATTAATGAAATTAAAATACTTGCTGTCATATCCGTTAAATAATGTTTTCCTAAATACATTCTGTCAATCAATGATAATATTATAATGCAAAGTGATATTAAAAGATAATTAATCTTTAGTCGTTTGTTATAAGAATCTTTTATTAAAAAATAATATACAAATAGCAATATTAAGCATATTGATAGTACATGACCACTTGGAAAGCTTTGTCCAGATGAAGCATCGCCTATTAGCATAATTTCTGATGAATAATCGTATGGTCTTGTTCGATTAAAAAGACTTTTCAATATGTATTCATTAAAAATCATTGTTACAGCATAGATAAACGCAAAAATAACGCCGTTTTTTCGATTTTTTACAAATATGAATATAAATGCTATAGTAAATCCTATAATTCCTATTAAATCAGCAAAAATCAAAAAAAATCTATCACTAAATGCACTTCGCATTTCTTGAATCGTTTTGATTAGTTCAATCTCAAACATTTTATTCCCCTATATCTATATTAAATTATCATAATTTTAAATTTTGTGTCAATTATTAATATTTTAATTTCTAAATTTTTAGTCTAATAAAATAAGTAGATAATATAAAAAATTTCATTCACATTTATTGAGATTCGTATAGATAAAGTTTATGAGTTTGAGTTTATTACTAAACATTTTTTTAAATATTCTAAATATGTTCTCAATTTACCTAAATTATATTTTAATTTTGTAAATGTTTTATTATTATAAAATTGCAAATATCAACTTCAATTTAGAAAATGTTTTATTAGCAGTTTGTAAATATTAATTTTAAATTTTTTAATTTGTATATATTTTTTTGGCGCAGAGAACAGGATTTGAACCTGCGGACGCTTTCACGTCACACGATTTCCAATCGTGCTCATTCGACCACTCTGACATCTCTGCATATTTTGTAATTGTATCATAATTGTATTTGCAAATCAAGTGTATAAATTTGACAATGCATTTTTTTGTTTATTTAAAATTTTTAAAGGTAATTATCTAAAATATATGATTTACTAATTGTTAATATTAAATCAGGCATAAATTGAATTTTAAAAGTGTAAAATATACACCTCGTTAATAAAATAAAAAAACAAGCATTATTTTGCCTGTAATTTTAAAATGAATTTTAATTATATTATTCCACATTTTGCTAAAAAACAAACGGCGATTATAATAATTGCAAAAAATATTAAAAATTTTATAAATCTGAATAACTTTCTCATGATAATATTTTATCAAATTTATTAAAAAAATAAAATCTTTTTTTACATTTTGTAAATATATTTTATCATCATCAGATAGAAATTAGACTTTAAAAATTTATATTCGTTGTATAATTAGTTTTATAAGCATATTATAATTTAAACAAAAAGAACTAACAAAAAGCCTTACTGTTAGTCCAAATTTTAAAAATAGTTTCGCATTTGATTTGTAATTCATTATTAATATAAAAAGATACATTTAGTTTATATAAATCAACATAGCAAATATTAGTTTTACATAAATCTACATAACAAACAGGATAAAATTGCACAAAATATATTACATAAAACGGCAATAGGAATAGTGAGCATAGTTTTTTTAACTTTTGTCGCAGAAAAGTATATACTTGCAACATAAAATATTGTATCGCTTGAACCCATCAAAACCGAAGCACATCTTCCTACATAACTATCTACTCCGTAATTTTTAAAAATATCTTGTAACACGACATAACCTGCATTTGAAGAAAATGGTCTAATAATTATCAACTCTGTCAACTCTTTAGGTATTCCTATAAGATTAAACATTGGAGATAAAATATTTGCTAATATTTGAGATAATCCACTTACTTTAAATAGTTCAATTGCTATAAACATCGCCACTATAGTTGGAAGTAGTGTTTTAATCAAATCAATAGCGCCAACTGTCCCATTTTGAAAACTCTTATATGCATCATTTTTTTTAATAATTGAATAAGTCAAAACAAATACAATTAAAATAGGGAAAATTATATCAGCCATTATTTCAACTTCCTATAAATTAATTTTATTAACAGAATTCCAAGAATAGTAGGTAGATATGTTGCAATTATAGTTGGAAATAAAATTGAAGCTGGAGACACTGAACCTGCTAATGCTCTTAAACCTATAACTGTTGTAGGCAATACTTGTATCCCTGTTGAATTGATTACAACTAAAAGCATCATACCTTTTGTTGCTTTTTCGCTACCCTGATCCATTCCTTGCATTGCCTTTAGGCCAAAAGGGGTGGCGGCGCTCCCTAATCCTAATATGTTAGAAGCAACATTTAAGCAAATATTTTTTTTAGTATCATCGTCATATTTGCCAAATATTTTATCTACAGGTTTTGATAAAAGTTGTGATAATTTATGACTTAATTTTGTATCATCTAAAATTTGCAAAAGCCCAAGCCATAGAGCATAAATTCCTAAAAACTCTATGCACATTGTTATTGCATTTTTAGAAGCACCTATCATTGTCAAAACTACATTTGCAGGGGTTGATAGTAAAAGCATTATAATACTGCTTACTATCATTAATAGCCACATTTTACTCATATATAAACAATATTAAAATTTAAAAAAATAATGAAAATTAAGACAAATTTTATAAAATTAATAAAGAAATCGACAAATTTTGCATTTTTCTAAAAAAATATGTATTTTTTTATGTTTTTAAGATTAACTTTTATAAAATTTATTATTTCTTGTTTAATTAAAGTAAATGTGCTATACTAAACTAATTAGGAGGAAATATGATAGATACTCATTGTCATTTAAATGATTCGGCTTATGAAAATTATAATGAAATCTTGAAAAACTTTTACAATGAAGGTGGTGAAACTTTAATATGTATTGGCTGTGATGAACAATCAAATGCAAAAGCAAGACAAATATCTATTATAAATTCAGTATATTATTCTGTTGGAATTCATCCTGAATATGCAGACAAGTTTAATGTATCAAAAATGATTTATGAATTAAAAAACAGAACAGATAAATTAGTGGCAATAGGAGAAATTGGATTAGATTATCACTATGTTGGATTTGATAAAAATCTTCAAATAGAAGCATTTAAAAAACAAATTGAATTAGCAAAAGAATACGACCTTCCTATTATCGTTCACTGTAGAGATGCTTATGAAGATTGCTTGGAAGTTTTAAAAAGTTTTTTGCCTATTAAAAAAGGTGGGGTTATACACTGTTTCAGCGCAGATATTGAGTTCGCTAAAAAAGTAATAGAAATGGGTTTTAAAATTTCTTTTACAGGCAACATAACATTTAAAAATAATGACAATTTGCGGGAAATTATAAAAGAAATTGATTTGAGCAATATTTTAGCAGAAACGGACAGTCCTTATATGTCTCCGGTGCCGTTTAGAGGTCAGAGAAATGAGCCTAAAAATGTTTTAAAAATTATTGAAAAAATTTCCGAAATAAAAGGTTTGGATTTTGATACTTGTGATAAGATTTTATCAAATAATGCAAAAAAATTATTTAATTTGAAGTAGGTTATTATGGAATATAAACACGAATTGGGACAAAATTTTATTTACGATAAAAATTTAATATCAAGTCTGGTTAAATTAACTGATGTAGGTTTTGATGATGTAGTGATTGAAATAGGAGCAGGTGTTGGTAGTTTAACAAGAGAACTTGCTAGAAATTGTAAAAAAGTTTATAGTTTTGAAATAGATTTAGATTTGTCAGATAAATTGAAAGAATTAGAACAAGAATTTGATAATGTCGAAATCATTTTTAACGATTTTATGAAAGTCGATTTTGGTAAATTTTTGAACGAAATTAAATTAGATAGGATAAAAGTTGTGGCTAATATACCGTACTATATAACAACACCTATTATTTTTAAATTATGTGAATATAGAGATAAAATTATATCTATGTATTTTATGGTTCAAAATGAAGTCGCTACTCGTTTTGCAAGCAAAAGTGGTTCTAAAGAATATGGGATACCAAGCATTACAATGCAAGCTATTAGTGATGTAAAAATTTTGAAAATTGTAGGGAAACAGTGCTTTACACCTGTTCCTAAAGTTGATAGTGCGTTTATAGAATTTAAAATAAATTTGAATAAATTTGATATTTCAAATTACAATAAATTTTGTGATTTTATTAAATCTTGTTTTGCTATGCGAAGAAAAACTATCTTTAATAATATTAAAAAGATTTCATTGTTTGACAATGATAATATTTTAAAAATTTTACACAACTTAAATTTAGATGAAAAATTAAGACCAGAACAAATATGTATTGAAGACTATGTAAAAATGTTTAATTCATTTTATTCATAGTTTTTTTATTTTGTAAAATTAATTTTTTTATTTTTGCTAATTTAATTTTTATATAAATATAAAATTATTAATTTAAGTAAAAAAATAAAAAATATTAAAAATAATTATTTATTTTCATTATTTTATTAAAAAATGTAAATTTTATTTAAAAAAATTATTTTTTTTAATTTTTTTTCGAAATTTAATAATTATTTTTTAAATAATTTATATTTTATTTTTTTCTTTATTTTAAAGATAATTTTTATTTTCGACAATATATTTGACTTTAATATTATTAATAATATATAATTATTTTGAAAATTGTGTAAATACTAAATTTAGTATTTATTAGAACATTTAAAGGGGTATAAAATGTTTGGTGATAATAATTTAAGAGCAACAAAAAGGGCTTCTAGTATTGAAAAAAAGACTAAGGTACCTTTATTTAAAATGATTCTAAAAGTTTTGGGCATTTCAGCCTTAGTTGTCGCAGTAGTGGGTGGTGGAGTAACTCTTGCTTTTTATTTGCTTGGTAAAAAACAAATAGAAGCGACTTCTATTTCATTTAAAAACTTATTAGGTGAAAGCATTGAATATATAGATTGGACTTATGATATTTCAGATGAATCCACCAATACGCTGTCGTTTATGCTTTCGGGTGAACCTAATAATAGTAACAAGCAAAATATTAAAATTATGTTTGCCACAGAAGATGGCAGTGCAGTAGGAGCTGATTTCGTTGACGAAACTTGCTATAATGAGCTAACGTCAAACAAGTATAGATTAGGCGATGTGATTGATATTAAGTTGAAAGAAAACGTTACTAATTTTGATGGGTTAATTAAAATTCGCGCTTATATTCCTAACAAAATTATGTCAAATCCTTTATCTATATATGTTGACAGGTCAATTACTGATATTGCAGTAAATAGTAGTAACAATATGGTTTCTCAAGGTCAATTCATAGGTCCGGGTTTAAGTTCTGTTGAAATTGATAACAACACTGTAATTCCTAGTCAAACAATTACTACTAGTGATGTAAATTTCCAAGTAGAAATACAACTGCCTGACAATTATTCCCTTTATGGTTATGATAAAGAATTAAGTGATTTAAATGAAGTGTACGAAAAAGAAATAATGTATTATTATACTTCAAAAAGCAATTCAAATATTTCATATACGCAACTAATAAATAATGATGATTATATGAATAGTTTAAATGTGCCTTTTGCATTTGATATAAATGGAAATTTAAAAATTAATTCATCTGATGAAGGTACAAATACTTATTATTTAACAATTCTTGCTTTTAAAGATATTAAAAGTGCTAATTATATAAAATCTCAAACAATTTATTCACAAGACAATATCTATAATGCAAAAATGTTAGACATTAAAGAAATGTTCACTAATATGGACAACTTTTTAGATTATGTCGTATGTCGTGAAGTGGCCATTACAGTTACTAGAGAATACATAAATTCAATAGATATTGGTGCTAATGGATTAAATTTAAATTTATTTAATGATAATAATATCTATTTGGACTATAATAGTGAAGAAATAAGTTCATCACTATCACTTACTCAAGACGGCGGTAAAAAATATACAGGTGGTGCTGTTCAAGTTTTGAATCAATTTACAGGTAATATTATTGCTGAAAGTCCATCTAGTGGAGATATTGTAGCGATTTCAGGAATAAATATTTCAGATTTGTATATTGGAAACCAAAAAATTGAAAATATAAATCCTAATACAACATTTAATTTAAAGTGTTTAGATGAAAGTTCAAATTCTGTAAAATCTATTAAATACCAGATAGATAATATGTTTACAGATTTTGTGATTTTTAGACTTCCAGAAAATATAGGGAAAGCATTGAATTCAACTGGTGAAAAATTCATTGTAGTCAATGCAGAAGATAATGGAAATTATTTCTTGTATTATGGTACTTATGAAAGATTTTCTATTGACCCAGCTAGTAAAACGCACGACATTATTTACAATGATGAAAATGCAATTACAGTTATAACAGTAGGCGGAAAAGTAGTTCGTGGTGAATATTTTAATTTTACCTTGAATGGAAGTTTAAACACAGTTTCTAGTCAGGTTATTATAAATAAGTATTCACAAGCATTAGGCGGGAATGAAAATATAATACTTAATTATAACGCTACAAATGGTTTTTACGAAGATAATTCAAAAACTTATTCAATATACTTTGAAAGCCCAGTTTCATCTAACCTTAATGTTGGCACTTATTACGGAAAGGCGTCTTATGGAAACAGTAGCAGTTTAAATTGCATATTTAAAATGCAAGTAAATGGCTCAAGTCTTAACAATACTTCTGGTGTATTTTATAATGCAGAATCAGATGAATTGGTTGATTTTTCTAATATTGATGATGACAAAATAAATTTGCTAGCTACACAAAAAACAACCGATGTAGATTATTTCAGTGGAACAATTTTATTTGTACTAGATTCAAATAATCTTGGCAATTTAAATGATTACTTTAGTTTAGGTGAAACTAATTCAGAATATTTCAATTTAAAATCTATTAGTAGTTTAACTAATGACGGATTGGTATTAAAACTATTTGTTATAAATGCTAATGGAAGTGTTATAAGTGATAGCGTTAGTGTTACGCTTTCTGCCGTAAATGGAAAACCATCATTTACTAATACTGACTTGAATTTTACAATTAGTGCAAATGATTTACAAAAAGAGCAGGATACTATCGCTTTTAAACAAAATGCTAATAACTATGCAGTAAATGTTGATGAAAGCATAGCACAAGTGCAATCAAATAATTCTTATAAATCAATTGTATTGCTCGTTCAAGAAAATCAATTGGGATTATATGGCGTTGAAAGAGCAAAAATAGATGATAATTTTGTAAGCGTTCAAATTAATTCCATAACATATTATCTAGTGGGTATTTATGATAAAAATAGTGGGTTTTCTAATGTAATTCTTCCTAATTTTGACGGAGCAACAGAAATTACATTATATTCAATAACATTAAAAACAATGCCTGAAACAGATTTGTCTTTATTTGTTAGCGAGTTGATTGAAAACTCACAAAATGGTGTAATATCAGAATCTAATTTTGGTCAAATTTCAACTGATGTGTTGACTGTTAATGTTAGTTTTACAGATTTAGTTATAAATGGTGGGGTTGATACTAGTATAGAAAATTTTGCAATTTATAGTTATGTATCATCTTCTGCTTCACTACCTGAAGGGATTTCTACTGAACTTACTGAATTTGTAGTAATAGATAATAATGCTTTATCAAAAATTTCTGGTTATTCATTCAACAATTCTAGTGAAATGTATGTTGAGAATTCTGGTGCATTTGACAAATATTCTATTGTATCAAATAATTGGGCATTTAAAGAAGGAACAACTATATCTGTATCATTTACTATTAACGAATTAGAACCTTTAATGAATTTAATTAATTCTTATAATCCAAAAGTCTTGCCTGTTGTTATGCAACTTGTAGATAATGAATATGTTGAAAACTTGAATGCAAGTGAGTATATAAGTGTATATGAATCAAGTTTTGACGCCGAATCAAACAGCTTGAAATATAGTTTCATATTAAACAAAGATTTAGTGAATGGATTTATAACATTTAAACTTTCATATAATTTAAATGATTGGAGTGATGGAAATTTACCTATAATTTATTCTTGTGATGCTGATATTTATTCGATTGAACCTGTTTGTGATGAAATTCAAATTGTTGCAAAATTAAACGGAACAGATTTTGAATTCGATATATTAGGAGAAAATTTAGGTGTTGATGTAACACTTGATAACTTATTACAAATTATAAAAGGCAACTCAAAAGTTTACTCTAAAGACAAAATATTTGAAGTGATTAAAGATATTGATGTTACTAGTTTAAATAGTTCAATTATCAATTTCAAAGAAGATGGCACAGTTGATAGTTCTACTCTTTCAACAGGTGAAGCAATTTTAAGACTTAGTTGCGAAAGTGCAATAAGTACAATTAAAATTTCAGTTGTAATTGAAGATGCTAGTTTAACTAAAACGGATAAGACTACAGATATTAAACGCGGAAATTATAATTTAGCTGATTGGTTTGATTATTCTGTTGCAGGAGTAAATCTTGATAACAATATAAAGTTTGAAATTGTGAGCGTAAATTATCAATATACTTTAGATAATCTGTATATAGATGGAAATAATTTATATATTGATAACACAGCATTTGATTTTAATAATTTGTTAATTACAATTAGAGCAAGTGTGAATTTTGTAAGCAGTGGAAGTAAGTCAATCGAAATTACATTAAATTCATCTAATGGAATAAATATTTCTCGAAATATTTCAGTTAATTTGGATACACTTTATGCTAATACTACAATAAGATTTGCAGGCGTTAATGCTATTGATACTTATCAGAAAATAACTTTAGATGGAGTAGAAATATCTGACTTGGCATTTACTTATGAATATGCAGATATTCCTGCTGGTAGCGAAGTCTTTAAAGCAATTAATGGGTATTTTGATATTGTTTTACCTAAATATGTAACTGGATTTGACACTATTAATATAATATTCTATTACGGGAACACGGATTCTATTATTAGAAATTTTGAAATGCAATTTAAAAACAATTTAATGTTGAGTTCTAATAATAGTGAAAATAATAGAATTAGTTTAGTAAGTGGTGAAAGTTTATCTTCAAATGAATTAAAAGATATTGTAATAGTTAAATCTATTAATACTACTAATGCAGTTACAACTTATTCACAAGCAGAAATAATTGATTCCAACTTGTATTCATTAAATATAGTAGATAATTCAAGTAGTTATTACACAGTTTTAGACAACAATTTAACAGTAAATTACATAGAGAGTCTGTCAAGTGTTTTAGATGATATTGTTTTAACAATTAGTTATCAAGGTATTGAAGAAAATATCACAATTTATTTAACTCTATCAAATGGATTGAATTTGGTATCTAGTACTGATGATGTAAATAATACACTTGCTTTTGAAGGCAAACAATCAAGTGAAACTACTGATTTTGTTACAGTAAATTTAATGGCTAATAAAACATATCTTTTAGAAAATGTTCAAGAATTAAATTTGGCTAATTTTAATCACTTATTTGAAATTGTTAAAACCTTGACTTTTACAGGTAGTTGGGGACAAGTAACTGCAGATATTGAAGCAAGAATTATTGATAACACAAATTTTGTAATAACTAAAATTTCAAATATTTCATCATCTGGTTCTATTTTAGATGAAAGCAATGCAAGTGTTGTATCTTTAAAATATCTAATAGGTAAGGTATTCACATTTAATCAAAATATAAGTACAAGTTTTGGTGGCGAATATTATACTTATAGCGAATCTTCAGGAAATAGATTTATAAATGTTTCAAGAGTGAATGACAAAATTACAAATATTCAAATTTTAGTTGAACCAAAATCCTCGTTTACTCTTATTACAGAAAATGACTTATGTAAGTCTAATGCAATTAGCACGAACTTCTATTCTATAAGGTATATAGGAAATTTAACTGATAGTGTAATAATTGATAATAATGAAATGCAAATTAAAGTAGGTTACAATTATCAAAATCAAGAAGTTTCAATTTTATCAAAAATCAAATTTAATGTTTCACCATTATCTCTATTGATTAAATCTACTAGTGGAGATAATAAAGAACTAGAATTATATGCTGAAAATACCTATAACATTATGACTTTGTTTAAAAATAATGACTTTTCTGCATTCACGAGTATTGAATTTGTTAAACTTACTGGTATAGATGATTATTCGTTTGAAAATAGAACCTATACTGTTGCAAATGGTGGGCCTATTAATTTAAGATTTGGAAGCATTGTGGGTGATAGTGCAAACTTGACAGTTACAATCAAATTTAATTATGTGGGCGGCGGATTTACTCAAAAAGATTATTCGTTTACAATTTATAACAAATATTCAATGTCAATCCAGTATCCAGCAAATGATTTAAATGATGATGTTTTAGAAAATCTTGGATCTACAAGTTATGAAATAGTAAAAGACAATCAAGTTATTAATTTATATCAAGATAAAGAATTTTCAAATCTTCAACGATTGAATGTATTTGCTCGTTCATCAGTTTTGCAAGGAGATTTTGTAAGTTCGGTTGAACTTTCTAAAATCATTTCTAGTATTGAATTTTATCAAAGTACAATTGATGCAATTACAACAGCAAGTGATAAATCAATATTCTTTAATACTGATGTAGAAACAGGCAGTATTACATTGTTAGATGCTTTAATAGGAAATGAAGGGTATATAACCTTTAAAATAACTACTATAACTAATGCTTATTGCTATTATACAATTAGAATAGATAGCAGTAAATCAAGTTCACCATTATCTACATCTTTAACTTTCAAATCAGATGGCGAAACTAATGTTGAAAATATGTTAAAATCATTACTTTCAGGTGGAAGTATTAGATTATTCAATGAAAACAACCAAATTATTGACACATTAGATGCATCTAGTAATTTAGCGTCAAAATTAAGCGCTTATTCTTTAAGTGATTCTAGTATATTGGGCTTTGAAAAATTTAATAATGTGATTTCAACTAATATTCCTAAAATGAGTAATGCAGATGAAACTTTATCATTATATTTAGTTTACAAATATGCACAAAATCAAGTATATATTGGTGTTATAAATGTGAATTTGCAACCAAATGTAATAATTAACAAAGTTGATTCAAGTTTACAAAAAATTGATGATTTGAATTATACACTGACAAAAACTTATGATTATGACAATAATAATGCTATTAATTTATCACAATTATTTGAAGTAAAAGATGCTAAAATTGATACAGATATTTATTCTTTAGATAGTGTTACTATATTAAATTCAATAAATAATTATTATATAGAAATAGACAACAATATTTTAACATATTATGATGTTCCAGAAAATGAAACAATAAATCTATTATTAACCTATAAATTAGATGATAATTTAGTTGAAGTAAAATTAGATTTAACTATACAAAAGCAAAATCATATCAAAAATATTACCACAACTATTGACCCGACAATAATTGATTTTGATGATAATGATTATTCAATTTACTTAAGTGATTTATTTGAAAATTATAGTTCATTAAAGGTAAATAGTATTGAAAATTTAACAAGCGATGAAAACCTATTAGTTTTCGATAACAATAAAATAGATTTTATTTCTGTAAATACAACTACAACTTATAGAATTGTTGTTACGCTTTATAGCGGTCTAACTGCTGAAAAAGAAATAGGAAATTATACCGCGACAGTAGTCGTTAAACCAAATATTAAATATTCATTCAATGCTGAAAATGTTTTGGCAGTTGCGAACACTAATTTAACTGATTATGGAAGTGCTATTAAAGTTGTTAAAAATCCAAATTTTGAAAGCGTTTTACAGGGTTATGTATTCAGTGATGATTACGCTAATATAGAATTCTATTTAGACAATAATTCAAATAATGCATACTTAGGCCCAGAAATAGAAGAGATTTCAGATGGAGTAAAACATTACACTTATAACTCAACATACCTAAAAAGTGGCAATAATTTGATTATTTCAAGTGGAAATTATAATTATAAATTTACTTATGTTAACGGAAATTATCAATATTTAGGTTATATGTTTGTATCAAATAATAATATATTGCTAGCAGTAAATGTTGATGCGACAAATTCAACTAAATTAATATTGAATGTTGATAATAGCGAATTTTCAGATGCTGTGAATTTTGTTCAAACAAGCGAAAATGTAGAAGTTTTAGAAATTGAAAATCAAATAATTTTAGATTTTGAAACTGCTAATGAAATTTTGATAAAATTTAATCATCTAGCAGGAAATGAATTTGATTATTATGATTTTAAGTTTAATGTTACAGTCAATTTTGACGACATTACAAACTTTTCTGATTCTTCTTTGATTGTTACTTTAAGAGTACCTACAACTTATGAGATTAGTCCTATTTATGTAGTGTCTTCTGCAACAAACGAAGCAGTGCAAGTTGGAAGCAATATTTCTATTTCTAGTTTTATGGGAATGATTTCAACAGGCTCAGAAAAATTTAATGAATACAGATTCAAAGCAGGGTCAACTGTAGATGAATTACAACAAATTGATTTGTATGAAACTATCGCTGATAATTTAACATTATATTACCCTGCAGAAACCATATTAGATACAGCAATTGAAATAAGAGATAACAACATATATTTTAATGCTGTAGGGAACAAGTCTATTCAAATTAAAGATAAATTTACGCTTGAAGTATTGTGTGAATATAATTTCAATATTTTAAGCAGAGAAAATTACGCCTCATACAATACAATTAATTATGCTGATGAACTTAATACATATTTTGTTAATGCTAATGATACAACATTTACAACAACAAAAGTGTTAACTTCTAGTGAATTTAGTCAAAAATCCTTTAAGATAAAATTAGGTTCTGTAAACTTTTCTTCTTCATATCTTGGAGTGTTATCTGATGTAGGACAGGCAAGTTTGTCTTTTGTTGATAACAATAACAAAGAATATAGTTTTGAACAGTTAGAAAGTTTGAATTATTCAGTCGTGTCTAATACAGGCAATTTCTA
This sequence comes from uncultured Christensenella sp., assembly GCA_949294455.1. GTDB lineage: Bacteria > Bacillota > Clostridia > Christensenellales > UBA1242 > CASFHD01. Next base: position 23,658 of record CASFHD010000010.1, read on the forward strand.
TCTAACTATAAGTTGGGATAATAATGAAATTACTACTAATACTGTTATCAATTTGAGTTTCTTTAATTCGTCTAGTAGAATGTCTTCCGCTCTTAGAATTTATATTGCAGATGAATCAAATGTCTTGAATGTTTCAGGTGGAAATTATCAAAATTTAACTACCGGAAATTTAACTATGTTTGCAGGAAGTTACGACTATGCAAAATTTGTAATCAAGCCAACTGATTTATCTAATTCATCTGGTATAATTAAGTTTAATATTGGCGGAGTTGATTATTCAAGTTTTGAAGCACTTCAAAATGCAGGCTATACACTATTAATGTCTAGTGAAAGATTAGGAAATTCTTATTTTGATGTTATAGAATCAAACGGAAATTTCGTAGGCGAATATATAACATTTAATTCAGGAAGAATATACGCACCTAATAAAGTATCTAATGATTTAATCATTACTTTACATTTTATCTTGGCAAAATCAAATACTGATGACAATTTAACTATAAATTACAATCTGTTGGAATTTGATTTCAGTGTAAGACTTACTAAAGATAGTGAACTAGTTTGGAGTGGTAGTTCTTCTGATACGCAATCACTATATCTTGCAGACATTACTGCACAAGATAACATTTATAATGTAAATCTTGTTGAAGATAATGAATTTGTACCTACATTAAAGATAAAGAACTTATCTACACTCGAAGAAAATTATATTAATACAACTAGTACTAGTCTTTATATCTCATCTATTTCAGATGCCAATAATAATCCATTAACGGGAATAACTGTATCTAACTTTACATTAAAAATTAGTGATATTAGTTTGTCAGTTAATACTTTGGGATATGTTAACATTTATATAACTATAAAAGATTTAGATGATAGTAGTTTTGAACAAGTTATGATTTTAAGAGTATATTCATCTATAAATATTGCAACTTATACTTATGGCAATGATAGTGTGGTTAAAACTGATGAGTCAGGCTTGGCTTATGCTAGTTCGGATATTGTAAGTTTTATAACTCCTAATACTGTTGCAAATATGGGCGGAGTAGCAATTTATCAAAAAACCAGCAATGGAAATGTTGCAATGAATTTGGTAAATACAAATTCGACTGAAAGTAGCGATGATGACTATTTTAATGTTGGAGTATCTTATAGTTATGCTTTAATCACAAATGTTGGTGATGTCGCTAATTATTCTTCAGATTGTATTTTGTTTAATGAAAATGATAAATTTGATTCAGTCGTTAATGGCTCAAGCATTTTAAATAACAATTCAATTACCATAGAAAAAGATGATAACAATAAATATTCACTAAAAATAAGTCTTCCTATTGTGCCTGTTGATAAAGATTATATCGTGGTTTACAAGATTACAATAGCAAAAAATGGTGTTGAAAATGTGTGTTATGCGTATTATTTAGTTGGAAACACTATAAATATTAATTTGAATACTGATTTGATAGGAGATGAAGAGTTTGTAAGAACTAACATTTCTGATAATTTGGAAAGTGATTATATTACACTTTCTTCAAATCTTGTGAACAATGAACAGAAATCTTTTGTAGAATATGGCGATTTTGATGCAATATTTTCAAAAATGCAAGCAAGGTTGAATGTTATATCTGGTTTTGAAAACGAAAGCGTAAAATATATTTTATTTGATATTGAAAAGGACACAGGGTTATATAAATTGGTGCTAAATGATGCTGTGTATAAAGATATCAATAATAATATTTTAGCAACTGTAGATAGTTTCAAAATAGATAACGAATTGAAATTCAACTTAGAATTTGTGTCAAAAGAAAATGACAATCAAATAATTTACAAATTTGATAATCTTACTTTAAAACCAGAGAGCGAAAATTCACTAATATTGAATAATTATTCTATGAAATTATCTGATTTAGGATTTAGTTCTTCACAGTTGAAAGATTATACTAGTGAGTCTATAATAGGTGTTGTAAATAGTGTAAATAATGATGAATTGTTACAACTTATCGATGACTCTAACGGAGTAAATGTTGAATATGAAGTTGTTGTAGAAGATTTAACAATATTTGCAACTGATATTAAAGCCTCACTTTATAAAGTAAAATATACAAAAGATAGTGCTTTCAATCATTATAATACAACTTCAACTTATTATGTGATTTCTAGTACAATTAATGCTTTTGTAAAACTTGATAATAATTTAATAGTTGATACTTTAAATGGTTATAATATAACTTATAATAGAGTAGTTATTATGAATCAGGAAAGTACAAAGAGCGTTAATTTGAATTATTATATAAAAGCATATTCATTTGATAGTAATTTAGGATTTAATGAACTTACAATGATTTCAAATTATGAAAACAATATAGTAAGTTATAATCAAGCGACGACAGAAAATGCAACAATAAATTTTGCAAATTCGAGTTTAGAAACTATTAATTGTAAAATAAACTTTATATTGTACTAATTAAATGATTGTTTAATAAAAAGGAGAACAACAAGTTCTTCTTTTTTATGTTGTTTTGTCATTATTAGATTTTAAATATATTGAAAAATATTTTGTTATTTAATCTATTAGTTGTTGATAGTTTTAAGTTTTTAGGTTTTTCATTATTTAAGTTAAAAATCATATTGTTTTTTGTTAACTTGTTTAATGAAATTGCAACTAAATTTAAAGCCACAAAATAATTTCGTAAAGTATAAATTTGAAATTATATTAATATTTAATATTTTATTAAAATTTATGTTAAGATTAAAATAATACAATTTGACTTTTGTGTTATTTTGTGATAAAATAAGTAAAATTAATCTGTATTGTGAGGTTAAATATGAAATTGACTGAAAAAGAATTTGAAAGTAAATGTATGGATGTAATAGAAAAAATAGTTAAAAAAAGTTACAATCAAACTAGAAAACAAGCGATTGAATTATCAAAAAAGTTATTAGAAACAGCAAAATCTAATCCAAAATATACTGAAGAAGTTGTGGCAATCTATCAAAGGGTTTTAAATGAATTTGAAGACGCTGATGACGATTTATACAATGAATTAAAAGAACAACTGTTTAAAACTGATGACGGCAATTCTAATGATTAATAATAATACTATTGACTTTTTTAAATTATATGTTAATATAATATATATGTTTTAGTTTAGTTAGTATATTAGTCCATAAGTTTTATTATAAAATTATATTATAGTGATAATACTTATAACGCAAATATGATTATATCAATGCTAAGAGGGGGTTGTAATGAAAAAATTTAAACTTTTAGCGCTTTCAATTATGTTTTTAAGTTTTAGCCTGATTTTTACAGGTTGTTCTTTTGGCAAATCCAAAGATAAAAATTATTCTGTTTATTTTGTAGCTGATGAGTCTAGTACAGAATTTGTTAAAGTTATTGAAACTAGCGGCAATACTGAACTTGATTTGCCTGTTGTTGAAAAAGAAGGTTATGTGTTTGATGGCTGGTATTACTCATCAAAACAATCTACTGAATTGTTTACATCAACTAGTTTAATATCAAAGACATTAGATAGAGATATTGTGGTTTTTGCAAAATGGAAAGCAGAAGAATATGATATCGTGCTTGAAGTTGTTTCTGATGGTGTATTTAACAATCAATCTTGTGGTACAGCAACTATCAATGGTATTTCAAAGGTTAATAATGCAAAAGTTGGGGACAGTTTTGATTTGAATGCGAATGCTGTTGGAAGTTATAAATTCTTTGGTTGGTATTTGTCTGATTATGTGATCACAAATGTCAGTCAATTAAATAATTCATTATTAATATCTGCAGATTCAAATTACAAACTTATTTTAAATAATACAAATTTTGGAAAACAATATTTATATGCTAAATTTGGTACAGGTATAAGTTTTGATGTTGTTTATGAGGGAAATAATACTCAAATTCAACTTGAAGGCAATGATATTGATAGTATAAAAATTACCAATGAAATTAAAAATACTTTGGGTATTACTTCAAATATTAGAAGAGATGAAGAAAATCAGTCTTTATATTTAGTATATATTTTCACTTGTAAAAGCTCAAATGGTTCATATTATTATAAATCTTATTTTGATGATGAATTAATTTCTGGTGAAAGTAGTATAGATTCTCAAACACTAATGGATGTTGAATCTATTGCTATACATTATATTAAAAAATACTTTACAATTACATTTAGATTGGAAATGAATCAAAATTATAGTAATGAATATATAGATTATTTATACAATTTAGCTAAGGAAGGTAAATTAGCTAGAAACTATAAAGAGCCTGATTATAACACTCTTTTAAATTTAATTGAGTTTTCAATAGAATATAAGTTTAGTATGGAAACAGGAGTGCTAATTCCGTACAATAATTTATATAATGGCAAGCAGGTTTTTGATACTCTAGGTAAGAATTTCATTGGTTTAAAAGATTTAGTCGAGGGTAAACTTTATACAGTTAATCAAGATCCATATACAAGAGGGTATTGGTCTAATAAAATATATGAGATTGTATTAGGGTAAAAGAGCAGTTATGCTCTTTTTTTTGCTCTCTGATATAAAGTTATAAATGATTAGTAAAATGTGATATAAATTTAAATTGTTTATTTTATAAAAAATTTTCTTAATTTATTAATATTAAAGAATGAGAAATTAAATTTAATTACTGAAAGTCTTTTTTGCTTGCTTTTTAGGATTTTTTAGTTTATTCTTTATATATATCTACTAATTTTAGGAGGGTATATGGGCATTATGAATTCTATTTATGGGGCTTTTGGTTTGGAAAGTAGCAAAGACGCTAAAAAGAGAAATAAAAAGAAAAAAAATAAGGGTTATGACAGATATGAAGGGTTTTCTTATGCTCAAAGAACAGAAGAGCAAGAATATGCTAATAGTTTATTGTCTGGATTGAATTTGGGCGGTGGGCAAGATGTAGTTATTATTAATCCTAAAAATAATGAGGACATTCAAAAAGCTGTTGATATGTTAAGACAAAATCAAGCTGTTATAATCAATTTAAATGATATTTCTGATACAGATTTGAATATGGTTATGTATTTTTTAAGTGGTGCTGTTTATGCATTAAATGGAAGTATTCATAATTATATGGACGGCCATTTTATTATTACTCCTGAAGGGAGAAAAATTTTAGTGCAAAAAGGCGAAAGAAGGTAATGAAAAAAAAATATATTATAATATCTTGTATATTTTTAGTATTACTTACCCTTGATTTAGTTAGTAAATATTTAATGTCTAATAGTGAAGTATTGGTTATAATCCCAAATATTTTGGAATTTAGATATAGTGAAAATACAGGTGCTGCATTTTCATCTTTTTCAAATAAGATATTATTTTTAATTATTTTTACAATTATTGTTTTATTTTCATTTATTATCTATGACATTCTTTGTAAAGAAACTAAAATGATTTATGTTATTTCGTTTGCTTTGATTGTAACAGGGGCGGTTGGAAATTTAATAGATAGAATTGTATTTAAATATGTTAGGGATTTTATTTATCTACCTTTTATTAATTTCCCTATATTTAACATTGCAGATATTTGCATTACATTTGGGATTATATTATTTGCCATTTATTTGATTTTTTTTAAAGATAAAAACAAGGAGAAAAATGATTAAAGAATTTATTGCAGATTGTTTTGAAAAAAGGCTTGATACATTTTTAACAAAAAAGTTAGAAGGTGTAACGCGTTCTTATATAAAAACTTTGATTGATAACAAAAAGGTAACAGTAAATGGCATTATAAAAAAAGCGGGAGCAAATTTAAAGTCAGGAGATAAGGTTTTAATTGAATTTGAGCCGTTAAAAGAAATTGATGTAAGTGCACAAAATATTCCTCTAGATATTGTATATGAAGATACTGATTTGTTAGTTATAAATAAGCCTAGAGGATTAGTTGTTCACCCTTGCAATACAACAAAAACAGGTACTCTAGTTAATGCTTTATTATATTATTGCAAAGATTTAAGTGGAATTAATGGTGTTTTAAGACCTGGTATTGTTCATAGATTAGATAAAGATACAAGCGGTCTTATGTTAGTTGCGAAAAATGATTTTACACATCGCGCTTTGTCTAGTCAACTAAGAGACAAAACTCTTAGTCGAGAGTATTTAGCACTTGTAAAAGGGAAAATAACAAAGAATTTTGTTGTTGAAGGGTATATTGGTAGAAATCCTAAAAACAGACTTCAAATGACTTTAGTAGATGAACATAGCGGGAAATATAGTTACACTGAATTTGTGATTGAAAAAGTTTATAATGGCTATACATTGTTGAGATGTAAACTAAAAACGGGTAGAACTCATCAAATAAGAGCTCATTTAAAATCAATAGGAAAGCCTATTGTAGGAGATAAAATTTATGGTGGAGAAGATAAAAAGTTGAAAGTTACAAAACAACTTTTAACTGCTGTAAAAATTGGTTTTGTTCATCCAAGGACTAACAAAAAAATGACTTTTTCGATCGATTTGCCTTTAGATTTTAAATCTGTTTTGTCGAAAATTTGAAAAAAATTAAAATATATTTTATTTTGGACTTGCATAATTTTATTTTTTTGTATATATTTATTCATAGGAGGAAAGAATGGGCGAATTTAATTTCAAAAGATTTATTAATATGATAGGTTACATTGCTTTAATTTTCTGTGCCGTTGCCTTAACTTTAGGAAAACTTATTAGTTCTCTTAGTGCTTTGCAAACTGTAGCAGAAGTTTTAGCGTACATTGTAACAGGTTTCTATGCATATTTCTATGTTAGAAGTAAAAGAAATATCTGGTTCTTAATTAGTTATATTGTCGCTGCTGTATTAGTTCTTGTAATGGTAATTATCTAATGAGAAAATTTTCTAAAGAAACAATTATTGCGTCCTTGGGCGCAATTTTTGGTATCATTTTAATCATTATCGGTCAAAATAATACAAAGATTGTTGCTATTTCGTGTATTATTTTTGCTATTTCTTTATACTTTTTTGCCATACTCATTAAAAGAAATAACGACAACAAATTAAAAAATATTGATGATAATTTGAATGCTATTAGACAAGATATAGCAATTAATCAAGAAAATAGTCAGTATTACGGCACGATTAATGAACGGAAACTATACAAATCTATCAACAAAATGCAAAAAAAAGATAAAATGTCCTTGATAGCGATTTATGTGTTTATTGGTGTAATGGCTTTTTTAGGAATATATCTATTATTTATTTAACTCTGATTATTGTCAGAGTTTTTTCATTATTTGAAATACTAAACTGTTGACAATTTAAGTTACATTTGATACAATTAGTTGTTATATTTAAAAGGAAGATTTATGAGATACGATGCAACAAAAAATGAAAACGTGTTAACAGTAAATGCTAAATTTACTGAAAAAGAGTGGAATGAAATGTTAGAAAACTCTTATAAAAAGAATATGTCTAGATTTAATGTTCAAGGTTTTAGAAAAGGGCATGTTCCTAAAAGCGTTGTAATAAAAAATTATGGCGAACAAGTTCTATATAACGACGCTATTGATGAGGCGTATTACAAGGCTTATTCTAAGGCTTTAAAAGAAAACAAGGAGTTTAGACCTATCGCTGAACCTAAACTTGATATTAAAAAAATTGATTCAAAGTGTTTGGAAATTGTTTTGTCTATTGAAGGTGAACCAGAATTTGAATTGGGCACATATAAAGGATTGGAATTTAAAAGACATCATCACGAACTTGATGAATCGGCTATTCAGGAAAGAATTGATAGAGATTTATTAAGAGCAAGCAAACTTGTTGAAACAAATGCAGAGATTAAATTAGACGACACTGTAACACTTGATTTTGAAGGGTACATAGATGGCGTTAAATTTGACGGCGGTTCTGCTAAAAATTATCAATTGAAAATAGGTTCTCACAGTTTCATAGATAATTTTGAAGAACAATTAATTGGTATGAAAGTGGGCGATGAAAAAGATGTAATTGTTATGTTCCCTGCTGATTATCATGAAAAATCTTTAGCTTCTAAACAGGCAACATTCAAAGTTAAGATAAATAATGTTAGAGAACGCATTATGCCTGTTTTAGACGATGATTTTGTTTCTAATAACACTGAATTTGAAACTGTAGATGAATATAAAGCGAATGTTTTAAAAGAACTAGAAGAAAAAAATATGCAACACTGCGATATTGAAACTGATAATGAGATATTAGATACTATTGTTAATAATACAACTCTTTCTATTCCTTCAACATTGATTGCGCGCGAAAAAGAGCGAGTTGTGGCAAATATAAGACATCAACTATCACATCAAGGTATAACTTTGGAAGATTATGCTAAATATATTGGTAGAACAGTTGACGATATTATTGATGAGCAAACCAAAAATGTTGAAAGACAATTAAAAGGCAGACTTGTTTTAGAAAAATTAATAAGAACTGAAAAATTGGATATAACTGAAAAAGAAATTGAAAACAAAATCGCTTCTTTAGCAAAGGAAAGAAATATGTCAGTTAACGATTTCAAATCTCGTATGGGCGATGATGGATTAAATAGTATCGCAAGTGAACTTATAATGTCAAAGCTAATCAAATTCTTGCACGATAATAACACTATTATTGATTAAGGAGGTTTTATGTTAATTCCTATGGTCGTTGACCAAGTGGGTAATAATGAAAGAAGTTATGATATTTATTCAAGACTTCTTGAAGATAGAATTGTTTTCTTGACAGGAGAAATTAATGACCAAGTTGCTAATACTGTTGTGGCGCAATTGATTTATCTTGAAGGGAAAAATCCTGATAAAGACATATTCTTGTATATAAATTCTCCAGGTGGAAGCGTTTCAGCTGGACTTGCTATTTATGATACAATGAACTACATTAAATGTGATGTTAACACTATCTGCATAGGTCTTGCAGCTTCAATGGCGGCGGTGTTATTGTCTAGTGGAACAAAGGGTAAAAGAGTTGTTCTTCCCAATGCTGAAGTTATGATTCATCAACCTTTAGGTGGAACGCAAGGTCAGGCTACTGAAATTGAAATTGCTGCAAAACACATTCAAAAAACTAGAGATAAATTAAATCAAATTTTAGCAGAGAATACAGGGAAAGATAAAAAGACTATTACTAAAGACACTGATAGAGATAACTATATGTCGGCTAAAGAAGCAGTTGCTTATGGCTTGGCTGATAAGATTTTTGATAAAAGGAAATAATAATGGGAACTGATAAAATAGCGTGTAGTTTTTGTGGTAGGCCTGCTGATGAAGAACATACACTTTTGGTTAATCCAGAGGGTAATTGTTACCTTTGTGCTGATTGTGTTGCAACTTGTGGTAAATACTTTTCAAGAGAAGCAAGTTTAAAATCTAATAATGAGCTTATTGATCTTATGAAACCTCAAGAAATCAAAGAAATGCTTGACCAATTTATAATAGGGCAAGATGAGGCTAAAAAGGTTTTAGCAGTTTCAGTTTATAATCACTATAAAAGAGTTAATTATAACCTTGCTTCAAAAGAAGATGGTGGAGTCGAATTAGAAAAGTCGAATGTCCTTTTGATAGGTCCTACTGGTAGTGGGAAAACACTTCTTGCAAGGACTCTTGCTAAATGTTTAAAAGTACCTTTTGCTAGTTGTGATGCAACCACTTTGACCGAGGCTGGCTATGTCGGTGAAGATGTTGAAAATATTTTATTAAAATTGATTCAAAACGCCGATTATAATATAAAGCGTGCAGAAAAGGGCATTATTTATATTGATGAGATTGATAAAATTGCGAAAAAATCACAAAATGTTTCAATAACTCGTGATGTTAGCGGTGAAGGTGTTCAACAGGCTTTATTAAAAATATTAGAAGGCACTATTGCTTCTGTTCCTCCTCAAGGTGGCAGAAAACACCCTCAACAAGAAAATCTAAAAATAGATACAACTAACATTTTGTTTATTTGCGGTGGAGCGTTTGTAGGTCTTGACAAAATTGTGGCTGAAAGAAAATCTTCTATAGGCTTGGGTTTTGGCGCAGATGTGAGTGTTAAAAGTGAAAAGGAATCATTTAAACTAAAAGGCGTTGAACCTTATGATTTGATTAAATTCGGTATGATACCAGAATTTACAGGGCGTATTCCTATTATGGTTAGTCTTGAACCTTTGGACTTAAATGCCTTAAAAAGAATTTTGATTGAACCTAAAAACGCAATTATTAAGCAGTATATTCAAATGTTTAAAATTGAAGGCATTGATTTACAATTTGATGACAGCGCAATAGAATCAGTGGCAAGTAAGGCTATTGTACTAAAAACAGGAGCGCGTGGTCTTAGAACAATCCTTGAAGATAAAATGCTAAATGTTATGTATAAATATCATTTTGATGATGGCGTAACTAAAATTATAATTGATGGCGATTATATTAATGGCAAAAAAGAAGAACCAATAATTATAAAAGCTGAAAAAAAAGCAAGTTAAACTAGCGTATGCTAGTTTTTTTGTTTAATATATTTTGAAGTTAAAAAATAAATTAAAATATTTTTAATTATAACTTTTTTTTAATTTATATTTTTAATTACAAATGTTTATTTTTAATTTATATTTGAAAATTACATAAATTTTTACTTGTAATATTTATATATTTCATTATATTTTAAAATAGTTATATTTTATTTCCTTTATTATGTAAAACTAGTTATATTTTATTTTTTAAATAATGATTAAATTTGTAAATTTTCAAGTTGTATTCTGCAGAAAAGTTGAATTTGTTTTGTTTAGTTAATATTAATTAAAATAGAATTAATGATTTAGTTTTAACTTGGAAATATATTATTATTTGTTATTGACAATTAAATTTTTGTTTGACATAATTTATGTATGGCATATATTGAAATAAATGTAAAGTCTGAAGGTCAAACTGTTTTAGAAGCATTAGCTCTTGTGCAAATTGAAATAGAGCGATGTAAAAACACGCATATATCAGCAATTAAAGTTATTCACGGTTATGGTAGTCACGGAGTGGGTGGTGCAATAAAAAAAGAATTACATTTTATGCTAAAAAATTTGAAATCAAAAAAAATTATAAAAGATTTTGTGCCTGGTGAAAAATGGACTGATTTAAATGAAAGCAGAAATAAAATCATCAAATTATGCCCTGATTTACTTGCTGACTATGAACTTTTTAATTTAAACTATGGAGTAACAATTATTTTATTATAATATTTTAATTATATATCTAATTGTAATGTTTTAAATTTAATCGCATTTTTATAAATACATTGCTTTGAGTCGTTTATATTTAATTACATTGCATTTATTTATATTTTATCGTGTTGTTTGGTTATAAATATTTTTAATAAAAATCATCTAATAATATTTTTGTATTTTTTAATCTTTATTTTTAGATTATTTTATATTCAATAATCAATAATTAATAAAATAAATAGTTTGTCGATTATATTAATTTTATAAATATTTTAATGATTTAGTTTTTATTATTTAATTTTTTTTGTATAATAAATATATATACTTTTTTGGGGGAATTTATGTCGATTAAAAGAAAAGGCTTTGGATTTAGTTCTTTGATTTATACTATTCTTTTCTTGCTTCCTATTGCTACAGGTATTTGTCTTTATTTGTTTTTGCCATATTCTATTTTAATTAATGTTTGTGTGGCTATTGGTTCTTTTTTATTATTACTTTTGTTAGTTACTTTGCTCGTTTTTATCTTTTCTAAACAGCCATTATTTAGATCCTTTTCAACTTTTACTTTAGGTATTTATTTGGGTATTATTTTATCGTTTGGCAGTTTAACTGCAATAGGATTTTGGGCTTACAACGATTTATCTATTAGTAAAATTGAAGAACTTACAGGTAATGATTTTAACATAGATAATGAAACTTTAAATAATTATACTTTGGCTCAATACATAAATATAGTTGGCAAAGTTGCTTCTGATGACTTATATTCAATTAACGATTTAGAAAATGACTTGGCTATCAAATTTCCTGATGCTATTTATGATATAGATATTACTAAATTAAAATCTGTTCCTATTAGTGAAATCAAAAATAATTTTAAATCTGTAATTTTAGAAAATATAACTGTAGATTCATTAAAAGGTGTAGCAAATGATTATCTTGGCGGTGAAGTTGTTGATATTCTAAACAAATTGCCAGATGGTATTCCTTTATCAGGACTTGCTGATGCAATGTTTGACTTAACTTTGGCAGATGTTATGAATTACACAATTATTTACAGAGTTGATGATGCAAATAAAATTGATCACTTAGAAGATAAAAATGGGCAGGTTGTTGATGACAAAATTATAACCGCTATTGCTGACCTTACAATTAAACAAGTTATGGGAAAAGATGAAAATCTCTCACTTGACGATAAAGTTTACTCTTTGCAACTTAAAGATTTAATTGATATACAAGAAGGAACTTTAATTGAAAAAATTTCAGATTATACTATTGATGAACTTGCGCAAGGAAGTTTTGAAGATGAATTAACTTTAGGTGAAATTTTGGGATTATACTACAATGAAATTGATGGGGTTTGGTATGAAAATTATGATGGCACAAATTATACTAATCCTGCTGATACCAAGATTGAAAGTTTATTAAGTCTTACAATATCAAATTTGAATACAGAAGAAATTGACAGCACAATTAGTTCTTTAAAATTAAGTGATGTTATTGATATTCAATCTAATAGTTCTAATATCTTGCAAAGATTAAAAGATGTTACCATTTCAAGTTTATCTAGTGAAATAGACAATTTAAAGTTAGGTGAAGTTTTGGGGCTATTTAAAGATGAGCAGTCAGAAATTTGGTACACAGACAACGATTTAACTATTGAAGCAGATGGAATGATATCTAAATTTGCAAATCTTACAGTTAGTGAATTAAATGAATCTTCTATTAAAAACACTATTGATGGATTACTTCTAAAAGATGTAATAGACATTGATAATTTAAATGATTCACCTATATTATCCGCTTTAAAAGATACAACTATTAGTCAACTATCAACTAAAATCAATGATTTAAAATTAGGCGATGCATTGGGTTTATATTATAGTGATGGATTAGGTGCTTATGAAATTGGTTGGTATGAAGATGCAGAATATTCTATCAAAGCAACTAATCTTATGAATAATCTTGCAAACCTAAAGGTAAACGAAATTAATAATGATTCTCTAACTCTTATTATAAACGATTTAACATTAAGTGATGTTTTATCTAGTGATAATTTACAAAACTCAAGTGTACTTAATGCTTTAAAAGATGTAAAAATATCAGAGTTGGGAAATTCGCTTGATAAGATGAAACTAGGCGAAATGCTAGGGCTATATTATGATGTAATTACTGATTATTGGTATGAAGATGCAAGTTTTTTAACAAAAGTTAGTGCAGTTATAAATGGGTTATCAAATTTAACTTTGGCTACAATTAATAATGATTCTATTATGAATGTTGTTAACAATTTAACTATTGAAGATGTGTTCGGAACTCAAACAACAGGTATTTTGAAAAATTATAACAATAATTTAGTAAGTGAAATTCCAACACTTGTTGATGTTTCAAATAAAACTTTTAACGAATTATATGATTTAGGAATAATTCAAGAAATGCCTAATGGGTTTGGTGATAAAACTCTTGATGAATTTATCAATGAATATAATAAAATTCCTCAAAGTTAATTTGTTTATCATATACATATATAAGTATGGGATTTTCCCATATTTTTTATTATTCGACAAAATTTATAAAAATATTGACTTTATTATTTATTGTGATAAAATATCTTTGAGGTAAAAATGCATAATAATATTCTGATTATTAATCTTTTAAAAGGAATAAATAGAAGAAAACAATTTAAAAATTCAGGTACAATTAGACAAAAAATTCATCAACCTAGAAGATATTATAATAAATTAAGTGAATTGCTAATTGTCTTTTTAGATTATTTCAATAGTCTGGAATATTACTATCAAGAATTATTAACTCTAAAACAAGATTTTCGAGATGCTATTCAATATGCTATTGCCAAATGGATAAGTTGCTATAATGAATTAGATTGTCTAGAATTATATAATTTAGAACCTTCAGATATAAAGTTTTTAAAAGAAAAAATTAATATGGCATCGAATTTAATTGACAATGCACAAAAAATTATAGATAGAATAAAAGAAAAAGATTGTATAACGAAACAATGATAAAATTAATAGGAGAAATTATGAATTATTATGAATTAAGGACAGATTTACAAAATATATCATCTTCATTAAGAAGTGTGTTAACTTTAATAACAGATGTAAAGTCAAATCAAAGAACCAATGATACATTTTTAAAAGACATTAATAGGGATTTAAAAGTTTTATTAGATAAAACAGTATCAAGTTTATCATCATTACAAAACAATTTATCAAAGATTGAAAATAATACTAATAAATTGTTAGATTCTTGTCAAGATAATAGCGAATTATTGAAAGTTATCAAAAATTCAACAAATTATAGTATAACAATAAAAACAATTGAAATTTTGTCTAATATTTTAAAAGATTTGCAAGCGAAAAAAATTACCACTACTCTTGCAGAACTTGAAAGAAGTGCTGTTATTACAGAATATCAAGATGCCTTTGATGGTTATATGCCTAAGTCAATAAAAATATTAAACAAAGCAATCATGCAACAGATAGATAGTTTAAAATAAATTTTATAAATAAAGAGGAAAATTATGGATAATATGTTATTATATGATTACAGAAAATTAGTAATTGAAAATGATAGCGAGGGAACTAGAAAAAATATACAAAGAATAAATAACAATCGAAAAGAGTTAGAAGAAAAATTTAAGAAAGCGTTAGAACAAGCAGATGCCCTTGAACGTAAAGCAAAAGCATTATTAGAGAAATATGGTATAGAAAAATATGGACATAAAAAAGATAATAGCCAACAAAAAGAAAATGAACAAAAGTTAGAAAAATTATTATAAAAAAGCTTTTATGAAAAGTTTAGTCTTTTAGTTTAATAAATAAAAAAAATGTAAAAATAAAAGAAAAATAAAAACTTCATACGAATTCTTATGTGATGTACACAATTTGTTATAATAATTGTAATTGAAAACCAAAATAGTAAACTTAAAATCATTACTATCTTTAAAATTGTATTTGATATATTCAAGAAATAATAAAAATAAGATTTTTTGAAATTCTATTAAATATTTTTTTTCTGTATTAAAACAGATTAAAATAATATAAAGTTAGTATTAAATAGTAATTAAATTTACAATCACGCAACATAAAAATATAAAGTATAAAAACTAATTTTATCGTTATTTAAAACAGTTTGATATAGGTATATGCAATTGGAAATAAGGTATATAAATTTTAAAATAATAACCAAATAAAAAAAATGTAAAAAAATAAAAAAAGTTTTAAAAAACTGTTGACAGAAAAAATAAGGTGTGATAATATTACAATGCAACGCAAAGTTGCAAGTACAATTTATCTTAATATATTTAGG
>CASFHD010000011.1 GCA_949294455.1 uncultured Christensenella sp.
ATTTATTTTTATAAATATTTTCATAATTAATCATTTATAATATAATCTTTAATTTAAATTATTAATTAAATTTTTTTATTTTTTTAATTATTAAATTTTGATAAAAAGAAAAATAAAATCTTTAATTACATAGTAATAGGTTGCGAAAAAAATCATATATTTTAATATGGTCAAGTTGACTGAGATTAAAAAAAATTATAAAGTTGTAATTAATAATGTAAATCTAGATGACAAAAAACTTTTGAATTATTTAGAAAGTTTAGGATTTGTTTCAGGTATAACATTGAAAGTTTTAGATTATTCAATTTTAAAGAAAAATTTGCTTGTTGAGTTAATCGGGGCAATGTATGTAATTGATTATAATGTAGCAAAAAATATTTGGGTGGATTATGAAAAAGATTCTTTTAGTAGGTAATCCTAATGTGGGTAAGACTACCATTTTTAATGCTATTACAAAACAGCACGAACACATAGGCAATTGGAACGGCGTTACTGTTGATGCAAGTTCGTTTGTTTTTAAATATAAAAATGATGAATATGAATTAATTGATTTGCCTGGAATTTATAGTATGAATCCTTATTCAATTGAAGAAGGTGTAAGTGTTGATAGTATAAAACAAAATCCAGATGCTGTCATATTATATATTTTATCTACAGATTGTTTTTATAGAAATTTGTTTTTACTTGAAGAATTAAAGAATTATCCAAACGACATTGTTGTAATTTTAAATGTAAACAGTAAAAACTTTAATATAAATAATGATAAACTAAAAAAAATTATTTCTTTAGATAAAATAATTATTGTAAAAAATAAAAAATTAAATAAAGTAGAGTTATTTAAAAATATTAACAGTAAAAAAAATATAAATATAATTAAAAAAAATAATTTAAATAATACAGAAATTTATAATAAAATTACAAAAAATCTCAATAAAAACTATAATAATTGCAATTTTCTTAATAAAATATTTAAAAATAAAATTTTTTTAATGCTTTTTTCCTTATTTTATTTTTTATTTATTTTTTATTTTACATTTTCTAGTGTTGGGGTATTTTTATCAGATTTAATTTCAGACAATCTAAATTTATTTTTTAATTTCATTTTAAATATAATTAATTTAAATAATGTATTCCTTTTAAATTTTATATCTGACGGCGTATTATCGCCTATTATTTCAGTTATTTCATTTGCTCCTCAAATATTCTTTTTGAATATGTTTATGAAAATATTTGAAGAGACAGGTGTTCTATCTAGGCTGGCTTTTTATACTGATGACATATTAAGAAAAGTTGGATTGAATGGTAGAAGTATATATACTTTATTGTTAGGATTTGGTTGCGGAAGTGTTGCTTGTGTAACTGCAAAATCTAACACAGATGAAAATGTAAAAATAAGAACTGCTATGGTTACTCCTTTTATGAGTTGCAGTGCAAAACTTCCAGTGTATTTTGCTTTAACTTCAGTTTTCTTTGGCGTTAGAAATTTTTGGATAATTATAATGCTATATTTAATTGGCGTATTTGTGGCATTGGCTTGTTCTAAATTTTATGAAAAGAAAATGAGAAGTTTTGAAAAAAATAATTTTATAATGGAAGTAACACGAATAAAAATGCCTGACTATAAATTAGTACTAGTTGATAGTTGTCAAGCGGTTTTTCATTTTATAACAAAAATTTTTAAAATTGTTTTGGTTGTTAGTGCTTTAGTTTGGTTATTGTCTCATTTGCAATTAAACTTTTCATTTACTTTTGACATCTCAAATTCAATATTATATAAGTTTTCTAAATTAATATCATTTATATTTGTCCCAATAGGATTAGATAATCCTGCTATAATTGTAACTTTGATTGTAGGGGTGCTTGCAAAAGAATTGATTTTATCTACCATGGTACTATTGAATTCGACTACAATAAATGAATTAGGAAATTCAATTCTATCAGGGCAATCACTCATTAGTTTAAATATTTACAGTGTTTTAAGTTTGCTAGTGTTCATACTATTATATGTTCCTTGTTTGTCTAATTTAAGCGTTTTAAAAAAAGAATTGCCAAAAAAATATTTTAATTTGTCAATCATTACTCATTTGTCAGTTGCATATATAATGTCGTTTATCGTCTATAATTTAGCGAGATTTCAATCTTTTAATAGAATTATAATCATTTGTATTTTTATAATTTTAATGGTTTTGCTTTTATTTAAAATCTTAAAAAATCAAAAAAATTGTTGTAAATGTTTAAAAAAATCTTGTAAAAATTGCAAAAAGTGATAAAAAATATAAAAATAATCAAAAAATTTAAAAATTTGTGCCATATTTTAGTTCTTTTCGTGTATTAGTTAATTTATAAAACCCTTGTTGATTAATTAAAAAAAATGTGTTATATTGATAAAATGATAATAAAAGAAATAAGAAATAATAGCGTAGCAGATGAAATAGGATTAATTAAGGGTGATAATGTTTTAAAATGTAATGGTTTTAATATATCTGACCAATTCGATATTCAATATATGAATTCATTGAATAAGATGAAATTATTGATAGAACGAAATGGGAAAAAATATAAATGCTATATAGAAAAAGAAGATGATGAAGATTTAGGAATAGAATTTGGGGAAATTGATTTTTGTACCAAACTATGCAAGAATAATTGTATATTTTGTTTTGTAAAACAGTTGCCAACAACAACTAGAGAAACCATGCAACAAAGAGATGATGATTACAGGTTATCTTTATTGGGAGGTAATTTTATAACTCTTACAAATTTATCAAAAGAAGAATTTAAAAAAATTGCTACATACCGACTTAGTCCATTATATGTTTCTGTTCACGCAACTGATGATAAAGTTAGAAATTTTATGATTGGGAGAACTAAACATTTTAATATTTTAAAACACTTAAAATTTTTCCAAAAACACAATATAAGTATTCACGCCCAAATAGTTTTGGTCCCAAAAGTCAATGATGGATTGGTTCTTGATAAAACATTAAAGGATTTATTAAAATTAGATTGTATAAAATCAATAGGGATTGTACCTGTTGGCGTAACTAAATTTAGAGAAAAAAAGAATTTGTATAAAATCTTTCCAGTTACAAAAGAAGTCGCTGAAGCGGTCATTTTAACTGCTAATAAATATAATTCAATTAAAAAAATTGTGTTTCCAGCCGATGAATTTTATCTTATTGCAGATATTCCTACTCCAAACAACGATTTTTATGGGGATTATGATTTATACGAAGATGGGGTAGGCATTGTAACGAAATTTGAGTATGATTTTGAATATGCCTTAAATGAAATTAAAGATTTTGATACTGATAATCAATATCACATTGCGACAGGAGTTCTAGCATACGATACAATTGTAAAGGCGGTTGAAAGGATTGAACATATTGCAAACAAAAAATTTATCACCGTTCATAAAATTATCAATAATTATTTTGGAAATAGAATTACAGTTACTGGATTAATAGTAGGCAGTGATTTAATAGAACAATTAAAAGGTATAAAAGGAAAGTTGGTGTTATCAGATGTTATGATAAAACCAGAAACTGATTTATTTTTAGATAACACAACAATAGATGATGTAGAAAAAGCATTAGGTGTTGAAATTATTATATCTAAAAATGACGGATATTCATTTATTGAAACATTCAAAAAGAAATAATAACAGGAAGGCATATTGTATCTTGAAACTTTCAGAATTAAATTAAATGAACTCTACAAATGAAGTAAAGTTCTTTTTTAATAATTTTAAAAATAATAAATAAAAGTTTATTTTATGTAATAATTTTATGATTTTTGTTATATTTAAAGTATTTGAAACATATTTTTAAAATAACTATTTACAATAATCAAAATATGTGATATAATAAAAAACACACTATTCATTGTGTTCTTTGTGAAATTTATAATTGTATCAAGTAAATGAATTAGCGTTACAATATTATTATTTATCTATATTTTGTTATTATAGAAAACTTTAAGGAGGTAAGTATGAATGATTTTTTAGAGATGTATTTAGTTGCAAAGGCTAAACTAAAAGATGGTGAAAGTAAACCTGAAATATTTAATTTAATTGAAAATGTAATTATAGCAAAAAAAAATTATAATCTAGCAGTGATAAATGGTTATGTTGGGATATGTTTAGAAAAATATATAGATCAACTTAATAAAGCAAAAAGAAACTTTTGGTCTTATGTATCTGCATTTGACGTTGGGGGTTCTTGTGACATTGTAAAGAGTTTATAGCACTAATAAACTAAACTATAATTTAACTTTACAATTAAAATAATAAAAGAAAGGATAATAAGATACGAAAACAAATGGAATGATAGTTGAAGATAAAAAATATTAAGTTTTATTTGAAATGATGAGCAATATAAATTGTTGTATAAAATATGATAAACAAGGTGTGGTGAAGGTTGTATAGCAATTTTGTTTTTTAAAAGGAGAAATATGGCAAAAGTTGAAGAAAATCAAAGTTATTATGATTTCAAAAAAGATGCAGCATATATGGCTTTATTTAGATTAATGAATAGTTTTTATGTTCAAAATTTATATTTTAAAAGTATTGATAGTGAAACTAAAAATTTGCTAAACAAATTAAGATTTATGAACAATTATAAACGAATTGCAGAAGGTATATTTATAAGAAAAGGACCGTGTGAAGATTACAAAAAATATGTAGATCTTTGCTTGAGTTTAAAACATAAAATTTTGGATTCTCTATCGAAAAAAGATGTAGAAAAAATATATTCGTTATATCAAAAAAATTTATAGGCAACTATAAATTTTTTTAGTTTAAAACTTCGATTTGAATCGGTATAATTATTTTAATAATAGTGATTTTTTATTTATGAATTATATTATATTTTAATCATAATAAAATTTTAATTGTACATTAATTGAAGACGCTTTGACAAACAAAAAACTATTATAATCATTCATATTAATTTTTAATATACTATGAAACGTTGTGCATAATAAATTTTTTAGTGTTGTAATATTGTTTAAATTTAAAATGAAGTTAGGTTAAAAATCTTGTTAGATTCTCTTTATAGATATAATCAATTTTATGTAATGCTCTTGTGGTGGCGACATATAATAAATTTTTATCTATTAGGCTGTTATAATGAGATTCATCAGCATCAAGAAGTATAACATAATCATATTCTACGCCTTTTGCATTTGTTATAGTTTCAATAACTATTTTATTTTTATCCACATTTTTTAACATATTTTCACAATCTTTTGTGGATAAAATTTCTTTAAATTTTAAACACTCATATTCTGTTTTTAAAAGTATTGCAATTAAATTGAATCTGTCGTGATTTTGCAATATTTTTTTAACAACTACATTGATATAATCTTTTGATTTTATAAATTCAGGTTCGTCTGATACTCTTTCAACAGTTTGATAATCATTTGAGCCTATAATTTTAGAAGCAAGCATTGATATTTGTTTTGATGTTCTGTAAGTTTTGGTTAAATAAACTAGGTCAAAATTGAACATATCTTTTAAAGTTAACAAATAATTTTTATCTAAACTTTTTTCAATACATTGATTTATATCACCCAAATAAATTCTGCTACAATTCCACAATTTTGAAAATAAATAGAGATGACAAGGTGTAAAATCTTGCATTTCATCTATTACAATATATTTTGTCTCGTATTCGTTTTTCAAACCAAACAGTTCATTTTGAATTATAAGTATTGCAGGAATATCCAAGTAATTTAAATTTTTTTCTATCGGTAAACCTAAATGAGTTAAAAATTCTTCATATAATTTTATTACATTTAATTTACCAAACATTTTATAAAGATGTTTTTTTATAATATTTTTGTAATTTTTTTTATTGTTTACATATCCTTGAAGGTTATCGGCGATAACTTCAATTCTATTATACACATCTAAATGATTTAGTTTGTTATAAAGTTTTTCTATTTCTTTTTTGTCTATTACAATATAGTCATCTTTTGATATGGCATTTGAATTTAAAATTATATCTTGACTTAAAAATCTTTTACGAAGGTCGTTTATTATAAAATCTAGTAACTTATTTAAAAAATCAAAATTTGATTTATAATTAATTATTTTAGAAATTTTTTCGTCTTGAGTCTTTAAAAAATTATTAATGTAAGTAGTTCTATCTATATATTTTAGTAGATAAAGATTAAAGGCTATATTTTCAAATGTGGTAGTGTAAGCGTTCTCGTCATTTATTGATGGTAAAACCTGACTAATATAATTTGAAAATTTGTTTGAAGGACTTATTATTAAAATATCAGTACTTTTTAATGTATTTTTATATTTATATAATAAAAATGATACTCTATGAAGTGCAACAGAAGTTTTTCCACTACCTGCAACTCCTTGTACTAATAAATTGTGATTTAGGTCGCTACGAATTAGAATGTTTTGTTCTTTTTGAATGGTAGAAACTATATTTTTCATTTTGCTAGTTGTGTTTTTTGATAGTTCTTCTTTCAGTATATCGTCATCTATAACCATATTGCTGTCAAAATAATATTTTAGTTTACCATTTTCAATTTTGTATTGTCTTTTTAATGACATATTTCCAGAAATCTTCCCTATTGGAGCAATGTAAGAAGTTTTACCTATTGTTCCATCATAATAAAGTGAAGATACATCTGCTCGCCAATCGTGAACTAATAGGCTCGAATTTTCTTGAATGCTACCTAGTCCTATATAGATTATTTTCGGACTTTCAGCCCCTTCTTTTTGAAAATCTACTCGACCAAAATATGCTGAATTTAATTGTTTTAAATATTGTTTTTTTGTTGACTGTAAACTTTCAATTTGTTTTTCGATATTTTCAATTTTGTTAAATAAATCGCCGCGTTCTTCTGGATTGTTTGATAGTTCATAAGAGAATTCATTTATATATTTATGCGTTTCAAATAAAATATTTTGATATTCTTTTAATTTGTCATCTATCAAATTAATAAAATTGTTTAAAGTATTATTGACATTTTCTAAGTATGTATATTCAAATTCTTTTGATGATGTTTCCATTCTTCTCCTTATTGATGATTAATTTTATTATACCATAATACTTTTTAGTTGTATAATGATTTTATTGTTTGCGATTAGCAATGTTATTGTGGGCAAAGTTCAAGAGTATATAAAACTATGTTAATAAGTTATAATAATTAAAAGTCTTGTAAATTGATTAAAAATATGTTATATTGAATTCAAATTTAGTTTGAGGTAGTTGTTAATGAAAAAACCACTTGTTGCTATTGTAGGCAAACCAAATGTAGGTAAAAGCACTTTTTTCAATAAAGTTGCAGGGAAAAAAATAAGTATTGTTGAGGATTTACCTGGAGTTACTCGTGATAGAATTTATGCAGATGCGGAATGGGCGGGCATAAAATTTTCAATAGTTGATACAGGTGGCCTTGATTTTTCTAAAAATGATGAGGTTTATACTAACATTTTGAAACAGGCAAGACTTGCTGTGGATTTAGCTGATGTTATAGTTTTTTTTGTTGATGGCAAAGAGGGGTTAACTTCAACAGACAGAGATGTTGCAGAATTTTTGAGAAAAACAAAAAAGAAAATAATCTTGGCTGTAAACAAATTAGACAATAATGAAATTGAAAAAACATATGAATTTTATGAATTAAATTTAGGACACCCTATACTGTTGTCAGTTGAACAAAGTATTGGGACGGCGGATTTGTTAGATGAGGTGGTGGCTAATCTTAAAAAAATAGAAATAGATGAAGATACTGACTCATTAAAAATTGCCATTGTAGGCAAGCCAAATGCTGGGAAAAGCAGTCTTACTAATTGTTTATTAGGAGAAGAAAGAGTTGTGGTAAGTCCTGTCGCTGGCACAACTAGAGATGCCATAGACACACCTTTTAAATACAATGGAAAAAATTATACATTAATAGATACGGCTGGACTTAGGAGAAAAAGTAGGATTGAGCCATCTAGTATAGAAAAATATAGTGCGGTAAGAAGTATTGACGCTATATCAAGATGTGATGTTGCAGTATTGATGATTGATGCAAGCGTTGGAATAACAGAACAAGATACTAAAATTGCAGGTCTTATAATTGAAGAAAACAAACCCAATATTATCGTTATCAATAAGTGGGATTTAATTGAGAAAAATAATAAAACAATGAATGAATTTAAGAAAAAATTAGAAACAGATTTTGCATTTATGAAATATTTTGTTCCATTATTTATCTCTTGCGAAACTAAACAGCGAATTGGCGAAGTTATGAAAATGGTTGAATATGTTTATGAAAATGCTAATAGAAATATTTCAATGGGTTTATTCAACAATGCTTTAAACAATGCAATAGCACTATCTACTCCACCTATTGTAAAAAATAAAAGATTAAAAATTTTATATGGCAAGCAGTCTGGAGTGTGTCCTCCTACTTTTGATATATATTGTAATGATGCTTCTATTGTTGACAATTCTTATGCAAGATATATTGAGAATTCTTTAAGAAATGCTTTTGATTTTAAGGGCACACCAATTAAATTGAATTTTAAAAATAAGTTTGATGAATAATCCGAGTAAAATTTTTTGAACATTACGAATTTGGGGGGGGAATTAATGGTTATAAAAATTGTTTTACTAGTGATTTTGTCTTATCTTTTTGGGAGCTTTAACATTTCAATTGCTCTCACTAGGAAAAAACAAAATGATATCACTAAACTTGGAAGTGGCAATCCTGGAACTTTAAATATGCTTAGAAATTTTGGCTTGACTTACGGTCTAATTTCAATTGCATACGATGTTTTAAAAGGACTAATTCCGTCACTAATAGGATATGCATTATTAAAAATGTATAATTTAGAAACTATTGGTACTTTTTTGGGCGGATTAAGTTCTATCATAGGGCATATGTTTCCTATTTATTACGGATTTAAAGGTGGCAAAGGAATTGCAACTAGTGTTGGTATGTTTATAGTTGCCTCTCCACTTATGAGTATTTTTATGTTCGTACTTATGGTGGTTGTAATCTTTTTATTGCAATGTGGTTCAGTAGCAACGCTTTCATACATCGCAACTATGTGTATATTTGAATTTATGTCAGTACCTAGTGGAAGTTATGTGTGTTATATATTAATATCATTGGAATTTGTGTTGATATTTTGGGCACACAGAAAAAATTTGATACGAATATTTACAGGAAAAGAAGCAAAAACGAACTTAAAAGGAACTATTTTAAACGCTGTCAATTCTTTATCTGTTAAAATCAATTCAAAATCAAAGAAACAAAAATCTACTGAAAAGAAAAAAAATAACCGCTAAAGCGGTATTTTTTTATGGCAAACCACCATCTAAATGCTTACCTTGAGGCCTAGAAAAGGGCTTTAAATGAAGCACTTAGTTTAACGGTTGGAACTTTGCTAGCCTTGATTTTAATCTTCTGTTTTGTCAATGGATTGATACCATTTCTTGCTGGTTTTTTCTTAACTTCAGCAGTCATAAATCCTACTAGTTGAACTTTGTCGCCATCTTTTAATACTTTAGTAAAAGTATTAACAAATGCTTCATACCAAGCTTTTGCTTGAGCTGTAGAAGTGCCCATAACATTAGCCATCTCCTCACAGAAGGCTGCTTTTCCAATTACTTGCATCTTTTTCTCCTTTTTTATTGCCTTTGGCTAGTATTATCTTAGCATACCTTATTACATTTATACAAACGATTTTTTAATTTTTTTTTAAATTTCACTGATAAATAAAGAAAAAAATTGAATTTTTTTAATTTGATTTTGATTATTTGAATTTATTAAACAAAATTAAAAAAAGTACTACACATTTCAATATGTTTGTGGTAATATATATTAGTTATATTTAAAATTATATTATAAGAGGGATTTATGGATATTAGAAATATTGCAATTATTGCACACGTTGACCACGGTAAAACTTCTTTAGTAAATAGTTTACTAGTGCAAGGTGGCGCATTTAGAGAAAATCAAGAAGTCCAAGATAGAGTTATGGATTCTAACGCCTTGGAAAGAGAAAGAGGTATCACAATCTTAAGTAAAAACTGTGCGTGTATGTACAAGGGAACTAAAATAAATATTGTTGATACTCCAGGGCACGCTGATTTTGGTGGAGAGGTTGAACGAGTATTAAAAATGGTTGATGGTGTTTTATTAGTAGTTGATGCTTATGAAGGACCTATGCCTCAAACTAGATTTGTTCTTGAAAAGGCGTTGGCTTTAAATTTGAAAGTTATTGTTGTTATTAATAAAATTGATAAACCAGACGCTAGATTAAACGAAGTGCCAGATGAAGTACTTGAATTATTAATTGACTTAAATGCAACTGACGAACAATTAGAGAGTCCTTTTGTGTACGCTAGTGCAAGGCGTGGTATCGCTATGCTAGATCCAAATGATGAGGCGAAAGATATGTCTCCACTTTTTGATAAAATCATTTCGTATATTGACCCGCCAAAAGTAAATTTAGATTTACCTTTCCAAATGCTAGTTAGTTCTACTGAACAAAATGACTTTTTAGGTAAATTAGCAGTAGGCAAGGTTACTTCAGGAAAATTAAATATTAATCAAACATTATATGGAAAAAATTATTTTGAAGATAATAAAAAGTATAGCGGTAAAGCGGTAAACATATTTGCGTACGAAGGATTAAAGCGTGTTCCTATTGATATAGGGGAGACCGGAGACATTATTTGTATAGCAGGGTTGCCCGAAGTTACAATCGGCGATACTTTAAATGCTACGCAAGATATGGAAGCACTTCCTTTTGTTAAGATTTCAGAACCTAGTGTAGAAATGACATTTATGGTAAACGACAGTCCTTTCGCTGGCAAAGAAGGTAAATATGTTACTTCTAGACATTTAAGAGATAGACTTATGAAAGAAGCAGTTAAAGATTTATCACTACAAGTTGAAGAAACTGCAAGCTCTGACCAGTTTAAAGTAAAAGGTAGAGGCGAGATGCATCTAAGCATATTGATAGAAAATATGCGTCGTGATGGTTATGAATTCCAAGTAAGTCGTCCTAGAGTTTTATACAAAATGATTGATGGTGTAAGATATGAACCTATTGATAAAGTCGTATTAGATGTTCCTGAAGATTGTGTCGGCACTATTATGATGAGTATGGGTACTAAAAAAGGCGAATTAATTGAGATGAAACCTGTTGGTAGTAGAATGAGATTAGAGTTTTATATACCTTCTCGAGGTTTGTTTGGTTATAAATCTCAAATGCTAACAGACACTAAAGGCGAAGGTGTTATGAGTAGTGTATTCTATGAGTACCAACCATACAAAGGTCATATAGATAGTAGAACTTTTGGTTCACTAATTGCCTTTGAAACAGGTGAAGCAATTACTTATGGTTTGTTTAATGCACAGGGTAGAGGAAAATTGCTTGTTGTTCCGGGTGAAAATGTTTACGCAGGGCAGGTAGTAGGTATTAATCCTAAAAACGAAGATATTTCAGTAAATGTTTGTAAGAAAAAACAACTAACTAATATGAGAACTTCTGCTTCAGATGAGGCATTAAGACTTACTCCTGTTCAACCTTTGACTCTTGAAGAAGCGCTAGAATTTATCGCTGATGATGAATTAGTAGAAGTAACCCCTAAAAGTATTCGTATAAGAAAAGCAATACTTGACCACGGATTGCGTGCAAAATCTAGAAAAGTTGTTTCAGAGGATTAATGTAGAGGATTAAAATGAACGATAATTATGAAAAGAGAAAATCTAATATTGATTTTTTGAAAAGAATAGGTATTGCAATTTTAATTTCGTTACCTATATGTTTAATTTTGGGAGTGTTTCTAGAACTCAAAACCAATGTACCTAATTGGGCTCAAATATTAATATTCGTGTTAATTGAATGCTTTGTGCTATTTTTGGTATTTATGATTCATCTAGGCAACACTCAGAAAAAAATTAAAGAAAACAAAATTAAAGATGAAGATGTATTTAAATAGGAGGCTTTATGGCTATCAATAAACCTAGAATGTTGCCACATAATATTGAAGCTGAACAATCGCTTTTAGGCTGTATTTTTTTGAATGTGGAAGCACAAGCATTATGTTTTTCCAAGTTGAACAAGGATGATTTTTACTCTAATGCTCACAAAGAAATTTTTTCAGCAATGTTTGAAATATATCGAAAAAATAAGCCTGTTGATTATATTACAGTTAGTGGTTTTATGGAGGCAAACGGCAGTCTAGAAGATGCAGGTGGAATTGCGTATTTAGTAGAACTTACAAATATTGTGCCTAGTACTGCAAATTACAGAGAATACTATGAGATTGTAAAAAGTACTTCTACTATTAGAAAAGTTATTGATGTCTGTGAAAAAAGCATTGCGTTCAGTTATGAAAATGCTGACGCTAAACAAGTTCTTGAAAATGCTGAAAAATCAGTTTTAGACATTTCGAAAGAATTTGACACAAGTGAACTAATGCATATCAGTGATGGTATAACTCAAGTTATATCTAGAATGGAAACTGTTTCAACTAATCCAGATGCTTTAAGAGGAATTAAAACAGGTTTCCCTAGTCTAGATAATTTAACAAATGGATTTCATAAAGGTGATTTGATTTTACTTGCTGCGCGACCTGGTATTGGTAAAACTTCACTTGCTATCAACATTTGTGAAAATGCCGCAATTAATGGCAAATCTACTGTTGCAATATTTTCACTTGAAATGCCAATAAGCCAAATAGCTCAAAGGGTTATGTGTAGTGTCGCCCATATTTCTATGACAGAAGCGACAAATGGCCCAAAAGATACTTCAACTTGGGAAACGGTTTTGCAAGCAAAAGATGTTATATCTGACGCAAATCTGTTTATAGATGATAGTTCACTTTCCACCCCTATGACAATTTTGTCAAAATGCAGAAGATTAAAACACGAAAGAGGCGCATTAGACCTTGTTATGATAGACTATTTGCAACTTATGAAAAGCGATGGCAAAACTGAAAGCAGACAACAAGAGGTTAGTGAACTTACTAGAAGTTTAAAGATAATTGCAAGAGAACTTGAAGTACCTATAATTGTATTATCACAATTGTCAAGAGATATTGAAAAAAGGGAAGACCATACACCACAACTATCCGATTTAAGAGAAAGTGGCTCTATAGAACAAGATGCTGATATTGTTATGTTTATTGATAGAACTAATGAAATAGAAGTTAAAGATGAAAATGAGGATATTTCTGTTGACCAAGATTGTGCATTAATCATTGCAAAACATAGAAATGGTGCTTTAGGTAGAATTCCTTTAAAATGGGCGGGAGAATATACTAAATTTTACGAACCTAAGTATTCAAGAGATTTTGCAAATAGAAACAAAACTCAAAATAATGAAACAAGTGTAGATAATAGAACAGAAGAAATTTTAACGCCAGTTAGCGACAATACCTTAGATGATATATTCTAAAAGGAGATATTATGATAATTGATGAGATTAATAAAGAAAACTTGCAAGCACTTAAAGAAAAAGATACAACAAAAAAAACAGTGCTAGGGGTTGTGAAAAATAAATATTTGTTAGCAAATGTAGAAGCAAGAAAAAATGGTAAAGAATTAACAGATTTAGATATGATTTCAATACTTCAAAAGACAGTGAAAGAATTAGAAGAAGAAGCACAATCATATTTAACAGCAGGAAGAAAAGAATCTTTTGATGAAATTACAAGACAAAAAGACATCATTTCAAAATTCTTGCCTCAAATGATGAGCGAAGATGAAATAAAATTAGAAATTTCAAAATTGCAAGATAAATCATTGCCTAGCATAATGAAGCATTTTAAAGCAAAGTTTCAAGGCAAAGTTGATATGGCAAAAGTAAATAAAATCGCAAGAGAAATGTAAGGAGTGTTATGAATAAATTTATTACAATTAATTTATCTTGGCCGTATGCTAACGGAGAAATGCACATAGGACACGCAGGCTCTAGTTTGCCTGCTGATGCTGTTGCAAGATATCATCGTTTGAAAGGTAATAATGTTGCTTTTGTTTCTGGTAGTGATTGTTTTGGAACTCCTACACTTTTAAAGGCAAAAGAACTAAACCTTACTCCTGAACAAGTTACAACACATTATCACAAATTATTTGTTGAGAGCTTTAAAAAATTAGATTTTTCTTTTGATAATTATACACTTACAAATAATCCATATCATATAAATTTTGTGCAAGATTTTTATAGAAAAATGCTTGCTAGACCATATATGCAGGAAAAAATAGACAAACAATTATTTTGTGAAAATTGTAATAGATTTTTACCTGATAGATATGTCGTAGGTATTTGTCCATTCTGCAAAAACGAGGCAAAAGGAGATAGTTGCGACCATTGTGGTAAAATGCTTGAACCTGAAATTTTACTAGAACCAAAATGTAAAATATGTGGACAAACTCCTGTATTAAAAGATTGTAAACAAAAATATTTAATGTTATCAAAATTGCAAAATGAAATTAAAGAAAATTTCGAAGCTAAAAAAGAACATTGGACTTTAAGTGCTATAGGATTAACTGAAAGATATATCAATGAAGGCTTGCAAGATAGAGCAATGACTAGATATATTGAATGGGGAATTCCTTTGCCTGTGGAAGGCGACCCTAGAAAAATTTATGTTTGGGGCGAAGATGTTTTGGGTTATGCTTCTGCCTGTAAATTCTACTGTGAACAAAATAATCTAAATTTTGATGATTTTTGGAAGAATAAAGACGCTGTTCATTATTATTTTCACGGAAAAGATAATGTTCCTTTTCATTCTATTGTTTTACCAGGATTGTTGCTAGCAAATGGCGAAGGGTATCACTTGCCAGACAGACTTATTAGTAGTGAATATGTTAATCTTGAAGGCGAAAAAATATCTAAAAGCAAAGGCAATATTATAAAAACTAGCGATTTTGTCGATTACTTTGGAAGTGAATTCACAAGATATTATTTCTTAAGATATATTAATGACAAAAAAGATGTAAATTTCACTTTTTTAGATTTTACAAATACTATAAATGGTGAACTTATTAATAATTATGGAAACTTTGTAAATAGAACATTATCATTTATTAAATCAAAACTTAATTCAGTTGTAAAACTTGATAAAATTTCAACAGAAGTAGACGATGCTATCAAAAATACTTTTGATAAAGTTGACAAATTATATGAAGATGGATATGTTTCTTCAGCAGTAAAAGAAATTATGGAACTTGTAAGTTTTGCGAATAAATATTTTGACACAACGGCTCCTTGGAATACTATAAAAACTGATCTTGAATTGTGTAATAGGCAATGTTTAGAATATCTAACTTTAATTGCTAATATATCTATAATGTTACAACCTATTATTCCTAAATCTGCAAATAAAGTTATATGTTGGCTTTCAATTGAAAATAGTTTTATAAAATACAACTTTAAAAGCGATATTCATTTAAAAGATTTTGAAAGATTGTTTGATAGGATTGATTTTGATGTCGTAAAAAAGGATTTTTCACAATTTATAAAATAGACAAAGTGCAATAGCACTTTTTTTATTGCAAAAATATAATATTTATCATAAAATATTCTTTATGAATATTGAAGTCAAAAGAAGTAAAAGAAAAAGTATTTCTATTTATATAAAAGATGCAAATGTTGAAGTTAGAGCACCGTATCTTGTTCCTTTAAAGGATATAGAAACTTTTGTTTTTAGTAAACTAGATTGGATTAAGTCAAACCTGAAAAAACAAAAAGAAAATAAATTAAAAGAGAAAAATTTAGAGGTTGCTCCTTCTAAACAAATTGAAATTTTAGGTAATGTATATACCTTTCAAATACATAATATAAGCAAATATAAAATTTTTAACGATTTGATATTAATTCCTGAAAATTATAATAAAGAAGATTTTTTATTATTCATTAGAAAATTTGCAAAAAAATATTTAAAAAATAGAGTGCAAGAACTTGCAGATTTTTATGGTTTTAATTATAAATCAATTTCTATTAAGGACACAAAGACTAGGTGGGGGTCTTGCAGTTCTAAAAATAATTTGAATTTTAGTTATAAATTGATGTTCTGCAATTCAGATGTTGTAGATTATGTAATAATACACGAACTATCTCACACTAAACAAAAAAATCATAGTAAAAAATTTTGGGATTTAGTTAGTAATTGTTGTCCTGATTATAAATCTAAAAAATTGTATCTAAAACAACATAATTATTATGTTTTGTGGTAAAAAATTGTTGACAATCTAAATTTTCAGTATTAAAATATTAGCAGTCGAAAGACAAGAGTGCTAAAAAGGAGACTTTATGAAACAATTTAAAACAGAATCAAAAAAAGTAATGGATTTAATGATAAATTCAATATATACAAATAAAGAAATTTTTTTGCGTGAACTAATTAGTAATGCTAGTGATGCCATTGATAAATTATATTATGAGTCTTTAAAAAATGGCAACACAGGACTTTCAAGAAATGATTTTAGTATTCACATATCAACAGATAAAGAAAACAGAACTTTAACTATTAGCGATAATGGTATAGGTATGAATGATGTAGATTTGGAAAAGAATTTGGGTACTATTGCAAAAAGTGGCTCACAAGATTTTAAAAATAATGCAAAAGATTTAAATGATATTGATATTATAGGACAATTCGGTGTTGGATTTTATTCAGCGTTTATGGTGGTTGATAAAGTTGAAGTAATTTCAAAACCTTTTGGAAGTGATAAAGCGTATAAATGGGTTAGTAGTGGTGTAGAAGGATTTGAGATAACCGAAACAGAAAAAAATTCATTTGGTACAGATGTGATTTTGCACTTAAAAAAAGATACAGATGATGAAAATTATTCAAAGTATTTAGAAGAATATGAAATTCGTTCATTAGTCAAAAAATATAGTGACTATGTAAGATATCCAATAACTATAGATGTTGAAAAAACAGAGAAAACAGATGATGGTAAAGAAGTAAAAAAAGTTGAACTAGAAACTTTAAATTCAATGCTTCCTTTGTGGAAAAGAAATAAATCAGAGTTAAAAGAAGAAGACTATAATCATTTATGCAGTGATTTATTTTACGATAGTGAAAAACCTTTTGACTATTTACATTTAAATTTAGAAGGTGCTGTTAACTATAAAGCAATATTGTTTATTCCAAGTAGAATTCCTTATAATTATTATTCAAAAGAATATGAAAAAGGTTTAAAATTATATACAAATGGCGTATTGATTACCGAAAAATGTTCTGAATTATTACCAGATTATTTTAATTTTGTTAAAGGTGTAGTTGATGCTGATTTGCAATTAAATATTAGCCGTGAAACATTACAACACAGCAGACAAATTACCGTTATTGCAAATAGCATTGAAAACAAAATTAAAGATGAGTTATTAAAAATTCAAAAGAATGACAGAGAAAAATATGTTGAATTCTTCAAGAATTTTGGCACTCAAATAAAATATGGTATTTATCAAGTTTGGGGAATGAATAAGGAAAAATTACAAGATTTATTAGTATTTGAAAGTGTAAAAACTGAAAAATATATTACTTTGAAAGAATATAGTGAAACAAAACTAAATGATCAAAAAGAAATTTACTATGTGAATGCAAAAAATATTAAGAGTGCAAAAAACATACCTCAAGTAAAACAAACTATTGAAAAAGGTGAAGATGTATTAATACTTAGTGAAGATATTGACGAGTTCGTTGTGAAAGTAATGCGTGAATATAATGGTTTACAATTAAAAAGCGTACTAGATAGTGATTTCAGTTTGAATGATTATAAAGCAAACGATGATGAAAATAAAATTATTGAAAAAGTAAAAGGCGTATTAAAAGACGAAATAGAAAATGTCGTTTTAACTAATGATTTAAGTGATATAAGTTCAAGCATATTGACAGTAGGTGAAATTTCATTAGAAATGGAAAAAGTGATAAATTCTAATCCTATTAACCAAAAAGTAAAAGCCAAAAAAGTATTACAAATAAATGTAAACTCTAACGAGTATAAAGCATTAAAATCATCATTTGAAAATGAAGATGAAGAAAAATTTAATAATATTTCAAAATTATTAATGTATGAAGCATTTATAGTCGCAGATATTAAAATTGAAAAACCTGACGAATTTGTTAAACTTATTTCTCAAAATTTTTAAATAAAATAAATAAAAAACACTGATTTCTTCAGTGTTTTTTTGTTACAATAAATATAATTTAAAGTTTTATTAGCGTAATAAATTTTAAAAAATATAATTGTTTTGACATTTATATACTATTTATATTGTTGTATTTAATTTTTATATTTTTTTATTTGTATTTTTTAGATGAAAATGATTTTTATCATAATCTAAAATTCCTTCCTTTTTTAAATTACTTAATTCTTTGGATAAGGCACTTCTATCAACAGATAAATAATTTGCCATTTCATTCCTATTAAATGGTATATCAAAATAATCATTGCCTTCAATTTTTTGTCTATTTTGCAAAAATCTTAAAATTTTTAGTCTAGTGTTTCGTTGACTTAATTCGTAAATGTGTTTATTTTTTCTATTGGCATTATTTGAAATTTGTTCTATTAAATTTTTAATAAATTTTATATGTCGGTCGCACATATTGACACAAGGTGTTATTGTTCTATGCTTGTTTAATATTGCCACTATACATTTTGTGCTTGCTTCTAAACTATAAAGATATGTTTTATTAGAATTATAAGCACTATCTACTTCAAATATATCGCCTGGAGATAAAATATCAATCAAATGAGGTTCGCCTTCGCTACTTTCTTTAATTACATTTGCTATTCCATCTAACAAGATATATATATTATCAGTTTTAGACCCTTCTAGTACAATCATTTCATATTTCTGCACAGTCCTTATTTTATAATTAAGACAGAATAAAAGGGGACGAATTTCTTCATCTTTTATATTCTTAAAAATTTCCAAATCTTTTAAACTTTTTTTCATATTTACCAAATCTGTTGCATTTGCAACCATTTTTCAAAAATTATTATAGTATAATATTCGCGTGAAGTCAAACAAATTGATTTTTTAAAGGAGAAATTGTAATGAAAGTTATTAAAAGAAGCGGTCAAGAATGTGAATTCAATTCATCTAAAATTAAAAATGCGGTTATTAAAGCAAATTTGTCCGTAGATGATGAAAATTTAAGACTAACTGACAAACAAATTGATACTATTGTTAACACTGTAAGCAGACAAGCTAAACAATTTGGGCGTGCTGTTAGTGTTGAAGAAATTCAAGATTTAGTTGAAGAAGAAATTATGAAAGAGGGGGCTTTTACTGTCGCTAAAAATTACATTACATATAGATTTAAAAGAGCTCTTATTAGAAAATCAAATTCAACAGATAAACAAATTTTAACTCTTATAAACGGTGAAAATGAAGAAGTTAATCAAGAAAATTCTAATAAAAATCCCGTGATTGTTAGTGTCCAAAGAGATTATATGGCGGGCGAAGTTAGTAAGGATATTACTAAAAGATTTTTATTGCCCGAAGATATAGTAAGAGCACATGAAGAAGGTTTAATACATTTCCATGATGCAGATTATTTCGCTCAAAGAATGCACAACTGCGACCTTGTAAACCTAGAAGATATGTTGCAAAATGGTACTGTTATCAGTGGCACATTAATAGAAAAACCACATTCTTTTTCAACAGCCTGCAATATTGCTACTCAAATTATTGCACAAGTTGCTAGTTCTCAATACGGCGGACAAAGTATAAGTTTGGCACATCTTGCACCTTTTGTTCAAGTAAGCCGTGAGAAAATCACAAAGCAAGTTAGAAATGAATTACAATTAGCTTGCAAAAAAGTAGATGAAAATATTTTAAAGGAAATTGTAGAAGGCCGAGTAAAAGATGAAATTAATAAAGGAATTCAAACTATACAATATCAAGTAGTAACACTAATGACTACTAATGGACAAGCACCTTTTATTACAGTATTTATGTATTTGGGAGAGGCTAAAAACGAGCAAGAGAAAAAAGATTTGGCTATGATGATTGAAGAAACATTAAAGCAAAGAATTCAAGGCGTTAAAAATCAAAAAGGCGTGTATATAACACCTGCTTTCCCTAAACTTATTTATGTTTTGGAAGAACAAAATATTCATCCTGATAGTCCATATTATTATTTGACTGAACTTGCTGCAAAATGTACAGCAAAAAGAATGGTACCTGATTATATTTCTGAAAAGAAAATGCTTCAGTTAAAAATAGATAAAAATGGAGAAGGTCATTGTTATACTTGTATGGGTTGCAGAAGTTTCTTAACTCCTTATGTAGATGAAAATGGAAAACCTAAATATTATGGTCGTTTTAATCAAGGCGTTGTAACTGTAAATTTAATAGATATTGCATTATCTTCTCATAAAGATATGAATAAATTCTGGAAGATATTTGATGAAAGAATGGAATTGTGTCACAGGGCTTTGCAATGCAGGCACGAAAGATTGACAGGTACTTATTCTGATGCTGCCCCTATTTTATGGCAATTCGGTGCTCTAGCCAGACTAAAACCTGGTGAAAAGATTGATAAGTTATTGCACGGTGGATATTCTACAATTTCGTTAGGTTATGCAGGTCTTTGGGAAACTGTTTATTACCTAAATGGCAAAAAATTGACAGAGCCAGAAGGTAAAGAATTAGGCTTAAAAATAATGAGAAAATTAAATGAATATACAAAAAAGTGGAAACAAGCAGAAAATATTGATTATTCATTATATGGTACACCTCTTGAAAGCACTACATATAAGTTTGCAAAATGTTTGCAAAAAAGATTTGGTAAAATTGAAGGTGTAACCGATAAAAATTATATTACTAATAGTTATCATATTCATGTTACAGAAGAAATTGATGCGTTCTCAAAATTGGCAATCGAAAGTGAATTCCAAGAATTAAGTCCAGGTGGAGCAATCTCTTATGTTGAAGTACCAAATATGCAAAATAATATTGAAGCAGTAATGAGTGTTTTGAAATTCATTTATGATAACATTATGTATGCAGAATTAAACACAAAAAGCGATTATTGTCAATGTTGTGGTTATGATGGAGAAATTAAAATTATCGAAGAAGATGGCAAACTAATTTGGGAATGTCCAAATTGTAAAAATCATGATCAAACAAAATTAAATGTTGCAAGAAGAACTTGTGGTTATATCGGTTCTCAATTCTGGAATCAAGGAAGAACGCAAGAAATAAAAGACAGAGTTTTACATTTATAAAATATTTTATTTTAACAAAAAATTAAAATCTTCTTTAAAATTCAGTAAATTCTAAAAAAATATAAAAAATATAAAAAAATTAATAAAAAAAATAAAATTTCAAAAAAAATTAAAATAATAAAAAATCATAAATAAATTAAAATTTTAATTGTTAATTTATAAAGAAATTTCATACAAATAAAAATAATTATAATCGTTTAAAAGAGTAAAAAATGAATTATGCAAAATTAAATAAATATGATATTGCAAATGGAACAGGAGTGAGAGTTTCACTCTTTGTTTCTGGTTGTCTTCATCATTGTAAAAATTGCTTTAATAGTGAAGCCTGGGATTTTTGTGCGGGCAAACCTTTTACAGAAAACACAATAAATGAAATAATAGATGCTTTGAAACCTGACTACATAGAAGGATTGACTTTACTAGGTGGAGAGCCGTTTGAACCTCAAAATCAAATGGGGCTGTTGCCTTTATTAAAAAAAGTAAAAGAAATATGTCCAAATAAAAATATATGGTGTTATACAGGATTTGTGTACGATACTGAATTGTTAAAAAAAAGCAGAGCAAAGTGCGAATATACTTTGCCTATGCTTAAAATGATAGATATTTTAGTTGATGGCAGATTTGTGGAAGAAAAGAAAAATTTAGCACTGAAATTTAGAGGTTCATCTAATCAAAGAATAATTGACGTAAAGCAAAGTTTGTTGAACAACAAGATAATTTTATCGCCATTAAATGATTATGAAGATTTTAAAATTCAAAACTAATTAGGAGAAAATATGGATTTAAATTACAAAAAATTAAGGGGAAATGCTAAAATTCCTACTTATGGGACAGAATTTTCGGCAGGTGCAGACTTATATGCTTGTATTGATGAAGATTTAGAAATCTTGCCGGGAGAAACTAAATTTATACCTACGGGTATTAGTATGGCAATACCTCAAGGTTACGGCGGGTTTATATATGCTAGAAGTGGTCTTGCTTGCAAAAGAAATCTTGCTCCTGCTAATAAGGTAGGGGTTATTGATAGCGATTATAGGGGAGAAGTAATGGTCGCTCTTAATAATTTTGGAAAATCAACTCAAATTATTACTCCAAATGAAAGAATTGCTCAAATTGTTATTGCGCCTTATTTAAAAGTAAACTTTGTTGAAGGCGAATTAGACAATACGGTTAGGGGTAGTGGTGGTTTTGGACACACGGGTAAAAATTAAATTAAAAAACTAAAAATTTTGTAGAAATTTTATGTTAAAACGCTATTTTTAAATAAATTTATAAAGATATTGTTAAATTTTTCAATTTTGATTGACTTAAAACCGTCATATTACTTAATATATAGTTGTATAATATTTTTGGTGCAGTATTGTACAGGTAAGGAGGTTTTATGAGAAAAATAATGAGTGCGGTTTGGTCTGCTCTTATTAGTGCGGTAATCTTCATAGGTTTAGGTCTCGATGTTGTTGCCAGTGAAACTAAACCAGATATTTTAAATGTTGGGAAGATTGGAACTAGTGCATATGATTTTTTAGACAGCACTTATAAAGATGTGGAAAGTTATACTTTTATCAGAACAATGACAATAGTTTTGATTGTTGTAGCATCTATACTTGCATTAATTGCATTAGTTCAAATTGCTTCAATATTCTTCAAATCATTAAATAAAGCAAATTTAACTTCAATCGCTAAATTTGGTGCAGTCGTTGCTGTAATTGCGACAATCATATTCTTAATTTCAGCAATTATGTATGCGGTAGATAAGTCTGTAACAGGTGCTTATACAGAATATAAAGTAAGTTTAGCAGTAGGTGTTTATTTTATAATTGCAGGAACAATTATTGCAACTGTTTTACAGTTCATAAATGCAAAAATCTTCAAAAAATAAACTGTACAAAAGGCGACCATTTGGTCGTTTTTTTTATTTAATTTAAAAAAATTCTTGAATGATTCAATATGTTGTTGTATAATATTTAAATGAGTTCTACAAATGATAATATACATAAAGGTCACAGACAGAGATTAAAAGATAAAGTTAGAAAATCGGGTCTTGGTATTTTAAGCGAACATGAGGTGCTGGAATTAATGTTGACTTATACTATACCTTACAAAAATACAAATCCTATTGCTCACGAACTTTTAAAGGTGTATGGAAGTTTTTCAAATGTATTAGATGCAGATATTGAAGACCTCAAAAAAATTAATGGTGTTGGTGAAGAAACATCATTATTTTTGAGTATGTTGCCTAGCGTTTTTGAACTTTATAAGAAATACAAAAAGCAAAGCGAGGTCTATTTCAGTACAACTTCTAAATTTGTTGAATATTTCAGATCGAAATACGAAGTTGGCACTAAAGAAAAGATTTATATTTTCTGTTTAAACTATAATTATAAATTAATTAAAACTAAAGAGTTTGACGGCGGAAATATTAATAGTATAATGTTGGATATTAGGGATTTTACAGAAAATTTATTGGATAAAAATACCTATTCAATAATCTTGGCACATACACATCCTGATGGCGACCCACTACCTAGCAGAAATGATATAAATGCAACAAAAGAAATAATGACATATTGCAACATATTTAAAGTTAAATTTTTAGACCACATTATATTTACTGACGATAATTATTGTTCTTTTAAAGAAACGAAAAGGATTTAATTAAAACTATAACAACTATTTCAAACTTTAGACCAAATACTTACTAAATGTGATAAATAGAATTAAATAATTAAATAATATTTTAGTTATACAAATTCTACCAATAATCTAATAAATGTTACTATGCAAACTGCATAAATAAATTAATGGGTAATTTAATTAATGTATTAAAGTTTCGCAATTTTAACTATAAAATAATTTGTTAATTATTGATTTATAGGAAATAAAATACATTTCAAATAATAAACAATTATAAAAAATTATAATGACAGATGTGCAAATTAAAATAAAGTATGGATTAATATAAAATTAATTTAAAATAAAAAATAATAGATTGTAATAATTAATAGATAAAATAAAAAAAGGAACATATCAAAACAATTTAGATATGTTCTTTTTAATCAATAATTAATATATAAAACAACAATACTAAAATAGGGGATTTTAATAGTTGTTTTTCTTTATAATTTATCAAATGAATATTTATATAAATTGAATATAAATCTTCAAAAAAGCAACAATTTTTAAGAAAATTATCGTATTTTTTATTTTTTTAATAAATTTTAAGAAAGTTTAGTTAAATTTTTATTATTTTAAAATATTTTTTAGTGTTATAGTTTTTGTTTTAGTAACTGCGTCAAAAGTACTCATTACACCTTCAGTTCCTATCCCACTAAATTTATATCCACCAAAAGGCATTTCAAAACTTCTAAAGAAACTTGCTCCATTTATTACAGTTCCGCCACATTCAAGTTTTTTAACAACATTAAATGCAGTATTTATATTATTTGTAAACACACAGCCACATAGACCGAATTTTGATGAATTAGCAATTTCAATTGCTTCGTCAACAGTATTAAAAGGTATAATAGAAACAACCGGACCAAATATTTCTTCATCTGTAGCAACATCTGCATTTTTTGGTATATCGGTTATGATTGTAGGTTCAATATAGGCTTGTTTTCTTTTTCCACCAAGCACAATTTTTCCACCTTGTTCAACTGCTTTTTTGATTTGTGCTTCAACTCTTTTTGCTGCATCAACCGTAACCAGACAACTGATTTCAGTTTCTTTTTTAGAAGGGTCACCAACAACTAATTTTTTTATTCTTGCTTTTGCTTTCTTTATAAATTCATCAAGAATTGTCTTTTGAACTAAAAATCTTTTTGAGGCACAACATACTTGTCCATTATTATACATTCTTCCCCAAATCATTTCTTCGATGGCTAGATTTATATCTGCATCTTCTAAAACTATAAACGCGTCATTGCCACCTAACTCTAATGATATATGCGCTAAATGATTTGCCGCATTTTGATAAGTCTTTATTCCAACTGCAGTACTTCCTGTAAATGTAACTTTGTTTACTAGAGGGTGAGATGCTAAAGCATTGCCTGTTTTAGGGCCGTCACCTGTAACAACTTGAATAACATTTTTTGGAATACCAGCAGAGTGTAGTAATTCAACTAATTTTATTAAAGTCAAAGGATTTTGGTGAGGTGGTTTTACTATTACAGTGTTTCCTGTTAGTAAACTTGGTGCTACTTTTTGGTCAAATAAGTCACAAGGGAAATTGAAAGGTATGATAGCAACAATCACTCCTATTGGTTCACGCATTGTGATTTGCATAGTTTTATCACTACCTTCTTCAGAGCCAAAAGGAATTACATTGTCATATAAATGTTTTGCTCTTTCAATAAAGCCTTCAAAACCTATTCTGATATTGCCTATTTCTGCTATCGCTTGAGTAATAGGTTTACCTGTTTCTTGCATTAAGGTTTTTGCAAGAGCATTTTTATTCTCGTCAACTAAATCTAAAAACTTTTTTAAATATTTAACTTTTTTTGTAAGTGGAACATCTTTCCAAGTTTTAAACCCAACTAAAGCGGATTTAACAGCATTATCAACATCTTTTTCTGATGCGTTAGGAACTGTGTCAATTAATTGTTGAGTGTATGGGTTTATAATTTCTAAAACAGTTTTATCTGATGAATTCACTGCTTTACCATTAATAATCATTTTCATAAAATTTTCTCCCAATATTAATTTTTGAATGCTGTAAATGACAACATTAAACCACCACAAGTATTTCTTCCGTCTGATTCGTAACCATATTCACCAAATGTAAATTCCATAATAAATGGTGTATTGCCTACAACTGATTTAACTGCATTATATACTTCTTCAATTCGACTGTCTATTCCTGCTCGTCTTCCACCGCAGTGCACTAGATGATAACAGGCAATATTTCCGCCAGCTTTTTTCTTTAGTTTTTCAAGTGTTTCTTTTACTGATGAAATTAATTCATCTACACTTGCTTCCATTCTTATAACACAAGTTCCTTCAGCCAATTTGTTACCGATATTCATAGACATATCTTTGTTGCCGTTCATAGGGTGCCTAATTGCTACCAAATCGCCCAATCTATCTTTTACACCTAATGGACTAACAATAGTTGCAGATAATAAATTTGCTCCTAATAGGTCTTTTGGTTTCATCTTTCTCCAACTAGCATATACTTTTAATGCTGGCTTGTTATCTATTTCTACAAGTGTTCTGTTTCCTTCAACCTTTGTAATAATTCCCATATCTTTTGTTTCGTGATATGCACCTGTGAAAACATTTGTAATTGTTGCGTTTGTATGTATAAGTGCAATCGCAACTCCTTCAGGTGTTATTGTGTTATCTAGGTATAACTTCCAATTCCCTGAAATAGTGTTATCTGCTGCTGAACCGCCAAATAGTGGAACTCTACCTATTATGTTTGTAATTCCTTTTAAGAAATATTCTTCTTCAGTAGGACTTGCCGACATATACATTGCTTGAATGGTTGTCCCTTTTTCCATTGTTTTTAATGCTTTCAATGCTAACTTTTCACCGATTGATACTGCATCTTCAGAAGCATCTTTTTTAGCGATGCAAGCAACACCTACTTCTAGGTCTCCACATAAAGTCATAATTGCAACAAATCCATCTTTAGATGTAATATATCCGTCTGGAACAATTACGCCTGTAAAACTAGTGTTACCAATTACAGGACAAGAATATACTTGTTTAATTCCTGCAATAACTTTTTTAGTGTCGTAGTCGCAACTCATATATGCAAAAACCAATTTTGCATTTTTTGCATTACCTGCCATTTTAGCTGCTTCTAAGCCTGCTTTTTCTGGATTTTGGTTAATGCTGTAACCATTAAATGCTTTTATCATATTTTCCCCCTTAAATGATATATTTATATATTAATAAATTTAAATATTTAATGTCAAAGAGTTTTACTATTTTTTGAAAATAACTAATATTGCAAATTTCAAAAGATTTTGTGTTAGTTTTAAATTATTTAGTTTTTTTTATTGTACTACCTTGTGTCTATTAAATTTATTGTTATTTATATAAAACAATATTTTTATTTTTCGGTTTGCAACAATATTTTCTATTTGATAATTGTGTTTATAAGACTTATAATATTAAACATTTATAAAATGGAAAATGACTGAATAAAAATGCAAAAATAAATTCTAAAAAAATATCTAATATAAATATTTAATTTAAGAAAATGCAAAAAATAAAAATATACATATCAAGCGTAAATATTAATGCAAAAAACAGACATATACATTCAAGTGTAAATATTAAACAAAAACAAAAATATTAAAAAAAACTTAAACGGGAAATAAAAAATAGCACAGGTGGTGTGCTATTTAGGTATTTATTGATTTTTTGTTATATAAATTATTAAATATCCTATTTTATTATCAGTTGATAATATTTTTTTGATGGTGTATGATACGGCGTAATTTCCTGTATTAGAACCTATATCTCTAAAGTCTGATAACAAGTTGTTTAAAATATTTGAAATATTGCTTAGACTTGTTTCATTTTTAAATTCAAATTGCAAATAACCCTGATTTTCAATTATGCCGTTTGTAATGCTAGATTTTAGTGCATTGAATGTATTTTCAACATCTGATATACCATTTATTAATGTGTATTCAATAGGATAAGTGTAGTCAGTTTTAGAGGTTTCAACCTTTTTAATAGAGTAGCGTTCAATATACTTCAAATTATTAGTAATATAGTTATTTAGTGTTTCATC
Organism: uncultured Christensenella sp.; assembly: GCA_949294455.1. GTDB lineage: Bacteria > Bacillota > Clostridia > Christensenellales > UBA1242 > CASFHD01. The sequence goes on from CASFHD010000011.1 coordinate 27,968, forward strand.
GCTTACTAAAAATTTAGAATATGATTTTACTTCGTTTCCTGTTTCTCCAATACCGAATCCTGCATTTGCCACATCTATATTATACCAGATGTCATCTACCGTTACTTTATTCCAACAATATATTTTATACAATTCGTCGTTTTCTGATTTATATTCGCCATATACAGTGATTGCATCAATACCTATCATTTTACATAGTGCTGTTATAGTTTTTGCAACGCCCAAACTTGTACTAAATTTTGGATTTAATAAAGTGTTAATATTGTCAGTATAGAAGTAACTATCTAAATAAAATTCTGCAAAATTTCCGAATATCTCTCCATCAAAATTTGCATTTATAGCATTTACTAAATTTTGGTTGCATTTATAATTGTAGTATGTCCAATCGTAAATTGCTTTTACTTTTTCGTACTCGCTCATAGATGAATCAATAATACTAGCAAGTATGATTTTCATATTGCTGTATATAGTTTCCGCTATGTCTGAGTCCATAGAGAATTGAGGACAATAACCGCTTTCAATAGCTAGTAATAGTTGAGTAGAAGTGTAAACAGTTAATTTAGTTTCTGCACTATCTAATACAAACATACTTTCATCTATTTTACCTTGCAAAGCAGTATTTACAGACTCTATATCTGTCAAATCAATATCTTCTGGCAGATTTAGTTGATTTATATAGTTTTGAGATAAACCTACATTTTTAGCGATATTAAATTCTGTTTGGTCATAAAAGGATTTATTATAATTTAGATTATTTTTGTAACATAAATAATAAATATTTCCGTCCTTTGTAACATTTGAAATTGTGCTATTATAGTTTTCGCTTGAAGCGTCAAGATAATCTAAAGCGTATTCGTAATATTCTAAAGCGTTGGTTAAACTATCTAATCTTGCTAAACTCACAAAATCAGGATAAATATCAAAACAGTAACAAACCATTATTCGTATAATTTCACTATATGTTAAACCTTGTTCATTATCGCTAGTTTTTAGTGTTAAATTCTGATTGGTTAAAGTGTTAAATTCTTCTAGCAATTTTGCAAATGTTTCATCAGGTAGATAAAATTTTAAACTATATGTTTGGAACTTAATATCTGTGTAATAAATGTAATTATACCATATCATATTTTTAAACTGTTCAAAATCATTTATTACATAATTATATTGATTGTAAATGTTGAATGTATTTTTCTCGAAATCTGAAATGTTGTTCCAAGAGTATTTTGCAGATACGCTATCACTCACTTTAGAACTTTCATAAGTTTCGCCATCGCCTATTGCTTTTACTTTAAAACTATAAATGTTTTCTTCATAAATTATTTCAGTTAAGTCAAGTATGTTTTTATCAGTTGAAGTGTCAAGATAATTAAAGTAAGGATTTTCAGAGGAATCAGAATTCAATTCAATATGATACAATTCATTATTTATATAAATATCATAAGCTGAAGCATTTTCAATTTTGTCAAATTCTAAATAGAATTCATCAGATATAATAGTAGGAGTAACTACATTTTGATATTTTACATAATTTAACGATTCAATTTTTGAATAATTAGTTTTACTTATATCAATAATCAATGACGCTAACATACTGTTATCATCAGTGAATGCTTGAACGGTGAAATTGTATGTGCCTGCAAGTCTTATGTATTCACTTAAATTTGCTTTGTTATAAAAAGTTGTTACATATTCTATATAAGAATCATCATCTTGTTTTGTAATTGTTACAATATAATAATCAGCCTTGTCTTGAGAAGAAAAGTTGATAAAATATTCATCATTATTTTTTGATATGTTGACATTGCTAACAGGGGACAATTGTGCTTTATATGTTAATCCTCCAATTAATTCAGCATAGTTAGAGTCAGTGTAATTTGATTCTTCAGGAGCGTTTGCTTTAACTTTAACAGAGTATGTTTTGCTTTCGGTTAAAAATTCTAGTAATTCAAATTCACCTAATGTTGAACTAGAAGTATAATCACTTGTTAAAATTAAATTGTCTAAAAGTATGGTATAAGAAATATCTTGCAATTTATTGAATGTCAATTTAACGCTGATTAATTCTCCGGTTAAACTATATTGTCTAATTATTTTCAAGTCAGTTGGAGTAGCCAATTTTTTTGTAGTATTAAATGTTGCTATCGAATTTGAAGAAGAATCGTTTAAATCAGGAATTTTGCTATCCACATAATTTGAATTTGGGTAACTTATCGCTTGAACAAAAATTGTGTGTTCAAATATTGTATCATTTAAGTATTTCAAGATACCAACTTGTGTATTTTGTGTTGTGCATATCATTGTCCATTGTGTGTCATTTTTTAAATATATTGAATAAGCATAAGCGTTTGCAACCTCATCAAAATATACTATAGCATCAGTATTTGTGGTAACAACTCGAACATTTCTTACATCTTGTAAAAATGCTTTAACATTAACTTTTAGGTAGTCGCTGAAAAACAATCCATCTGAAGTGTTAACTAATAATTTAATATTGTGAGAACCTTGTAATAAATCAAGTTGTAAAGAAGAATTTTCATTTGATGATGTTACGATAGAACTATCAATTTCAACAATTTCATCATCAACTTGCAATGAATATTTTGTTGCGTTGTTAATTGTTAACCAACTTATTGTATTTGTAGAATTGTCATATTTAATTTCAAAAGAATTTTTATTAGTTTGAGGTAAATATATAGGTTCGGATAAGTTTGAAGTTTTATAATTACCAAAACCTTGTATATTTGCTACTATGTATGAATTAGGGCTTAATTCAGCTTTTGAAATGACAAATTCATCACTTGTTACAAAATATGATTTAATAGTTGAATTTTGAGAAACAACAAAAACATTATAACCATTTATATCTATTAAGTTGTTGTGTTCAAAAGTTATAACAATATTGTTTTCATTTTCCATTAATAAAAGGTTTGGACTATTTAATATAGTTGTTTTTGTATAACTTAATTTGTTTGTTGAATTTGAATTTAGGTAGTATTTGTTGTCGCCTAAAGATAATAATGTTATTTCAAATGTTTGAGTGTTTTTTAAGTCCACAATATCAGTTAAACAAATTGTGAAAAATTCTCGTACACTGTTTAATTTTTCTTCATAAAAATTTCCAATGATTTTATAATTTTCGGAATTGCAAATGATATTTATACCTGATGAGTTTCTGTCAACAAGTGAATTTAAATACACATTTCCTTCATCATCTTGATAAATTTCAACATTTTCTGGCGTTTTTAACGTGTCGGAAATTGTATATGTTAAAGGCAAAAGTTGTTTGTTACTTAATACTACTGTATCTTCATTTACTTGAGCGCTTTGTACTGTAATTTCATAACTGCCTACAGCATCTATAATCTGTGAAAGGTCGAAAGATAGGTCAAAAGTCTTGTATGACATTTCGGAATATGTAATATTATTTGTCCCTAAACTTTTGATATTCACTACATAGTAAATCGAATTAGCAATTGGGTTCCAAGAAACAATATTTTCATTTAACTGTATGGTTGGAATATTTATATTTTCTTCATTATTAAAAGTGTAACTTGATGAAAATTCTGAATTTTTGTAACTTCCGTCAGACACTGCTTTAATTTTTACATCATAAATTTTATATGTTGAAAATAAATATGTCAATTTAGTTGTCGTACAATAATATAATCCATTTTCATTTCTTACGATAACATCGGTTGTAGAGTTAATATCGTATAGTAAACTATTATCAATCAGAAATTGATACCCAACAGCGTTTTCTACCTTTTCAAATTCTATTTCAATATTGTACTGTCCGCTAGTTTCAACTATTTCAATATTTGTTATTTTAGGTGTATTAAGAGTGCCAATTTGTACTTTTTGACAGCCCGTAAAAACAAATACACTAAAAATAAGAATTGCAATCAAATAAAACTTATTTTTCACTTTTCCCCCTAATTTGCAATTATCTTTTGCAATAATCAGATTATAGCAATATGTAAATATTATTTACATTATAGTATATTTTGTCTAAAACAATCAAATATTTGTATAAAAAAAATAATTAATCATTATTTTAAAGATTTTTAATATATATATGTGAGGTGAAAAATGGAAACAATATCAAAACTTATTAATTTACCGGTATTATCTTTGTATGAAGGAGAAATGATTGGAAATGTTAAAGAAATATATTTTGATAAAAAACTAAAAAAATTAGAATATTTAAGTATAGAGAATGATGAAGGATTAATTCTAGTTATACAAAGCAAAAATATATACAATGTCGGAAAAAATGCGTTAACTATAAAGAACAACAATCAAGCAACATTAATGTCAAATCTAGAACCATTTGATGAATATTTTGCTCCATTGAATGTAAAAATATTTTCTATGCACGGCGAATTGTTGGGTATCGCAAAAGACTTTGAAATTAATGAAAAATATGAGGTAAAATCAATTATTACGGAAGAAAAAACCATAGACACTAATATGCAGATAAATTGTAGTAAAAATGCAATAATTTTATACGACCAAGATACAGTGAAAATCAATTCTTTTAAAACAAAAGCCTTAAATATATTTAAAACAAAAAAAGATGATAAAGTAATTATTCAGCCGATTGAAAATGAAAATGTTATAAATATTTCTAATATAAATAATGAGAATCAGGTAAAAATTGTTAGTAATACAGACTTTTTATTAAACAGAAGAACAACTGCTGATATTTTTGGATTAAATGATGAAATCATAATAAAAAACAATACTTTAATAACAAAGAAAACGGTGGCAACTGCCACCAGGTTTGGCAAATTAAAAGAACTGATGATTAAAAGTCGCTAACCATTAAAAACTTGACAGATTTTTCAAGCATTTTGAATATTTCAATATGCTTTTTTTCATCTTTTATTATTCTTTCAAATAATAATTTTAAACTTTCATTTTGAACTAAATCAATACCTAATTCATAATTTCTAATCGCTTCTTCTTCTGCTTTTATATTGTTTGTCAATATCGTTTTAAGATTTGTATTATAATTTATGTAGTTCGTTGTGTATTGCATATTCCTTGAATTTGTATAAGTTGGTAATCCCCCAAAACTTACAATCGCATTGCTTAATAAATCCATATGTTGCATTTCTACAATTGAAATTTCTTCTAATATGTCTGCAATTTCAGGTTCCATACATCTCGATACAGACGATTGATAAAAATATGTCAAAATAGCTGTTAATTCGCCTTCACTGCTAGACATTAAATCTTTTAAAACTTTTACTGTTTTTGCATTTTCTGTAGCACCTACAATTTCAGGGTATGGTTCATTTACTTTTACTACTATATTACTAAAATCCATTTTGCTCCTTTTGATTATATAATTTTTGATAAAATATCATTTTATCTATATGTATCAAGTTATAATAATGTTAAAATTGAGGTAGTACAAATTGTTGCATAATACTATTCGGTATGCTAAAATATTCCTATTGGAGTTAGAATGGAAAAATTATCAAATAAGGACAACAAAAATAACCAAAATAAAATTATTCAAAAAAACAATAAAGCAAGAGTTATTGGCATAACTCGTTTTGATCCAGACCCTAATTTTGGATTAAAAGCAGAACAAATTCAATCTCGTGTAGAAGAGGGGCTTACAAATTCTGAAGAAGTAACAACATCAAAGTCATATAAAAAAATATTTTTTAAAAACATATTTACATTTTTTAATATGATTTGTTTTGTTGTCGCTTTGGCTCTTATTTCTGTTGGCTCGTTTAAAAATTTGACCTTTTTAATTATAGTTATAATAAATACCCTTATTGGTATCATTCAAGAAATAAAAGCAAAAAAAACAATGGATAAATTAAGTCTTACAAATTCTAATTTTACCAAAGTAATTCGCGAAGGCGAAATCACTGAAATATACAAAAAAGAAGTTGTGTTAGATGAAGTTTTATGTTTAAATTCAGGAATGCAAATAGCAGCGGATAGTATTGTGTTGACCGGAGAAATAGAAGTAAATGAAAGTTTAATAACAGGTGAAAGTTTACCTATTAAAAAGAAAAAAGGTGACTCTCTATTGGCGGGAAGTTTTGTATCTAGTGGTACTTGTAGGGCAAAAGTAGACAAAATAGGCAGTGATAACTATATAGAAAAACTTACCAAAAAAGCAAAAAAATATACTACTGCTAAAAGTGAAATGCTAAGTTCTATGAATCTTATTATTCGTATAATTGCTGTGATAATTATTCCGCTTGCCGCTCTTACCTACTATAATAACTATATTGATAGTAATGGTGATATTTTTACGATAGTTACAAGGACGGCGGGTAGTATTGTTGCTATGATACCAACAGGAATGTTTTTATTAGCATCAATGGCGCTTGCTACAAGTGTTATAAGGTTGTCAAAAAAGAGAACTTTAGTTCAAGAATTGTATTGTATAGAAATGTTGGCAAGAGCAAATGTTTTATGTTTAGATAAAACAGGAACATTAACAGATGGTTCAATGGTAGTTAAAGAAATGGTAAACATTAATAAATCTATAACTGATAGTGAACTAAAAAAAGTTATGGCATCAATAGTTAATGCTTTTCACGATGCGAATCATACTGCTATGGCATTAAAATCTTATTTTGGTTCAAAATCATATTATTCTGCAGAAAAGAAGTTGCCATTTTCTTCAGAAAGAAAGTTTATGGCTTGTAAATTTGGAAAAACATCTTACAAAGTTGGAGCTTTTGAATATGTTGATAAAAAGAAAAATCCAGAAGTAGAAAAAATGGTAAATGAATACAGTGCCAAAGGAATGCGTGTTTTGTTAGTCGCCAAATGTGATAGTGATTTTTCAGATAAAATCTGCGAACATTGTGCGTTAATAATTTTGGAAGATAACATTAGAAAAGATGCAGAAAAAACGATTCGTTGGTTTAAAGAAAATAGTGTTGACATAAAAGTTATTTCTGGTGATAACCCTGTAACAGTCAGCGAAATTGCAAGGCGTGTAGGTATTGATGGTTATGAAAAATATATCTCGCTACAAGGTTTAAGTAAACAAGATGTAATTCAAGCAGCATCTGAGTACAATATTTTTGGTAGAGTTAGTCCTGAACAAAAAGCAACTTTAGTAAAAGCGTTGAAAGCACAAGGCAAAACAGTAGCTATGACCGGGGACGGTGTAAATGATATTTTGGCATTAAAAGAAGCAGATTGTTCAATCGCAATTGCAGCAGGAAGTGAAGCGGCAAGAAGTGTCTCACAATTAGTGTTATTGGATAGTAATTTTAGTTCTATGCCCAGTGTTGTTCAAGAAGGAAGAAGAGTTGTAAACAATGTTCAAAATTCTTCAACACTTTACCTAATGAAAACCTTTTTCGCTATAGTATTTACTATTTTTGTATTAATTATTGGGACTAAATATCCTTTTGAAACAATTCAAATGCTTATTCTCGAATTTTTAGTAATAGGCGTACCTTCTTGGTTTTTGGCTGTTCAACCAAATCACAATATTATTAAAGGTAGTTTTTTAGCAAATGTAATTAAAACCGCTTTCCCTGCTGGAACTGTTCTAACGCTAAGTGTAATTTCAATGTATATTTATCAGCATTTTTTTGGTATTAGTGATCAAGTTTTGACAACTATGGCATCTTTAATTTTAGTTTCTGTTGGTTTTGTTATTTTATTTAAAGTCTGTAAACCTTTTACTGTTTGGAAAGGTATCATGTATTCGATAGTTATCATTATAGCAATTACTGCAGTTACGCTTTTCTCTAGTGTGTTTAATTATGTTACATATGAATTGAAATTTCAAGAAATTTTATATATGATAGTTATAACTTTTGTATCTTACCCTCTTTATTCTATACTAGTTAAGGCGTTTGAAGGACTTGGAAATGCGATTAAATAGGGGGGGTAGATTATGAATTTTGATAATTTAAGTTCAGAAATAGAAAATCTAGTTAAAGATTTTGAATTAATAAAATCTTGTTTGAATTTAAAAGAAAAGTCAGAAAAATTAAATAAATTGGTTATAGAGCGAGAATCTGTTAATTTTTGGAGTGATGTTGAAAACGCGATGAGAACAAATAAAGCAATAAAATCTTTGCAGTATTTATTTGAAAATGTTAATTCTCTTCAAAAGTCAATTGAAGAAATAATTGAACTAGAAAAGATACTGAATGCAGAAGATTTTGATCCTAATGCTGTTCAAATGCTGGCAAGCGAAATACTTAATGCAAAACAAAAGTTATCTACATTAAAGGTTGAAACGCTATTAGATGCGCCTTATGATGACAAAAATGCTATCATTACCATTCATAGTGGTGCGGGAGGCACAGAAGCTCAAGATTGGGTTGTTATGCTTGAGCGAATGTATCAACAATATTGCAACAAAGAAGGATATGATTTTGAAGTTATTGATAGCCTAGAAAGCGGTGATGCTGGATTAAAATATGTTACTTTTATAGTTAAAGGTGAAAATGCTTATGGAAAACTAAAAGGGGAGATGGGCGTTCATAGACTTGTTAGAATATCTCCTTTTGATTCATCAAACAGAAGGCATACATCTTTTGCTAGTGTTGAAGTTATTCCAGAACTATCTAATGATGTAAATATTAAAATAAACCCAGATGAAATAAAAATAGATACTTACAGAAGCGGTGGCGCAGGTGGTCAAAATGTAAACAAAGTGGAAAGTGCAATACGAATTACACATATACCTACAGGAATTGTTGTTACTTGTCAAAATGAAAGAAGTCAGTTGCAAAATAAAGAAATGGCTATGAAAATTTTAACAGGTAAATTATTTGCACTAGAGCAAGCAAAACAAATGGAACACTTGTCAAATGTAAAAGGAGAGTTGAAAAAAATCGAATGGGGAAGTCAAATTCGCTCTTATGTGTTTCAGCCTTACACAATGGTAAAAGACCACAGAACAGAATATGAAACAAGTGATATTTATGCCGTTATGGATGGAGAACTTACACCTTTTATTAACGAATATTTAAGAAAATCTCATATTTAAAAACTATCAATTTGATAGTTTTTTCTTTTCAAAGTTTAAAACATGTGATATAATGCAAAAATGAGAAATTTAAAGAAAAATTATAAAATACTTTCTATTGAAAGTAGTTGTGATGATACTAGTGCTTCAGTTGTAGTTGACGGAAGAATAGTTCTATCGAATGTCGTTTCAAGTCAAATAGATATTCACACGCTTTTCGGTGGGGTTGTTCCAGAAGTCGCATCAAGAAATCATATTATGGCAATAGATAATGTCGTAAAAAAAGCATTGACTGACGCAAAATTAAATTTAAGCGATATTGATGCAATTGCAGTTACTTATGGTGCGGGATTGGTTGGCTCTTTGTTAGTTGGTGTTAGTTTTGCTAAAGCGCTTAGTTTTGCAAGTAAAATTCCATTGATTCCTGTAAATCATATATACGGACATATTGCAAGCAATTATTTGATTTATAAAGATTTGGAACCTGAATTTTTGTGCTTGCTAGTTAGTGGCGGACATACTGCTCTTATAAAGGTTAAGGATTATTTACATCACGAAGTTATTGGACAAACTTTAGATGATAGCGTTGGCGAAAGTTTTGATAAGGTTAGTAAAGTTCTAGGTTTGGGCTACCCCGGTGGACCAATTATTAGTAAGCGTTCTGAATATGGAAGTGATAATATTGAATTTGGCAAAATGCACGATGATTTGGGATATAATTTTAGTTTTAGTGGTAAAAAAACTGCCGTTATAAATTATATACATCATTTGGAACAAAAAAAGTTGGATATACCAGTTAATGATATATGTGCTAGCTATCAAAAATGGGCTGTTGAAGATTTGGTTTATAAAACAATAAAAGCAACAAAAGAATTTGGTTTTAAAACAGTTGTAATAGCTGGTGGCGTAAGCGCAAACAAACTTTTAAGAGAAACATTAAAATGCGAATGTGAAAAAATAGGTGTAAGATGTCTTTTCCCAGATTTAAAATATTGTACAGACAATGCTGCTATGATAGGAAGTGCGGGTTATTATAATATACTGTATGGCAAAGAATTTGCGGACAATAAATTGTCTCCTAATCCTAGTTTGACTTTGTTTGATGAGATTAATTAAAATCCATTTTAATTTTTGATATATGAATAAATTATTTCTATTAAAGACATATAAAATGTGATTTTTATAAGGTGTAATACAATCTTAATTTTATAGAATATCATAATATGTAATTTTAAATATAAATCTAATTATAATTTATTTTAGATAATATAAAGATGCAATTTTAAAGATAAATACAATTAAAATTATTCGAGTTAGTATTTTGACTAAATATATTTTTTATGGAAAATTATTAATTCATAATAATCTAATTTAAAAATTATATATTATTATGTTGTTTTAGGAAAAATTAAGATTTGTTTTTTTAAGATGTAAGTTAATTATTATTAATAAATATATTTTTTAGGTGCGAGTTTTAGTCATATCAATTAATTAGCATTTTGAAAAGCTTTGAAAATATATATAAATATAAAACTAATAATTAGATTTAGAATTTTTATAATTATTGACAATTAAAAATTATTTTGATATATTGAATTGAGTTGTGAAAATAATATGTTGATAAAGCTGAATTTGTATCATTGCCATATTAATTAAAAATAACATTTTGTACTAGTAAAATTATATAGAATATAAATGGTGAACAATTAATGTGTGCTAGTGTTGCTTAAGAGTAGAGCAGCAGCTTTGTAAGAAAATTTTAGCGCCTAAAAAAGACTAAATAAAAAACTAAATACACCCCAAAATTATGGAACTATTTCCTTATGCTAACGTGGCGCAGTAGGTAGCGCACAACATTGGTAATTTTAAAATAGCCAAAATTTGCACATCAAAAAAATTCCAAAATTTAACAAAAATCACACATGCTAACGTGGCGCAGTAGGTAGCGCACAACATTGGTAAGATAAAAAATGGCAAATTTTACCACTTAAAAAACAACAAAATTTTACTCAAAAACTGAATATGCTAATGTAGCACAGTCGGTAGTGCACCGCCTTGGTAAGGAAATTTTAGCGCCTAAAAAAGACTAAATAAAAAACTAAATATACCCCAAAAT
>CASFHD010000012.1 GCA_949294455.1 uncultured Christensenella sp.
TAATATATTTATTTATAATATATATATACATACGCGCGCGTACAAATAAATATTTATGTAGATATAGTATATTATTTATTACTATTTATTATAAAAATATTATAATTGATAAAAAAATAAATAAGAACAAAAAAAATAAATGTATAAAACAAATTATATCAAAATTTAAAAGAAATTAAATTTTTGAAACTTATAAATATATAAATAAATTAATTTAATATTGTTAAAATATTTAACAAAAAACTTTACATAATAGTAAAGTTTTTAAGTTTTGCAATTTTTTTAAGTTAAACTTACATCTTTTATTATTTGTTTAATTTGTCAACAGCAGTTGCGTTTTCAATTAAACTTTCACCAGTTAAGTATGCTGCAATCATAGATGCGCTTACAGATAGTGATAAAACAACTAGTGAAACATAAACGTGTAAGAAGTCAGCAGGCAATCCTGTTTCTCTGGTGTATATTACATATAACAATACAGCCATAATTACAGCAATTACACTTAAAACATAAATAATTAATCCTGAACTGAATTTCATTTTTCCAAGACAAGAACATACTATGTCATAGATTAGTGTAAAGCATACTACTGCTAACCAAATCAAATAAATAACTCTTATCCACATTTTTACATCTCTTGCTATCAAAATATAAGCGAAGAAGAAACTTAACAAAAATGCTAATGGTACTAATGTAAAGTATATAATGTATGATAATGTTCTTTTGTTGTTAACGCTCATTTACTCCCTCCTATTAGAATACAATTTTATTTTTTTCAATAATCTATTAATTATTCATTTTTTTTGGGTTTTATTTTGAGAATTGACGAAAAATAATTTTTTTTGTTAACATAATAATATAACAAAAAAATAAGAAATTTTAAATTTTTGATTAGTAAAGGATATATTGTTCTAATGATAATTTATTAGCATAAATCTATTTAGAGGTGTAATTTGTATAATAAAAATATTACAGATGTTTTAAAAATTTTAAATTCTAGAATATCTGGTTTAAGTGAAGAAGAAATTTCAAAATCAAGGACAAGTTTCGGTGAAAATCGTTTAAAAGAAAACAAAAATAAAAGTTTTATTTTAAGGTTTTTTTCGCAGTTTTTAAATCTTATGGTTATGATACTTTTAGTTGCTGCATGTATCTCGTTATTTTTTGCTATACGAAATAATGATTTTAGTGATTATTTTGAAAGTTTTGTTATATTTTTTATTGTTATTCTTAATGCTTTAATAGGCGTGTTTCAAGAGTATAAATCCGAAGAATGTTTAAAGTCCTTGAAAAATAGTTCAAAATGGGTATGTAAGGTTTTAAGAAATAATAATTATTATGAAATAAATATTGAAGAATTAGTTGTAGGAGATATTGTTTTATTAGAAGCAGGAGATGTTGTTCCTGCTGATATCAGATTAATTGAAAGTAGTAACTTAAAATGTGATGAAAGTAGTTTAAGTGGTGAATCTATACCTGTGGATAAAGACGCTAAAAAAATCTTAAAAGAAAATACTGCACTATCTGAAAGAGAAAATATGATTTTTAAAGGCACAAGTGTTACCATGGGAAGATGTACAGGAGTTGTTGTATCTGTTGGTGAAAATACGGAATTAGGTAAAATCGCAAATTTAATTAATGATACAAAAAAAGATATGACTCCGCTTCAAAAAAGCATTAATAAAATTGGTAAAGTTTTAACTTATGGAATATTAGTGATATGTGCAATAATTTTTATAATAGAAATATTTTTAGCTAAAAATGGTTTTATAAATTCTTTGATGACAGCAGTGGCTTTAGCAGTCGCTGCAATTCCTGAAAGTTTGCCTGCAGTTATAACAATAATACTTGCAATGGGCGTTCAACGATTGGCGAAAAGAAAGGTTATTATAAAACAATTACACGCTGTTGAAACATTAGGTAGTTGTGAAGTTATATGCTCTGATAAAACAGGTACAATTACAGAAAATAAAATGCGTGTAAATGAAATTTTTTATGATAATACGAATACTTTAAATAAAGATAATGAAGTGTTTAAAATTCTTATTCAGTGTATGTTAAACTGTAATAATTGTAAGAAAAATTCTGGAAAATTAATTGGAGAACCAACTGAAAAAGCATTAATGGAATACGCACTAAATTTTAATAATAATATACAAAATAGAATAAAAGAAATTCCTTTTGATAGTAACAGAAAATGTATGACTACTATAAATCAAAGTGATGGGAAATTAATAAGTTTTACAAAAGGTGCTTATGATATACTTATAAAAAAATGCAATAAGATAGTTACAAATTCTGGAGTTTTTGATCTAACTGACAATTTACGAAAAAAAATAAATGATGTAAATACAACTATGGCAAAAAAAGCATTGCGCGTGATGGCTTTTGCGTATAATAATGACACTGTTGACAGTGAAAATAATATGACTTTTATAGGATTGGTAGGATTAATTGATCGTCCTAAAAAAGAAGTATATTCTGCCATTAAAAAGTGTAAAAAAGCAAAGATAAAGCCCGTTATGATTACAGGAGACCATAAACTTACAGCGTTTGCTATTGCCAAAGATATAGGTATTGCTACTACTGAAAGTGAAGTAATAACAGGTGAAGAAATTGATAATATGTCAGAAGAAGAATTTAATAAAAAAGTTAATAACTTCACAGTATTTGCAAGAGTAACGCCTGAACATAAAGTTAAAATTGTAAAAGCATTAAAAGGATTAAAAAAGATAGTTGCAATGACTGGTGATGGAGTTAACGATGCACCTAGTTTAAAAATGGCAAGCATTGGTGTGGGAATGGGAAAAAGTGGCACTGATGTTGTTAAAAATATCGCAGATTTACTTGTTATGGACGACAACTTTTCAAGTATAATAGTAGCAGTCGAAGAAGGTAGAATTGTTTATAACAACATTCAAAAAACTCTACAATATTTAATCAGTACTAACACAGTTGAAGTTTTTGGAGTATTATTAGCATTAATATTTTTCCCAGGGGCTGTATTTTTGTCGGCGTCTCAAATGTTATATATCAATTTGATTACAGATAGTTTGCCAGCATTTGCTCTTGGTATGGAAAAAGCAGAACCTGATATTATGGAAAGACCTCCTAGAAAATCATCGTCAAATATAATGGGCGGAATAACAGGATTTGCAACTATTTATCAGTCTATTTTACAGTGTTCTATTGTTCTAATTGTATTTGTTTGTGCTATTAAATTTTACAATCCATCAGTTGCTTCTACAATGGTTTTCTTCACAATAATTTTTATGCAACTTTTACATAGTGTTAATGCAAAATCTAATAAAAGCATTTTTGATAGAAAATTATTAGATAACAAAACATTTAATTTATGCTTTTTAATAATCCTTTTATTAAATTTTATTGTCTGTGTTTTACCTTTTTCATACACATTATTTTCTATGTCTAAATTAAATTTACAACAATGGATTTTTGTAATTATTGCATCGGTTAGTATTATTCCTTTATGTGAGATAGTAAAATTATTTAAAAAAGAAAAATCTTATTAAACAAAATTATTAATATTTCATATATAAAATTATGAACTATAAAGTATGTGTTTATGCGATTTGTAAAAATGAAAGTAAATTTATATTAGATTGGTACGAAAGTGTTAAAGACGCCGACTATGTATGCGTTTTAGATACAGGTAGTGATGATAATTCTTTTGAACTATTAAAAAGTTTAAATATTATTACAAAACAAGTCAAATTTTCTCCTTGGAGATTTGATACTGCAAGAAATGAAAGTTTAAATTTAGTTCCAACTGATGCAGATATACTAGTTTGCACAGATTTAGATGAATTTTGGCAAAAAGGTTGGGTTGAAAAATTGAAAAATGCCTGGCATAATGGTGTTGGCAGAGCAAGATATGAATATATTTGGAATTTTGATGAATTTGGACGCCCAGCAACTATATTTTATACAGACAAAATTCACGCAAATCATAAATATAAATGGATTTATCCCGTTCACGAAATATTGACGCCAACAACAGATGAAAATTTACAAACTATAACTGTTGAAGGATTGAGTTTACATCATCATGCAGACAACAAAAAATCAAGAAGTTCATATCTTCCGCTTTTAGAATTAAGTGTAAAAGAATTTCCTAAAAGTGATAGAAATATGCATTATTTAGGTCGAGAATATATGTTTCACGGTCAGTACGAAAATGCTATAAAAACATTAAAGAAACATCTTAAAATGCAAAATTCTACTTGGGCAGATGAAAGAAGTGCAAGCCTTAGGTTTATATCTAGATGTTATGAAAAATTGGGTAATTTTAGACTTGCAAAAAAATTTTTATTAAAAGCAATAGTTGAAACGCCTAAGCTAAGAGAACCCTTTTACGAACTCGCTTTATTGTACTATAATAAAAAAGATTATTTAAGTAGTTTAGCAACTTTTGAATCTATGCTGAACATAAAAGACAGAGAATTAAATTATATTTCTGAACCGAATTGTTGGAATGAAACATGCTATGACTATATGTCGATTTGCGCTTATTATTTAGGTTTAAAAAACAAAGCAATTTATTATTGTAATCAAGCATTGCAAATAAAATATGATGAAAGAATTGCAAATAATTTATCAATAATTCAAAATAGTAATATGAAAACTAGGTAAACTAGTTTTTTTATTGACACTAGTTTTTAAAATGTTTATAATATTTTAATATAATTATAAATTTATCCATTGGAGGGGTGATGGAAAAAATACGAAGGAAGAGATTTTCTTTACAAACTATAATAATAATTATTATTTGTATTTTGCTTGCTTTAACAACTGCTGGAGTGGTAGTTTTTGTGTATTTTAATAGTATCAATTCAATCAATCCAACTGGTGAACTCAGTTACTCTAATATTATGCTAGGTGTGAATCTTGAAACTCAAACAGTATCTGTAGATTCACCCAAAACGCCAGGCGATACATGTGCGACCATTTCTGTTGATGTTAGTAAAGGATTTGTTCAAGTGGTTGTAGGGTATCAATATGAAAAAGGCACACAATATTTCTTGTTAGAAAATGGCGTGTATGTTTACAAGGGAACAACAACAACTGATGATGTGATGCTAGGAAATGAAAATCCTAATTATTATGTTTTGAAAAGAAATGATAATATAACTGGTATTTATTTTGAAATTGAAATTTCTTGTCTAGATGAATCAAAATATGTTCCATTGCGTTATTTAACAATCGACAATAATACTGAGACTTGTGACAAAAATTATGAATTGTATGAAAGTTCAGAAAATAAAATTATTTTTACATATACAGAATCAACTAATTCAATGCAAGGAAAAGAAATTTACGAATTAGGTGATTTAATATTTAACGATGATACTGGCAACTCACAACAAAACAAACAAATAAATTTGTTGTATAAAGTAAAGGCTATACAATCATCTTCAGTTAACTATGTGTATTACAGAGAACCAGACCAAAATGCTGGTGAAATTGGCAAACAATTAGTTATTTCAGAAATGCAATTAGATGAATATTTACAAGATGATGAATTGACTAAAAGTGAACGAGCAGAAGCCATTCATAATGCTATTGACTATTATACAAATTTATCAAATTAATAAAAATGTATTATCATAAATCATTAATTGTTTAATAATGTCTATAATAGTATTAATTTTATTTTTTTGAATATATATTAATTATGGTAAAAATAATTAACAAAATTATTTTATTAACATTTGTAATGCTTTGTGGCGTTACTTTTTTTGCTTGCAGAGAAACACCTACATATATTTTAAATAAATTAGATGAAATAAGAATTGATTTAACAATTAATAATGCTAGTCAAATATTGTATAATGATGTAATAGAAAGTGAAACAAAATTAAAGGAAAATTACATTAGTAAACTGTTGTTGCTAACTCCTGAAATGCAAAAAGAAATATTGAATTCAATCACTATAGAAGTGTCAAAATTAGATAATGGCAGATTTACTATAAAAAAACAATTTGATAATTATAATTACTTTTGTTTTTATTATGGATTAGATTATGTTGAAAATTGCATAAATGTAAAAACTTTGGAAAACTCTTTTTTGACAAGTAGATATTATTCAAATTTTGATTTTTTTAATACATTCTATGAGTATGACAACACTGCAAATATCTTAAAGCTAAATTCTCAAAACTTAAATTCAAATTGTGTATTACTAATTAAAACAATATATTCAAGATTTAATAGTAGTGCTGATGTAAAATATCTAGATGAATCAGGCAAATTTAACCACATATTCATATCGGATAATTTTGAAAATAAATCAAACGATATATATGTAAATGTTGCGAATCGTTTTAGGTGGTTTATGCTTATTTTAATATCTATGTTGATAGTTTCTATAATCCTTCTTTTAGTAATTTTTATTTTAAAGTGTATTAAATACCATAATTACCGAAAGTCAAAACAATCCCAGCATAAATTGAATTGATGATTTTGTTTCTGTATTCATCTGTATTTAACATTATTTCTTCTTCTTTATTTGATAAAAATCCAAATTCAACTAAAATTGCAGGAGTTGATGAACAGTTTAATATATAGAAATCACCTGCCTTTATATTTCGCCCTTCCTTTATTTCTTTCAATTCCATATATTTATTTATATTATGTGCCACCTCTTTACTTGATTCATCATCAATTTTGTAATATATACTTGCTCCTCTACAAGATGAATCTGGGAAACTGTTCATATGTATACTAATGGTTAGTGTTGGTTTAGTCTCATTTATAATTTTACATCTGTTTTTCATATCGTCTAGTTTTTTGTTATTAGCATTTTCGTCATATAATGCATTGTCATCAGTACGCGTCATAATAATATTGTAACCTGCGTTTTCTAATACCTCTTTTAGCGCTGTTGCATAAGTTAAATTAATTTCTTTTTCAATAGTGCCATTAAATCCTATACAACCTCCATCTCTACCGCCGTGACCTGCGTCGATTACAATTGTTTTTTTATAACTTTCACTGAATGCTAATGCGTCAATCGTTGGTGAAAGTTTTTTGCAAAATGTAATTAATAATGAAACCATAATTATAATTTGAAAGATTAAACATATATTTATTATAATTTTCTTATACATAAAATTCCTTTAAAATAAACAGTATTTTTGATTTATCCACCGAGTTATCCACAAAATGTGGAAAAGTATTGTGGATAACTTATTGACATTCTATCTTGTGCAAAATATAATTATATATGTATGAACAAGTTGTGTAATCTCTGTCCTAGAAAATGCAATGCAAATAGAACTAATATAAAAGGATTTTGCGGTTGTGGAAGATTAATACATATATCAAAAGTTATGTTGCACCATTGGGAAGAACCTATAATAAGCGGTCAAGAATCTAGTAAGGGTAGTGGTGCAATATTTTTTTCTGGTTGTAACTTAAAATGCGTTTATTGTCAAAATGAATTAATTAGCCGAAGTGAAAATGGCACTGAATATAAAACAAAACAATTTTTAAATTTGATAAAAGAACTTGAAAAAATGGGAGCGTTGAACATTAATTTGGTAACCCCAACGCATTATGTTGAAGAAATTATCAAAGCATTAAAAATTTACAAACCTAAAATTCCTGTTGTGTACAATACTAGTGGCTATGAAGACCCGAAAGTTATTAAAAAATTAAATAATTTGATAGATATATATTTAGTTGACTATAAATATTGTGATAATGATATATCTTTTAAATATAGTAGAGCAATAGACTATAATATTAATTGTGTAAATTCCATTAATGAAATGTTAAAACAATGTCCAAAAAATATTTATAAAATAGAAGATGGTGTTGAGTTGTTGACCAAGGGTGTAATCATAAGGCATTTAGTTTTACCTAACAATGTTGATAATAGTAAAAAGGTGTTAGATTCTATAAAAAAAGAATTTGGCACAGATGTTTTGTTGTCAATTATGTGTCAATATGTACCTTGTGGAGATTTAAAAAATTTTCAAGAAATAAATAGAAAATTAAAACCTATTGAATATAAAGCGGTTATAACTTATGCACAAAGGTTGGGTTTTAAAGATTTTTTTATTCAAGAATTTGATAGTGCAAGTAAAAGTTATATACCTGATTTTAAACTTTGAATTTTTATAACAATATAGTAAGAGTTAAAATAGATTTAATAGTATATAAAAGTTGTTTAACATAGTTAGTTAAAAAATACAGATTTCAAATAATGTAAACAAATGTTATAAAGTAATTTATAAATTTAATTTGAAATAGTTTTTATATAAAGTTTTTTAAAATTAAAAAAAATAATAAAAACAATAAATAATTTTAAAAAAATTGTAAAAAATAGATAAAAAAATATAAAAATTATTAAAAAAATATAAAATATTGCAATTTTTTGTAATTTTTTTTTAGGTTTTCAAAATTTTTAAAAATTACTGAAATATACAGAAGAAAATTAAAAAAACTTATAAAATTATTTGGATTATATGTCGAATTTTGGTATAATAATGATAAATATATAAAATATAAAAGAGTAGGTATATTTATGAGTAGTTTAAAAACCAAAAAAATAATAAAAATTATATTTGCTTTGATATTGACATTGGTTGCAGGATTTTCAACAAATTCGTTGTTGAATAAATTCTTTAATCCTGAAAACACCTATGCCGCAGAAACAAGATATTATCTTACGAACAACGGCGTGTCAGTTTATTACACAACGACAAAACCAACAACTGGTGCAAAATATACGTTTAGTGTAAATGGTATCTTATATTTACATACCGGACAGAGTTCCTACGCTGCTAGCATGGGTGCAAATGGAGATTATGCTGTTGCATCTATAAGTTATAAAGGGTCGCCAAAAGTAACTTTACGAACAAGTTCAGGCTCTATATATTCAACTCTTACTGGTAATTGGACTGCGACAACAGATTCTTCAGGTGTTAGTTATTCGGGAACTACTAGCGTAACACTTCCTGCAAATGCTGGTGAAAGTGGCGTGTTTATGTATTGGCAAGATGTGTCCACGGGTGCTACGTATAGTGGAGGCAGTTCTTATAGTCTGGCGTATAACACAAATGCAACATTAAAGGCGGTTTATAATAAAAATCCTGAATACACATTTACGCTTTCCGCAGAAGGTGGTTCAATACCTGCAACGTCAGGTTGGACGGGAAGCGGGGCTAGTGCTTACAGAAGAATAACGTTTGGTTCAAGCATTGGTGTATTGCCAAAACCTACTCGAAGTGGCTATACATTTAATGGTTGGTGGACAAGTAATGGTCAAATAGTCAATGATAATCAACCATACAATACTTATGGAGATTTAACAATTTATGCTGGTTGGGATCAAAATTCAACTGGTAGTATAACTTATTATACTGTAACTTTAGATGCTTATGCGAATGGTACCATACCTTCAACTGCGGGATGGACTATAACATCATCTAGGTATGCTACAAAACAAGTTGCCGCAGGTGCGGCGGTAGGAACATTGCCAACACCAAGGACGAATGATGGGCGTTCATTCTATGGCTGGGTAAGTAATGGTACTACTTATAATGCAACAACTAAGATTTACAATAATGTTACCTTGTATGCAAACTGGCAATATAGTGGTGGTGGCGGTGGAACGTCAAACAATGTAGTGTTGACATTAATTGCTGGAAGTGTTAATGGTGGGGTAAGAGGTAAAATACCAGCGACATCAGGTTGGACTTTGACTAATAACAATTCATCTGCATATAAAGTTTTGGGAACTTCTGGTGGATCATATTCAATTGGTACATTACCTATTCCAACTCTTTCAGGGTATTCGCCTTCAGGGTGGCTGTTGCCAAATGGAAGTTCAACACATAGTGCTTATCAAATTTCAACAAGCACTACACTTTATGTAGAGTGGACTAATCTTAGTAACTCTTGGTCTAACAACACATCAAAACCAAGCGGAAGTGGCACTTCGTCATCTCCATTTTTAATAAAAACACCCCAAAACCTAGCTTGGATTGCAACTAGTGTAAATTCGGGTAGTAATTTAAGAGCAGTTATTTCGCTTTGTAATGATATTGATTTATCTGGAAGAATATGGGTTCCTATTGGTAGCAATGAATATAAATTTGAAGGAACTTTTTATGGTAACAATCATACAATATCAAATTTGACAACTTCTTCTTCTACTGCTTATGGTGGATTATTTGGAGTGATTACAGCATCAAAAAGCGGTTCAACTATTTATAAGGCTTATATTTCAAGTGTAAGAATAGACGGTGGCTCAGTAGCATCTACAAATGCTGCAGGTGGTATTGCCGGTTGGTCAACAACAACGGCTTATGAGACAGATTCAAGACCTTACATTGTCGATTGTTTTGTTAGATTGTCTAGCATAAAAACATCGGGTGATAATGCGGGTGGTATTGTTGGTACATCGAATGGTGTTTATATAAATAGTTGTTATGTTGAAATCTCTGGCTCTGCTGGTATTTCAGCTGCTTATGCTTCTGGAGGTATAGGTGGCTATTTTATGGGATATGGTACAATTACTAATTCTATAGCAAAAATAAGTGCTATTTCAGGTAGTGCAAAAGGCGCAATATTAGCACAAACGAACTATATTATGGCAGCTACCGTATCTAATAATGCTAGTTTTACAAGTGCGACAACAAGTGTTATAGGTGCAAATTATAGTGGAGTTAGTTATTCAAATTGTTATGTAGGAACTAGTGGGTCATCTTCTAGAAATACATTAACAAATGTTTATTCGACTACATCAGCTATTATACCTACCACTAATTCTAATTATAAATTCATTTATAAACCAGATTTAAATAGTGGATATCCTATGGTTAAATCTTTGGTGTGGTGTTATGATTTACCTGTTACAATGCAGTTAAATGCAAATGGTGGATTAGTATCTAATGTTAGTACATTAAGTTATACTATTACAGTAGGTCAAACAACAAATTTCCCTATAGCTGGTAGAGAGGGGTATACATTTTTAGGTTGGTATACTTCTGGAGATATACAAATCACAAATTCTAATGGCGATTTGGTTCAAACAAGTTATACAAACAACTATTCTAAATATAGAGATGATTATACTACTATAAAAAATCTATCATCTTCATCAAATTACCATAAAATGTATTATTACATTATGGGAGCATTAACGTTACAGGCTAAATGGCAAGCAAATACTTATACTGTAAATTTTAATGGAAATATGGATACCTATGGTTCAATGACATCGCAATCATTTACTTATGGAACGGCTCAAAATTTAAAAGGTAATGCTTTTAGAAGAACAGGATATGATTTCCAAGGTTGGTCTACTACTTTGAACGGAGATGTTGTATATTCAAATCAACAAAGTGTTATTAATCTTGTTTCTAACAATAAGGGGTCTATAACACTTTATGCTAAGTGGCAACCAAAAAAAATTGTAGTAACAATTGATCCTAATGGCGGGACTTATAATGGAAACACTTCTTATTCATATTTTTCTGGGAATTATGGAGAAAAATCATCGGTTTTATTAATACCTCAAAGGGAAGGTTATACATTTGCTGGTTGGGCACCGATAAGATATGATGCTGATAGAAACCCTTGGGTGCAAATATATTATTTTAATAATGCAAATGCAGGTTATTTGTTTACCGCAGAAACTGCTCCTATGACAAATGAAGATGTTTACAGATACAGTATGTTATCTAATCTTGATTATATGGAGCATGATGGAAAATATGAATTTCAACTTTATTACCATGACTATTTAAACACTAGTGGACAACCTGTTTTCAATCATTGGTCACAAACTCAAAACCCATTACATATAGAAAATGGGCAAAATCAAACTGCTGAAAGTATGGGTTATCAAGCGATTGATATAAATTTGACTAATATTTGGAATTATGGTTTAGCATCTAATGTTTCAAAAAATGCATATTTAGTTGCAAACGCCGGCGGTGGAAACACTTGGAGACATTCGGTTGGTGCTTATACTTACCAAACTTCTTCTGATGGCCGAAAAGGAATAGTCGCTGATGATCTAAACAGTTCTATTGGTGGCGGACAATCTTTATTTATAAAAGCAGATATAGATCTAAGTAACATAAGCGATGCTCTTTATGAGGCTGGTGTGTACGCATTTAATGGAGCATTGGATAGTAATGGTCAATTTATTTTCAGACATACATTGAATAATCATATTGCTCTTAAAGCAGTTTGGGTTAAAAATGTATATACAGTTACTTTAGATGCCAATGGTGGAACAATAAATCATTTTAAAAACAACTCTGATATGTCATATACAAGTGATTATAATGAAACAACAGGACATATCAAATTAAATGGCTCAATTTCAAATATTGTTTTGGGATATGAGTATCGTCAATTTAATTTAAATGAAATTGTAACTCTTACTATTAAACAATTATCAGGAAGTGTAAATAATAATTTTACTTTTTATGCTTATACTCAAGATAGTTCAGGTAATAACATTGGCGGAACAAGTTCAGGTATAACATTTACATCATCTGACACGAAAAAAGAACAAACAGTGAGTTATACAATAAATCAAAGTATGGCTGACAATGGTTTTAAATTTTCCTTTGTAGGTAAATCTGGAGGTTCAAGTACTAGTTTGAATAATCTAGAATTACAAATTATAGTTAAAGTTTCACCTGATACTATAAAAGTTGATTACGGAGGAAGTTATGGTTTGGCTAACATATACAAAGGTAGTTCTGCTGCTGATATAAATGGCTGGTATAATTTTGCTAATATTTCTAACAATTTATATCCTGGAACTGAAATGTTTACTACTTATGATCCAAGTATTGAAGCAGGGAGATGTTTTGCGCTAGTTATCGAAATTAAAAATTTTGATGTAGAAGGAACTATTCAAGCATCGTTCTACTCAGGAGATATTAATAGTAATTATGGTGCAAGTCAGTTTGAATTAATCAGGTCTAATTTACCTTCATATCTAACAGGAGATGGGACTTATATTTCATATTTAAGGTCAGTTGATTTGTCTTCATATCAATATTCTAAATTTTTCTTGAGATCTCATTTTTATTTGAATTCAGGTGGTACAATCAATTCCATCTCTGTAAGATTTTCAATGTACGAAATTGATCCTATTGACTTAAGTACTTGGAATTATACAAAATACAATCAAGTTATTTCGGTACCTTTTGCTACAGGGAAAGAATTTTTAGGCTGGTATACAGATTATTCAGGAGGAACATTAATAGATGCAGACTCTGTTTATACCGCAACAGAAGATATTACTTTATATGCTCATTGGCAAAACAACATTTATACTTTGACTTATGATGCACTTGAAGGTACTATCACTGAAGCTAATGGTTGGCAAGTGTCTTCCGATAATAAAACTGCTACTAAACAAATTGAATATAGCACCTATTATTTAGATTCTATTAACGGAATAGTATTTCCAACGGTTAGTTCGCCAAATGGAAAACATTATTCTTATACTATAGATAGCAGTGGTGATGAAATTATTGATGGCGTTACAGGTTTCTTCTTAGAATCAAATGAAACTATCACAGCTCATTATGATTATAATACTTATACGATTGAATATAATTCAAATAAGCCTAGCAATGCTAGTGGTAGCATTACTGGAACAATGTCTGCTTCAACTCATACTTATGGCACATCTAAAGCGTTAAATGCAAATCAATTTGCATTGACTGGTTGGACATTCGCGGGTTGGAATACAAAAGCAGATGGAAGTGGCACTTCTTATGGCAATCAAGCAAGTGTTAAAAACTTAACAAGTACAAATAACGGAAGTGTTACTTTATACGCACAATGGACACAAAATAAGTATAATATTACTTACAATCCTAACGGCGGTACAATGAATGGAAGTTCATCTAATATCACAATATCTAATGCCGGTACTTATGATAGTAGTAGTTATCAGATACCTAATTATGTGCCGACTAGAACAGGATACACATTTGCAGGCTGGTATGATGCGGCGTCAGGTGATACTAAGTATATTAATGCTTATACATCGGTAACAAATCCTATAACAGGTGCTAGAACATTCAATAAGGCTACAAGTACAACTTTCTATGCTCACTGGACTGTTAATAAGTATTCATTAGTCGTGAATTTGGGTTCTAGTGGTGCTAATGCGCTTGTTTCATCAATGCCTACAATAACTATTGAAACTAGTGCTGGAACTCTATCAAGTAGTATAATAACAAGCAAGACTGGCAGTGTAACAATATCTAATATAAATTATGGTGCTAGTGTTACAATTACAGCTAGTGTTCCATCTGGTTCTAGTTACTATTTATCAAATAGTTCAACACTTCCAAGTACAGTAGTAACACAAATTAGTGTTGATTCAACTATAACTAAAACTGCAAGTAATTCTCAAACATTATCATTCTATTTAACGCAAGTTTATACAATTTCTTATAATTCAAATGGAATGAGTGGAACACTTCCTTCAAGTCAATCAGTTTATTACAATAAAAATATTGTTCTTGCTACTAATAATCTCACATCTTCAGGATATTCTCCTGATGGTTGGAGATTGAATAGCACAACAGGTACTAAATATGCTAGTGGTGCTACTTATAGTAATGTTAAAGCAAATGCTACATTCTTCGCGGATAAATCAGCTAATTCTTATAATATTACATTCAATCCAAATGGTGGAACAATGAATGGAAGCACTTCTAATATAGTCGTATCAAATGCTGTTAAGTATAATTCTGACAGTTACACAATACCTAACTATGTGCCTGCTAGGACCGGATATACCTTCTTAGGTTGGTACGATAATGCCACAAGCGGAACAAAATACATTAATGCTTATACTACTGTTAGCAATCCTGTAACAGGTGCTAGAACTTGGAATAAAGCGTCTAGTGCTACACTTTATGCACATTGGCAAATCAACACATATACCGTTTCAATTCAAGTAAATAATGCCGATTATGGTAGTGTAGATGTATCTTCTGTTGCAAACGTACCTTATGGTACAAAATTGTCAGTAAATGAAAATGAGTTGACTGTAAATGGAACTGTTGTTACCGCAACAGTAAAGAACATAACAGGTTATACTACAGAATTTACAAGTTGGACAAATGGAACGGCAACAGTATCTGGAAATTTGTCAGTAACGGCTAATTTTACTAGAACAATTAATAGTTATACCTTAACTGCAAACGCCAATGGAGGAACTATTTCTGCAACTGATGGCTGGACTGGAATGGGTAGTACTGCAACAAAAGAATTAGATTATAATGAAAACTATGGCATACTTCCAACAATTACAAGAACAGGGTATAGTTTCCTAGGTTGGTTTACTGCTCAAACAGGCGGAAATGAAGTTAGCACAACTACTAAAATGGGCGCTAATGATACTACAATTTATGCTCATTGGGAAATTAATAGTTATACCTTAACTGCAAATGCAAATAGTGGTACAATTTCAACTACTTCTGGTTGGACAGGAACAGGTAATACTGCAACAAAAGAATTAGTTTACAATACAGCTTATGGTACACTTCCAACAGTTGCAAGAACGGGCTATAGTTTCTTAGGCTGGTTTACTGCACAAACTGGTGGTAGTGAAGTTAGTACTACAACTAAAATGGGTGCTAATGATACTACAATTTATGCTCATTGGGAAATTAATAAATTTACGGTTAACATAAATGTAAATAATTCAAACTATGGTTCAGTTAGCCCTACAACTGTTGAAAATGTCCCTTATGGTACAAAATTGACAGTTAATGGAAATGTCCTAACAGTTAATGGAACTAATGTAACAGCTACAATCACAAATTTGGCTGGTTACACAACTTCATTTACAGGCTGGACAAATGGCACTGATACAGTTACAAAAGATACTACTGTTGTAGCAAACTTTAGTAGAGTTGCAAATGTTTACAATGTAACCTTACATACAAATGGCGGTACAATTAATTCAAATAATGTAACAAGTTATACTTATGGAATTGGTGCGACTTTGCCAAATTCTTCAGATATAACCATTCAAGGGGAAACTTTTGTTGGTTGGTATGAAAATGAAGGCTTGACTGGCAATGTTGTAACAGTAATTAAAACAACTGATATTGGAGATAAAGAGTATTGGGCTAAATATAGCGACAATGAATATTCAGTAACTTTACACACAAATGGTGGAACAATTAATTCTAATAATGTAACAAGTTATATTTATGGTGAAGGCGCTACTTTGCCAACTGCTAGCGATATTGTTAAAAATGGTTATACATTCGCTGGCTGGTATGCTTCTTCAACCTTCACAGGACAAGTTATTACAGAAATTTCTGCAACAGAAGTTGGTAATAAAGAGTTCTGGGCTAAATGGAATGTAAACACTTATAATCTTACTTATGTTACTAATGGTGGAAATGCGATTTCTTCTAAACTATTAACTTATAACACTTATTATACTGCAGAAGGTTTAATCACTCCTACTAGAACAGGTTACTCGTTCGATGGTTGGTATTCTAGTTCGGCTTGTACAGGTGATGAGTTAACAACTAATGATTTATTTGATGTTAACAATGCAGACTTTGAAAATATTTCAGCGCCAAATACTAATGCTAGAATTTATGCAAAATGGAATATTAATTCATACACTTTAACTGCAAATGCTAATGGTGGAACAATTTCTGCTACTTCTGGTTGGTCTGGAATTGGTAACACTTCTACAAAAGAGTTGGATTACAACGAAGCGTATGGTACACTTCCTACAGTTTCTAGAACAGGTTATACATTCTTGGGTTGGTTCACTTCTCAAACTGATGGAACACAAGTAAGCGTTTCAACAAATATGGGTGCTGATGATACTACAATTTATGCTCATTGGGATATAAATAAATTTACAATAACCATAAATGTAAATAATTCTAATTATGGTTCAGTTAACCCTACTACTGTTGAAAATGTACCTTATGGAACTAATATTGTAGTAAATGAAAATACTTTAAATATTAATAGTAATGTAGTTACTGCAACAATAAACGAATTGACTGGTTATACTACTAACTTTGTAGATTGGACTATTGATGAAAATGTAGTTTATGATGACTTAACTATAACTGCAAATTTTGAAAGATTTGCGAATACTTATACAATCACTTATGATAAAAATGCAGATGATGCAACAGGCAGTATGGAAATGTCAACACATACTTATGATGTTTCAAAAGAATTAAACTTGAACAACTATCAAAGAGTGGGTTGGAACTTCCTAGGTTGGTCAACAAATAGCACTGCAACAACTGCTACATTTACAGATGGTGAAAGTGTTAAAAATCTATCCTCTGAAAATGGCGACAATGTAATCTTGTACGCTGTATGGGCACAAAATAAATATACTTTGGTATTAAATGCTGGTACAAACGCTATAATTGTCGGTGGGGAAGTTGAAAACTTTGTAAAAACACAATCAACTTTGACATCTTCAATTAAATTTGAATATTGGGATTCTATAAATCTTCCTAACTTGTTTAGTGATAGCACACTTGTTAGTATTTTAAGGAATGGTTATAAATTCTTGGGTTGGTCAGTAACTGAAAATGACACAACTTCTGATATTCAAAATGGTGGAAACATTAATGGACAAATTTTAGAAGATTTGAACATTTCTGTTGAAAATAATTCGACAATTAATTTGTATGCTGTATGGCAGGCTGTAACTTATTCTGTTGAATATGATATAAACGGCGGAGAAGGAACAGTAGCAAATCAAACTCATACTTATAATGTTGCACAAGCATTAAGACCATCAACAAACCTTTCAAGCACAGGAAAAACATTTGTTGGCTGGTTGGGTTACAGTGCAAATTTAATAGATACTAATGGTTATACTAATTTAAGTAATGTTTATATAGATGAAGATGGTTATTTCCATATAAATATAAACAACACATCTTCAAATAGCATTATTGCAAATATAAATAACACTAAATATTTACAATTATTAGCAAGTGAAAATTATTACTTGAATGTATTCATAAAATCAATTAACACAAATGGCAATGTATTGTTCGTAAATGGAAATTCATCACAATTTGGTGCTATATCTAAAAACTTTGATGAATTTAATGTTGGAAATAATATATTAGAACTAACAACTATTTCAAATGTTTCAACTGCTGATACACTTTTAATGACTAGTGTTGAAGTAGAAGCAGGGGCTAGTGCTGAAATCGTATTCAGATTGGCTTTATATGAAGAAATTAATCACTTGTATCAAGCAAGCGAAATTGTTAGAAATTTAAGCAATTTACAAGATGATAGTCTAACAATGACAGCATATTGGGAAGCAAATACTTTTGATATTACTTTCAAGTCAAATGGCGGAACAATAAATGGTAGTGCAGACGATGTTGAAATTATAGATAGTGCAACTTATGGCGAAAATGAATATATCGTGCCTGATTATGTGCCTACAAAAGAAGGTTACAGATTCTTGGGTTGGTTTGATGCTGAAATAGGTGGAAATCAATATATTGAAGGTTATTCTTCAGTAGTTAACCCTGTAACAGGTATCAAGAGTTTTGATAAATTAGAAAATACAATTTTCTATGCACATTATGAAGTTGTAACTTATGAATTAAATGTTAAATTAAATGTTAATGTTTATACAATGACTAATGTAACTATAAGTGTTTCGGGTATCCACCCAGATACAGGTGTCCAAACTAATTTCTTACCAGTTGATGATAATAGCGTTATGACTTCTGGTGGAACA
This sequence comes from uncultured Christensenella sp., assembly GCA_949294455.1. GTDB lineage: Bacteria > Bacillota > Clostridia > Christensenellales > UBA1242 > CASFHD01. The sequence goes on from CASFHD010000012.1 coordinate 18,785, forward strand.
TTGGTTTACAACATTCCATTCGGAACTAATGTTACTATCACTGCAACAATTAACGGTAACAGATATAATCTTGTTGTAGGAAATATTGATAATGCAACTATTAACAAAAACACTACAGCAACTTCTACTTTGACAAAAGATACTTCTGTTCAAACGGTAGAATTCTGTTTAAGTGAAGTTTATACTGTAACATATAATCTAAATGGTGGAACAGGACCTTTGCCTTCTTCACAATATTATTTATATGGTCAAAAGATAACTGTTGCTAATCCTTCTGTTATAACTAAAAATGGTTATACAGGTGCTTATTGGTTATTGAATACAAGTGATTACAATACTAATGTATATATTAAAGGACTAAGTTCTGGTGATGAATTTAATGTTTATACAGGCGATTCAACATTGTATTGCGGTTTCTATCCTGATAAAATTAGTGCTATTATTGACTTAAACGATGAAGATGGTTCAACTAGTGCTTCTTATGATGATAATGGCGATATGACAATTATTGGTGCAGTTGATTATATTGCTTATCTAAAAGAACCTACAAGGGCAGGTTATGAATTTGATTCGTGGACAACAAATAATGGCTTAGTTACTCTTACAAATTATGAAGACGGTAATAATAAATGGGAAGCAAAATTCTATGATTATGTAGAAAATGTTTCAACAAAAGAAGACATTCAAAATATTGATAATTCGTATTATAGAGGTATAAAATTAATCGATAATTTGAATAATGAATTGACCTTTGATACATCATATATCATTTATGCAACAACTTATGTTAATTCTAGTTCAACAATGGCATTTAGCGGTAGTTGGAACTATAATACTATTGCGAGCTTGTATGTAAATGATAATTTGATTAATACAGGTAACAACTCTGATATTAATATTGATATAGCATTTACATTAAATAAAGGTTGGAATAAAATTGAAGTCGTCTTAACTGTAAAAGAATACTTTGGTAAATTTATATTCAGTTCAAATTTGTCAACAATGGGTGTTGTAAATTGTTATGGCGAAAGCATTCAAAATGACAAAATGTATTCTTACACATTTACTGAAAATACTATTGATAATGTTAATGTTGTTTCTGCAAATTGGTCTAAAAATTCAATTCAGTTGATGTTAGATGCTAATGGTGGTGAAATCTTATCTAACACAATTGATATAACATTTGATGAAATACCTACTAATATGATTGAAGCAAACAAGGTTGGTTATACCTTTATTGGTTGGACTATCACAAAAGATGGAACAGATTTTGTATTCGATAAAAATTGTAATGTTGTAACAAATGTCGAAGGCTATACTGATAATGTTGGTAATTGGATAATGCCTGAAGATACAACTTTGTATGCTAGTTGGACTGCAATAGAATATATAGTTCATTTTGATAATGGCGGTACTATTGGTTCAACTATAGCGACAGGTACAATGAATGATATGTTATTCATTTATAATGAAAGTCAAAATCTATATGCAAATAATTTTGTTCGTAATAATTACACATTTGTTGGCTGGACTATGAACAATGTTAACGCAGTAACTTATAGAAATAACTATATTAATAACTTTGGTACAACTGATGAAATTGGTATAGATGATATTTTGGCGCTTGAAGATGTTTACGCTGACGGCGAAAGTGTAAAGAACTTGACAAATGTAAATGATAGCATAGTTACATTGTTCGCAATATGGATTCCGAATAGCTATGTTATCTCTTATGTTGCAAATGAACCTGAAGGAACAGCAACAGGAAACACTGAATCTAGTACTCATCTTTGGGATGTTGAAAAGAGTTTAAGTCCTAATGGTTTTGTGTTACCTGGATATATGTTGACCGGTTGGGCAAAATCAATTGATGGTTCAATTGCTTATACTAATGAACAAACAGTTGTTAATGTGTCTTCTACAAATATAACATTGTATGGTGTTTGGGCTTCTGATTATGTAACAATTACTTTGGATAATCAAGGTGGCATAGGTGGTTTAGAGTCTATAAATGCAGTTTATAAACAAACATTCCCTAATGTTCAAACTCCTACAAAAGAAAATTATGTATTTAGAGGTTATTACTCTGAATTAAACGGAAATGGCACAAGATATGTTGATGAAAATGGTACAGGTATTGCAGAGTCTGACTTTAATACACCTGCTACTATATACGCATATTGGGTACAAGCAAAAGTTGGCGATAACTACTTCTCATCAATTCAAACTGCGGTAGATAGCAATACAACGGCAGATATAATTGTTGAAATATTGTGCGATATTGCAATGACTGAAACAGTAAATGTTACAGGTAGTAGAGTAGTAACATTAATCCCTGAAAATGAAACAATTACTTTAACAAGAGATGAAGCATTTACAGGCAGAATGTTTGTAAATAGCGCAAATGAATTAATATTTGATAAAAATTCATTAGATAGTATAATTACATTTGATGGTGAAAATGTTTCAGTAAATACAAGTGCAATTTATTCAAATAATCAACTAACTATAAAGGCGGGTACATTCCAAAACTTCATAACATCTTCAAATGGTGCTGTCTTGTATATTAATTCAGGTTCACTTGTTATTGAAGGTGGAACATTTACATTAAATAACTCATCAAAAAATGGTGGTGTAATTTATATTAATTCTAGTAGTTTAAATCCATCAACTTTAACAATTAAAAATGGAAATTTTGAACAAAATACTGCTTATAATGGTGGTGTGGTATATGGGCACACTTCATCAATAATAATGATAGAAAGTGGAACATTTACATCAAATTCAGCAACTTATTATGGTGGTGTAATTTATGGAAATTCTTCTACAACAATCACAATAGAAGGTGGAACATTTACATCAAACTCAGCAACTTATTATGGTGGTGTAATTTATATTGATTTTAGTAATTCAAATCCATCAACTTTAACAATTAAAAATGGGACCTTTGAACAAAATAGTGCTAGTTCTGGTGGTGTAATTTATATTAATTCTAGTAGTTTAAATCCATCAACTTTAACAATTAAAAATGGAACCTTTGAACATAATACTGCTAATTATGGTGGTGTAGTATATGGATATGATTCATCAACAATAACAGTAGAAGCTGGAACATTTACATCAAATTCAGCAACTCATAATGGTGGTGTAATTCATGGAGACAGATCATCAACAATTACAATAAAAGATGGAACATTTACATTAAATAACTCATCTTACAATGGTGGTGTAATAAGTGGATCAACAATTACAATAGAAGATGGGACCTTTGAACAAAATATTGCTAGGTCTGGTGGTGTAATAAGTGGATCAACAATTACGATACTAGATGGAAGATTTACATCAAATAGTGCTAATGCTACATACTCTAATGGTGGAGGAGGTGTAATAAGTGGATCAACAATTACTATATTTAATGGACAATTTGAACAAAATAGTGCAACTTATAATGGTGGTGTAATATTGGGAAGTGCTTCATCAACAATAACAGTAGAAGGTGGAACATTTACATCTAATAGCGCATTTAATGGTGGTGTAATTTGTATTAATTTGGGTACTTCACATTCATCAACTGTGACTATTAAAAATGGATATTTTGAACAAAATAGTGCAGGTAATTATGGTGGTGTAATTTATGGAGACGGAAATTGTACAATTGAAAATGGATATTTTGAAGAAAATAGTGCAACAAGATATGGTGGTGTAGTATATGGATATGATTCATCAACAATAACAGTAGAAGCTGGAACATTTACATCAAATTCAGCAACTCATAATGGTGGTGTAATTTATGGAGACAGATCATCAACAATTACAATAAAAGGTGGAACATTTACATCAAATACTGCAAATTATGGTGGTGTAATTTATGGCAGAACTTCATCAACAATAACAGTAGAAGCTGGAACATTTACATCAAACTCAGCAACTTATAATGGTGGTGTAATTGATGGAGACGGAAATTGTACAATTGAAAATGGAATCTTTGAACATAATACTGCAGCTGATGGTGGTGTAATTTCTAATTCTGGTTCAACTACAATAGAAGGTGGAACATTTGATGCTAATAATGATGTAAATATTCCTTCTTATATATATGCAGACGAATTAAAAATTACAGGTGGAATATTTAATAACTTTACAGGTGTTAAGGCTATTAGGTTAGGTTCAACATCTGGCTATGCATATATCGAAATTGATAATCCATTTGAAATCTTTGAAGTTGCTGTAAAAAGTAGCAATACAAGTAAAATTTACTTTGACAGACCATTAAATAATAACATTCTTATAAATTTCACAACCACTGTTACAGTAAATAATCAAGATATAATATACTATTACAGTGATTCATTAAAAGACATTGAAAGCACAACCGTAAATGGTTACACCTACATTTATGGTTGGTTGCAAGGTGTTGAAAATAATGAAAACACCAAAGTTGAAACATCTAATAGCAATGTAAAGATAGGATTCAGAAAAGACACTTCTGAAGGCTATGAAAAATCTTCATTATATTTAACAAGAGCATATTTAGCGACTATTGATATCAGTAGTTTTGTTGAAGAATTATACCCAACTGATGACAATAATTTAACTATACTAGAAAGGAATGGCTGGACAAAAGTAAACAACACACGCTTTACATTAAATGTATTGGGTGGTCAAGAATTTAATGTTTATATTCCTACTAGATTAGGCTACACATTTGCTGGTTGGAATGTTACGAGTAATGCTGAATTAATTTCATCTAATTCGGAGTACTATGTTTACAAAGTATCTAACCAAAATGTTACATTTAAACCTACTTGGAACGAAACTATATATACAATCACTTATTTAGACAGAGGCGAAACTGACAATATTGAATTCTCTGGAACATTGCCAGACAATGCACCATACGAATACACAATAACATCTGGTGCAACACTTCAAAATGCAACAAAAATATACTACATCTTTAACGGCTGGTATGACAGTTTCTCTGGTGGAAACAAAGTAACAAATATTCCAGCAGGACAGACTGGTGATATTAAGTTGTATGCTGAATGGATTAGAGCAGTAGTAAGAGTAAATGTTTCTAATACTAGTGCTATTAATGGAACTACTTTTGATGATGGTTATGTTTACTATGCTGACATACAAATGGCTATTGATGATATAATAACAACTGAAAATGTTGTATTAGAATTGTTATGTGATTTTGAGATTAGCAAGGCTATTTCAATGTCAGATAAAGATATAACAATTAAACCTATTGACTATTCATCAATAACTGATGCGAATGTTACGACAGATAACGATATAACCATAACACGCGCAAGTGCATATTTTGGATATATTATAGATATCAAATCAAATTCAAAACTTACTATAGATGTAAATGTTGATAAGATATTGTCATTTATTGGAAGTGAAAATCAGAATAATTATGGAATTATTTTAAATGCTGGGGAATTAATCATCAATAATGGTATTTTCTCAAATTCATCAAATAGTTCAAATTATTCAAATATAATAAACAATTTAACAAATTCTAATTTAACAATTAATGGCGGAGATTTCAGTTCAACAAATGCTCAATTACCATTAATTAGAAATTTAGGAAATGTAACTATAAATGGTGGTAATTATACAAACGATCTAGTGTTGATTGACACAAATGACAACAGTGAATTACAAACTACATTGAACATATCAAACGGAACATTTAATGGAACAATTTCAACAAATAATTCAATCGGTTCAACAATCAATATTAACGGCGGATTATTTAATGGTGCTGTTGAAATTGCAGGAAATACTTTAGCAACAATTAATAACGGAACATTTAACGACAACTTAAATGTTGAATATACAAATGGCAGTGTCAAGATTGTAAATGGTAACTTTAGTAAAGTTGTTGTGTCGGGTGAAATTTCAATAGAAGTTTTAGGCGGTACATTCAATTCTTTAACAAACAATGCAATCTTTGAATTAAGCAATAATGCAAGCATTAAATTATTAAATGATATTGATATTGGTTCTGTGAAGTTTAACAACAATTCATTGAATTCTAAAATTTATGCAAAATATAGACCATCTAATGTTATTAAGTTGGTTTATGATAATTGGCAATTTGATGCTACTAGAAATCTTGTTGAATATTATACTGATGAATATTCAACTGAAGCTACTCATTCTGAAGTTGTAGATGGTGTTACTTATACTTGGAATTATGGTTGGTTGTCATACAATCCTGCAACTGACACTGAAGATTATGCAAGTATGTTCCCACTATATTCAGATATAAACAATCAAGTGAGTGGAAATGTTTATTCATACTTTGTAACTGAATTCTTAATTGAACAAGGTTATTACAAGTCATTCATTAGAGCATACAAAGATGTTACTCTTACAGTAAATCCTAATTACACAGAAGACTTTGATATGATTAAACAGCACGAAGGCTTGACCGATGAAGAATTATTCACGCTTTACGGCATTTCTTACATCTCAAATAGTTCTGGTAATGAAGAAGAAATCTTTACGCTCGACAGTTTCACAATAACTAAAACTTATGGTCAGACTTTACAATTTGGTCAAATTTTAAGAAGAGGTTATTCGTTCAATGGTTGGACAAGTGATACTTTAAACTTAGACTTTGCAGAAAATGGATTTGTTTATACATTCGGTGCGTCCGACAGTGTAACAATTACTGCTGATTGGTTGGCAGACACTTATACAATTAATTTTGTAGGTGGTTCTCAAGATGGCTTTGTTGCTACAGGCTCTATGAATAGCATTGAAGTTCAATTTGATGAAATTGTGCAATTACCTGCAAATGAATTTGTATTAGATGGTTATAACTTCGTTGGCTGGTTGATTTCTGGCTACAATGAAAATACTGCTAGATATTCAGCAACAAATGAATTTAATCCTGGTACTTATGTAACTGAAGTAAATAACATTTTGTACGACAAATACTTTGTTTTAAGTTTACAAACTAACGGAATTGTTACTCTTACTGCTCAATGGACTAATGCAACATATACTGTTTCATTCGATGCAAATGGTGGTAATGTAGATGAATTATCTAAACAAGTAGTTTATAATCAACCTTATGGCGAACTTCCTATTCCTACTAGAACAGGTTACGAATTTATCGGCTGGTTTACTGATGCTGATAACGGAACAAAAGTTGAATCTACTACTATTTACTTAATCAATGATGATTCTACTCTTTACGCTCATTGGCAAGCTAGCAGTGTTAGATATGTGGTAAGACATTATTATCAAGATTTAACTCAAGATGATAATTTAACTGTAACATTAAGTTACACAACTAGCACTGTTGAAGAATTAAGCGGACTTTCTGATAGCATTATAAACATAAACGATTTAGCAAAAGATAAATATGGATTTAATTTCATATGCGGTAACGAAACAGGAAATCCTTCAGACAGTGTAAATAATATTACAATAAGTCCAAATGGCACAACTGTGGTTTACTTGTATTATGAAAGACTACAAGGAACTATTAATATCATTATTAATGATGCAAAAGACAGTCAAGGAATTGTAGTACCTGGTGTACCAAGTGCATCTTCAGTTTCAGGTAGCGGTACATATTACTTTGAACAAATTGTGAAATTACAAGCAGTTATTACTTTAGGTTGTGAATTTACTAATTGGGAATCTATGTATGGTTCGTTTGATAATGACACTTTGAACCCTACGAATTATACAGTGGAAAGAGTGAATGAAACTGTAAACATTTATGTGAATGCTACTGTTAATGTCTTGAATTTCTCTACTCAAACTTTAAGTTCTGGAAAATACAAAACTGCATATAGTACTAACTTTGCAGGCGCTAGCAATGGTTCAGGAGATTATTCTTATGAATTGATATCTTTAACTATTGATAGCATTGTTACAGACATAACTGAAACCGGACTTGAAATTGTCGATACTGAAATTTCAGGTACACCTTTAATCGCAGGCAACTATGTTTTAACTATTAGAGCTATTGATAACATCACTAAACAAACCGCAACTGCTAATAAATCTATTGCAATTTCTAAATTTGATTTAAGTGTAGTTATCCCTAATCAATATGGTATCTATGGTTACAATACAGAAGTTCAACAATTAGAAGGTGAGTTAAGTGCAGAATTGCCAACCGGTGATGATTATTCTACACTTGAAATCACATTAACTAGAAGCCAAGGCGATGTGATGGGTATCTATAACATATTGGCAGTATCAGAAAATAAAAATTACAATATTACATTTACTTTAGGAAAGTATTACATTTTAGGCGTATTTGATGTTCAGTTAGATAATGCAACGGCAACTATTGAAAATGCAGTGCATTTTAGTGATGTCGCAGATGACGATGGTCAATTCATTAAATCTAATTCTGAAATAGAAAGTTTATTCGGAAATAACAGCACACTTGATATTTCTAACGGTGATAAAGTCGTTGTTAAACCTACTGAACTTGGAACATTAAAAGGTACTGTAAGTCCAAATTCTAACTTTGGTCTATACAGAGTTTACTTGAAAGAAAATGAAACTATTAAAAACTTTACTACTAATAGAAATGTAGGTATTGTAGATTACGAATTGTCTCATTCAATTTCTTCTGGTATAATCTATTTTGAAGTTTTAGAATATCTAACTTATTCAAAGGCTAATTATACTTATGAAAAGAAAGAAAGCAGACAACTTGTTATCAATTCTGATGAATGGTATTGGGGTAATGTAATTGTTGAAAATAACGATTATTACATTTTAGATGTTAATAATAACTTGATATATTTCTATATTGGACACGAAGTTAAAATGACAATTTCTGTTCTACAAAGTTATATCGAAAAGAATTACCGTGCTATTAGATTTGAATGTTTTGAAAATACTTCACTTCAAAAAGTATCAGTAAATTCTTATGGAGAAGTTAACATTGTATGGAATACAGAAGCATATAATTTATCTTTGGGACCAGTCGTAGAAATTAATCTAGGTCAAGAATATTTCACAATAGACCCTAACAGTAATTTCAATGGTACGGTATCATTAACTTGCTACGAATATGAATTGACTTATAACGAAGGCGATTTGAATCCTGTAGCAACACCAACGGATAATATTAGAGCACAATATTCATTAGATATGAATGGCTCTACTTGGACAGATGAAACAACATACTTAACAGGTTATTATGTAATGAGAGTCAACACAAATACTGATTACACATTATCTGTAAATAATAATAATGTATCTGTAAGTGTTGGTGAATCTGTTGATATTGGTGGCTTTGTGATTTATCGCGAGAGTGTCGATGTATTCAGATTCTACATTGGAAAAGAATTGACTTCAAGACCTGATTCTATCGTATTAAAAATAGATTCAGCAAACTAAAAAAATGATAAAAAAATAAGGACTTAAGGTAAAACCCTTTTGAATATATTAAAGAAATAAAAGGAACTATACGCTTAAATTATAGTTCCTTTTTGTATTAGTTTTAAAAGACAATCGACAAAAGGTGCAAATATTTTAAAATAATAAGATTGAATTATTTTCAAATTGACATTTTATAATATATGTGTTAACATTTATTTATCGATTATCGTAGTTTTAGGAGAAATTATTATGTATGAAGTTGGCAATGGAATAACTAATGGTAAGAATTTAACTAAATATGCTAGTCTTATTTTTGAAAGCAATATGAAGGATATAAATTTTATTTGTTTTATTATTTCTAATTTTAAAGAGAAACATCCTGATTTTGTTTTAAAAATAGAAGATTTTTATCAAATGAATATTGATCAAATATTAAAAAAATTCATTGATTCAAAAACTGACTTAATTAAAGTTATAAGAGATTTTGAACAAATGATACATTCAATTAATAAATTCAATGAAGATCATTCTTTAATTCTTTCAAAAGTAAACACTAAAATCTTGCCTAAGTTCAAATCCGAAGTTCTTGAATTTTTGAAGACAGGTTCTATTGAAGATAAAATAAAATTCTTATTAGAGTATATTAAAAACAGTGACGAAAATAATAGTGTATATGTGGCTGAAATAATAAAATTATGGAATAGTCCTTCAAGAAAAGAATTTGAAAGCAACATAGACGGTTTGAGAAAGAAATCTATTGATTTTATAAAACAAGTTTTTTTATCAATTCAAACAACAAAAAACAACTTAAAAATATAGAAAATTAATAATAAAATTTACGCAAATGTATGTTCGGTTAAGCTGGCTTAATCCTTTATTAACAGAAATGCAATAGCGAATAATAAAAGCTTATGCGATAGAGTTGTGTAGGCAAAAAATCTAGCACGGCTTTTCGTTTTTTCTCTAATCTAAATATTACCTTTATTGTAAAGATTAAACTTAATTTATATATACAAATGAGTAACCATTATAATAACATCTCTTATAACGCCATAAGAATTAAATTTTTTTGCAATAATCATTTTGAAATTTAAAATTAAATTTGAAAAATTGTTATAGTTTTTTTAATCTATAGATATTAATAAAATATGTTTACACTATTTATCAATACTAATTAAATATGTTTATAATTTTAATCGTATAAATTTTTAATAAAAACGAAATGTATCTTAAATATTAAATTTTAAACAATATTAACTAATGGAATGTAAATCATATTTAGTTTTAGTTAGCATTAGTTGTAATATTTAATCATCACAAATAATTATTATTTAATTTTTAAAACCTATTTTTGTAAAGTAGTATCTTCTGCTAAATCTTGAGGTAAATAAATAATTTTTACAGTGTCATCAAATGATTCTTCGCCAATTTTATTTACACTATTTGGAATATGAACTGATTTCAATGCCGGGCAGTTAGAAAAAGCATAATCCCCGATTTCTTTAACGCCTTCTGCTATTGTTACAGACTTTAGTGAAGGACAACCATAGAAAGCATTTCTACCTATCTTATTTACACTTCCTGGGATTTGAATAGACGATAGTGATGGGCAATAGAAGAATGCGTAATCATCTATTTTTTCAACACCATTTGAAATTTTTACAGATGCTAAATTATATACGCCTTCAAATGCGTTTTTGCCTATTCTTTTTACTGTTCCTGGAATTACAACTTCGGTTAATGACAAACAATAGAAAAATGCAAAATCACCAATCTCTGTAATTCCTTTTGGTATTACTACTTTTTTTGGATTTCCTATAACTTTTGTTATTACTCCATTTTTTATCAATAAACCACTTTTTATGCTATTTACAAAATCATTTATTGACATTTTATTTGCTCCACTGTAAACATTAATTTTGTACAATGTATTAGACTTTCGGTATTTTGTAAATATGAATTAAAAAAACATTTTACATATCTTTAATTATTTTTTGTTTAAACATTATTTATTTTTACTTTAGTTTAGAATTACTATATAATATTTTACAAGAAATTTTTGAAATCTATTGACAATTATTTTTTTACAAGTTATAATAACTAAAGATAACACCTTTTGCGGTGTTTTTTTTAGGAGAAATGTATGGCAAAAAATATAAAAAGAGATAAGGTTAGATTACAATGTACTGTTTGTAAAGAAATTAACTATGATACTACAAAAAATAAACAGAAAAATCCAGAAAGAATTGTTCTTAACAAATTCTGTCCAAAATGTGCTAAAAAAACTGAACACAAAGAAACAAAATAATTTTAAGGTGGGTATATGGAAGAAAATAAAAATATTCCAAATGAAGAAAATTTAGTTGAAAACTCTGAAAATATAGTTAAAACTAATACTGATGGCACAACTGTTGAAAAACAATCAAATCAAGAAGATTCTAAAAAATCTGACAAATTAGTTATTGAAAAAGTAGAGAAATCTAATAAAAAATCAGATAAAAAGAAAGTCGAAAAAACTAAAAAGCCTAGCAAAACTAAAAAAGTTGCTAAAGATACATTAAATGAAATCAAAAAAGTAACTTGGCCTAGTTTTAAAACTGTATTAAAGCAAACGGGTATTGTACTAGCGGTAGTTGTTGTTTTTGCATTGGTAATTTTTGGATTTGATAGAGTTTTAAGTCTTGGATACAATGCTTTAATTAGGCTTGTATCTGGTTCATAAGGAGAATTTATGGCAAACTTAGATAGAGAAATTGATAAAGAGCCAAATTGGTATGTACTTCATACTTATTCTGGATATGAGAGCATTGCTAAGCAAAATCTAGAAATCGTTGTTGATAAATATAATTTGCAAGATAGAATATTTGACATTATAATCCCTATGGAAGATGAATTAGTTGAAAAAAAGGGAAAAAAAGAATTAGTACCTAGAAAAATGATGCCAGGATATATCATTGTAAAAATGAAATATGGTGATGATATTTGGCACGCGGTTACTCGTACACAATACATTACAGGATTTGTTGGACCAAAAGGAAGACCTGTACCAATAACTCCAGATGAAGTTCAAAGACTTCACCTAGAAAGGATTGTTACTAATAACGATGTAAAAGTTGGCGATAGAATTGAAATCGTAGATGGACCATTGGCTACTTTTGTAGGCGTTGTTACTTCAGTTGATATGGAAAATGGAAAATTAAAGGCAAATGTTGAAATGTTTGGCAGAGAAACAGAAGTCGAATTAAATATAAATCAAATTAGAGTGGCTAGTTAATCTTCCTTTTCTTACAATAAACACAAATTTTTTAATAGTAATTTCTTTAGATTTTACTTTGTTATTTGTATAAATATTTAATTTTAAAATATGTAAAATTCCAATTCTTATTGACAAATCAAATTTTATGAATTATTATTGGTGTCTATAAAAAAATAAGGAAACTAATCAGCCTTTAAAGAGAGAGATTTCGTGGGAGGATAAAATCTTTATTATCCAATTAACCACGCCATTTAGGAGGAGAATTATGGCAAAAAAAATCAAATCTATTGTTAAAATTCAACTTCCTGCTGCTAAGGCTACACCAGGCCCACCAGTTGGTTCATCTTTGGGACCTCATGGTATAAATATCGCAGGATTTGTTAAAGAATTTAACGACAAAACACAAGACAAAGTGGGTTATATTATACCTTGTGTTATCACTATCTATGAAGATAGAAGTTTCACTTTTGTATTAAAAACTCCACCTGCTGCAGTTTTAATCTGTAAAGAAGCAGGTATTGAAAAGGGTTCAAGTAAAACCCCTAAAGAAAAGGTTGGAAAAATTACAAAATCACAAGTACGCAAAATTGCAGAAATCAAAATGCCTGACTTAAATGCTGCTTCTATTGAAGCTGCTATGAGTATGGTTGCTGGTACTGCTAGAAGTATGGGCGTAGAAGTAGTGGAGGATTAATCAATGAGTAAAGTTAGTAAAAATATGAAAAAGAGTATTGAACTTATTGATAAGTCTAAAAATTACTCTGCAGAAGAAGCTATCAATAAGGTTGTTGAAATTGCTAAAAATTCAACTATTAAATTTGACCAAACTGTAGAACTTCATGTAAAACTAGGAGTTGATGGTCGTCAAGCAGACCAACAAGTAAGAGGCGTTGTTGTTCTACCTGAAGGTACTGGTAAAAATGTAAAAGTATTAGTTATTGCAAAAGGTGATAATGCTGATATTGCTAAAGCTAATGGTGCTGATATTGTCGGAGATACTGACATTGTTGATAAAATAGTAAAAGAAAACTTTTTGGATTTCGATGTTTGTATCACAACCCCTGATATGATGAGTGTTATCGGTAGAGCGGCTAGAATTTTAGGACCTAAAGGTTTAATGCCAAACCCTAAATCTGGCACAGTTACAACTGATGTTGCAAAAGCAATTAAAGATGTAAAAGCTGGTAAAGTTGAATACAGACTTGACAAAACTAACATAGTTCACGTTATTCTAGGAAAAGTAAGTTTTGGTGCTGAAAGACTTATGAGAAACTTTGATGCAGTTATCAATGCTTTGAATAAAGCAAAACCAGCAGCCGCTAAAGGTACTTATATGAAGAGCGTTTTCGTTGCTCCTACTATGGGTCCTAGTGTTAAAGTTTCAGGCATAGAAAACAGATAATTGACTAAACTTAAATGAGTGTTTTACACTCATTTTTTTAATATTGCTATTTATTATTTTTTAATATATTCATATCACAATTTTAAAAATATTTCATTTTAATATTTGTAATATAATATTTAATTTTTT
>CASFHD010000013.1 GCA_949294455.1 uncultured Christensenella sp.
AATATTAAAAACAAAATAAAAAAATAAATATTAATTTAATTGATTTTTAAAAATATTGATAAAATTTGTGATTTATTTATTCGAAATATTAAATAAATATTTAATTTACTAAAATAAAATAATTTAAAAAATAAATTGATAAAAATGTTATAAAGTGTTAAAATAATTATTAATAAAGATATAATTAAGGGGTTATTATGTCAAAACAAAAGAATAAATTGTTAAATGTAATGCTACTGTTAATTGTGGCATCTGTTTTATGCTTTTGTGGTGGTTGCTTTAAGGACAAAAGTGTCTTTATAAATGTTAGTAGCATAAGTGTAGAAGAAAATTCTGTTTCTATATTAATTGGTGAAACTTATACTCCAAAGGTTAGTATATACCCTAGTTATGCTTCTAATAAAAATTATAATCTTTCTTATGTTGGTGAAAACAATCAGATTTTTGATATTCAAGATAAATCTATTATCGGTAAATCAGTTGGTTCTGCTTGGTTACAAATTAGTTCAGTTGATATGAATAAAACGACATTGATTTCTGTTACTGTGTTATCAAAGGCTATCCAACTAGAAACCCCTAACGAAATAAATTTTGAAAATAACAATTTTATTGTAAACGCTAATGCTTACACAAATTCCTATGAATTCGGATTTTCTTATGATGGCGAAGAATTTAAAACTATTGACACAGTAGGCACTAATAAAATTAGTTTTGAAGCGATTTTTGATAATGAGTTTAAAGTGTTATACAATCAACCTTTAAAAGTTAGAGTTAAGGCGGTTGGTAACACTAATGCTTATCTTGATTCTGAATATTTTGAAACAGAATTTGTTTTTACAGAACCTGTAAAAGATTTAAAAATCAATCAAAATAGCGAGATTAGTTTTTTGGCAGACGCAGGGGAATATAGCGCTAAAATATTTTCAGAAAATGGAAATTTAATAAACAATTTAAGTTTGACCGCTGTTGAGAATTCGCAAACTTTAACAATTCCTGACGAAATTTTAAAAGCGTTAAATTCAGGTTATTACACTATTGTTGTAGAAAGTTTATCTAGTTTATATGAACATTATGTAATTAAAGGTGAAAGTGTATTGTCATTTTATGTGGCTCCTAAAGTAAACAACATTAATATTACAAATTCTAGTATGACCTGGGAGTATTTAGATAATTCATTTTCATATTTAGTTAAAATTTTTGACGCTCAAGATATTTTAGATGAATCTGATATATTTTCAGTTGAACCTTTATTTGTGTCGGACAATCTAAAATCAAACTCTGTAAATTTAGATGGAAAACTGACAGAAAATAGGGATTTTATTGCAGTTGTCTTTACAATTAGTGAAGAAAAAAATACATTCGCAAAATATAGTTTTTCTAGTTACAATTTCTCAAAATTAAACGATGTTGAAAATTTGACTGCAGAAGATGGTTTTGTAATTTGGAACGCAGTGCCAAATACTAATACTTACTATTTAAATATTCGTTCAGCTAGTTTACAAAAAATTGTTACCGTAAGCACAAATAGATATGATTTTAGCAATTTGCCTGCTGGCAATTATACTATTAATATAAAAGCACTTGGCGGGGGATTATTAAGTTCTAATT
This sequence comes from uncultured Christensenella sp., assembly GCA_949294455.1. Taxonomy (GTDB): domain Bacteria; phylum Bacillota; class Clostridia; order Christensenellales; family UBA1242; genus CASFHD01. The sequence continues at coordinate 1,609 of CASFHD010000013.1, forward strand.
CTAAAGCATACAATATAACAAAATTACCTACAATTAATAGGTATGATATTATAGATGAAGTTTTAACACTTGAAACAAATTTAACTGATTTTTATATTTACATTTATTTGAATGATGTAATGGACCCTGTAAAAATTTTAGATAATACAAAAGAAGTGAATTTGCGAGAAATTATACCACAGGGAGATAGTAACACACTAAAAATTAAAATTGTAAAATCAGGATATATTTCTAGTGATTATTATATTATTGAAGGGGTAACAAAACCTGAACAAGTAACTGATTTGCGAATTGAAAATGGTGTTTTAAAATATAATTCAAATTTGAATAATTCTAATTATAACATAAAAATCTATAAAAATAATGAGAGTGAAAATCCTTGGAGTTTAATAGAAAATTTAACTTTGCCTGAAACAAATTTGGATTTGATGAATGTTGAATCTATAGTTGCAGGGCATTATAAAGTTGTAGTAAAAATTGTGTCAAGCAATAATTTACATATTGATAGCGAAAATGTTGAAATAGAATTCGACAAATTAGAAACACCTATTTTACAAGTAAACAACAATTCTTTAGTTTGGAGTGATGTCGCAAATTCTACTGGTTATCAGATTATAGGAATTGATAATCAAGAAATTATAACTAATAATAATTTTGATTGTTCTAATATACTAGCTGGAGAGTACAATGTTGAAGTTGTGGCAGTTGGTAATGGAACAAATATATTAAATTCATCTTATAGCAATACTATTAAAGTAGTATCTATTGCAGATACTAAAATTACATTTAATAAGGAAAGTGTTAATTTGGTTTTGGAAAATGTATTCTCAAAATACATTTTAAGCTATAATATTTCTTACAATATTGATGAAAATAATTACACTTTATCCACAATAAACACACCAACAGATGTTGAAAATGTGGATATCTCATCAATTTTTACAACTGCTGGCAATTATAATATATCAATTTCAACAAATTTGATTTCAAGAGAAATTGATAGTATGTATTTTATAAACAATACAACATCTAATATAGTTATTAACAAACTAAGATCTATTAAAGACAGCGAGATTTCTTTAAATGAAAATAATTTGATAATAACTTTTGAAGATAGTTCGTACAATAATTATTCTATTTTAGTAAATGTTAAAAATAAAATTACTAATCAATATGAATTATCAAATGTTATATTAAATTCAGTCGAAGGAATGTTTAAATTACCATTGAATGAACTTTTGGCTGATAGTGAAACTGCATTTGAATTTGAAATGAAAGTTTTAGGCGGACTTGACAGTGTAGATAGCGATTTAACCATTAAAAATTTCTATAAATTAGGAAAAGTTTTAAATATTTATCGCGAGGGAAATTCGATTTATTTCAATGCAGTTGCAAATGCTGTTGATTATAAAATTAATCTTTATAAAGATGGTGTAAAAAATAACGAATTAAGCATAGATTATGAAGAAGTTGAAACTAACAAATTTAGACTTATTGTTCAAAATTCAGATGCTGAAAATATTGATTTGGCAGATGCTTTAGTGAACTTAAATAGTTATGAAATTGAAATAATCGCAGTTGGAAATTCTGAGAATTATTTTGATAGTGTACCTTCTGATAAGTTTAAAATTATTAAGTTGGCAGAAACAAAATTTACAATAACAAGCAATATAGATAGTGTGATATTGACCTATGAAAATGTAGAAAATGCTGTTTCATATGAAATAAGTGTTATTGATTCAAATGGACTTGACACTGTTTTACAAACAGATGAATTTTATTTGGATTTGTCTGAATATGATTTTTCTGATGGAATTGAGATTAGTATTAAATCTATTGCAGACACTTCTTCAAATTACTTTGATAGTAGCATTAATTTAACATCTACTTTGATGAATTTATTAAATCCGACTTTGTCTGTAAAAAATGGGAATTTATCTTGGGACAATCCTAACACTATACCTGATGTTAAATATCAACTTTTAATAGATGAAAAGCAGGTTAATGTGTTTGATTCAACTACTTTAAATTATGTTTTAGATAATCAATATTTAGCAGGTAGCCATACAGCAAAAATAAGAGCAGTAGCTGATTATTCATCTGTTATTTTAAATGACAATCAAATTGTATATTGTACTAATTTCACATACAACAATTTGACAGCAACAAAACTTGAAAATGTTTATAATTTAGTAAGAAGTGGTCAAAATATTATCTTTACAAGAAATGACAACGCAACAAGTTATGATGTTTATGTTGATGGAGAAAAAGTAACCTCTTATACAAATAACGATGTTGAATTTGGGCAAAATTATATTGTAATAAGAAGCAATGATTTAGCTATAGTTGAAAGTTTATCAGCAGGAGAACACACTCTTCAAGTGCAAGTAATAGGTGGAAATACTTTCATTTCGAGTGATATAAGTAGTGAATTTTTAATAAATAAACTTGATATAAACAATTTTGATATCATATCTAATTCTAATGGTGCTAAATTATTTTTGCAAAGTGTAGAAAATGCTGAAAGTTATACTTTGTCCTTAACAGGCGAATTGGGCGTTACAAAAAATATCGTTGTTTTAAATAATGACGAAATAGATTTATCGAGTATTATTGAAGAAAACAAATCAACATTAAATGGTAATATTGAATTGCAAATTGTATGCAATGCTGAAACTGACTCTTATTTTAATTCAAGTCCTACAGATGTTGTCGTTTTAAAATTATTAGGTACACCTATTTTTGATGATGGTACTAATGAAATACCTTTAGATTATTCCGCTGGGGCTATAATGAAAGTTATAAATGGCGAGTTCTCTTGGAAAGGTAAAGAAAATGAATTGTTTGTTCTATACATTTCAAATAATTCAGGATTAAATCAAACTATTTATGTGAATGATGAAAATCAAAGCGTCGCAATTTCTGATGGTTGGTATTCTTATGTTTTATCAGATAAAGATTTATATAAGGATAGCGGTGCTTATGTATTCGCAATGAAATCTATTGTAGAAGATGAAATTGTGTTTAATTATCAAACAAGTGAAGAAAAAGAAATTGCTTTTAATTCGATAACTAGCGAAAAACAAGAGTTACAAAAATATGATATAGTAGATATGTATGTAAATAATGGCAATATTGTCTTTGACAAAGTCGTTATTTCAGGAGTAGAAGCTGTTGGTTATACTTTCTTTTGTCAAGAATCGGGTTTTACGGGCGGTAGTAAAATAGATATTGAAACTCAGGAAAATTACATATCTAGTGATATGTTGGCAAGCTCGGATTTCTCAGGTTATGTTGTTACTGTTTCTGTTCAAGCTCATTCAAGCAGTTCAACTATATTAAATTCACATTTTGCCACTGAACAATTTGAACTTTTAAAAGCAACAACAAATGTTCAAGTTAAAAATTCTAGTTTGGATAGCAAAATCATATCTTGGAATAGAGTTGAAAATGCTAGCGGTTATAAAGTAATGCTTTTTGAAAAAATTAATGGCGCTTATACCGGGAATAATTATGAAACTACAGTAAATAGTCAAGATATTTTAGAGGTGGACCTTGAACAAGCAATAGATGATTTTGTGTGGAATGCTGGTATATATGATGTTAAAGTTTATTCTTTGGGTGGAAGCGAATTCTTAAATTCAATTCTCTGTGGTGAGTTTACAAACCTTACAATTCTACGAACTCTTGAACCTACTGATTTTTCTACAAACGGAAGTCAATATATAAGTTGGAGTCAAGTGGCTGGCAGTTTAAATTATACTGTCAATATTTACAAATTTAATTATGATATTTTACAATTTGAATTAGTAGAGGGTTTTGAAAATGCTGAAAATGCTACTAATTATTATGATACTGGCAAGTTGCCTGCTGGAAGTTATGCTATTTCAGTATTGGCAAACGGTAATTCTAGTGAAAAAGTGTTTGCAGGTAAAGAAAGTCAACTAATTGAATTTATTAAACCTGAAACAGTTGAAAAAGCGTATGTTGAAAATGGACAAATTGTAGCAGTTGCTAATAAAATTTCTCCTACTCTAGAAATAACTTTAACAAATGGCGATGAAAAAATTATTTTAAAAGTTGCTAATAATGTGTCTTATGCTTTAAATGAAATTACACAAAACTTTACAAAAAACAATCAGTATTATTTTGATATAGATTGGGACGAATACCAAAGATTATATAAAATAGATTGGAATGAGATTTTTGATGATGTTGTAGAATATACTTACAAAAATGCTTCGGGAATATTAAATGGCAGTAATTATGCTATAAGTCAGGATTATAAGGTAAGTATGCGACTTTTAGGAAACACTCAATACGGTTATGTATTTGATGATGTCGATGTCCCATATTTAATTACAAGAGCATTGATAGTATCAAGTGATAGCATAAATGTCGATAACATTTCTTATCCAAACAAAACAGATGAGAATTCATCAGATGTTTATGTTTTAGATGCTCCTATCATCAATTATGCTAATGATGTTATCTCGTGGACAAAAGAAAAACCTAATGAAAATTACAATTTAAATTATGGTTTTTATATGTTTAAAGATTATTTCGTTACACTTGATAGCGCCGATATGAGTATGAAATTTACTTTAAATCCTATTGAACTGGTTTATGGTAGCCAAAATCAATCAGATGAATTTAGCGTTGCGGGATTAAGCGGAAGTTATATTACATTAAACGATATTAAATACTTAATGATAACTGATGGAATAACTGAAGTTATTTATAAAGATGTTACTTATACAATAAAAGAAAATCAATTATATGTTGACTACTATGGCGTTTCTACACTTGTGAATACTTCAAATTTTGATAACATTATATTATCTATTCAAAATTCTATAATTGACATATCATCATCTGTGATTGACAGTCAATTTGGAATAAACTATTACAATTATTTAAATGAAACATATATTGAATTTAATTATAAAAATGTTAGTTATTACTATAAAGGAATAACTGCATTATCTAACTTCTATATATTAAAATTTAATTTAAGTGTTGCAGGAGATTTAACTAATAGTTACTCTTATTATGTTGTTAAATTTATTGATGACAATCAAACTAGATTTGAATTTAGCGATGATTTGGATACAAAAGTAGTGTTGACAAGATTTGATGGTAGTGAAATCTATTTGAATTACATTGAAAATATTCCTTTTACAGGAAATAACGAATTTATAAGATTTGTTACAATCGAGGGTGAAAGCATTGAAATTTCTGCAACTACTGGTGCAACATTTAAGTTTAATGCAGTGCTTTGTGGTGATTATCTATGTTTCTTAAATTCAAAACAATCAAATAACCTTGTGATTAGTAGATTTAATACAACCAAATTAGTTGAGTATTCTAATGAAACTGTTATAGGATTATCAAATGATGATTTATTAAAATATAAAGGTAAATTATACTTTGAATTAAGTCCGCACAATATTATTTATGAGATTGGAATAATTGATGTAAATACTTCTTTGGAATTATCAAAAATTTATATTGATGTTAATTATTCAAATAATGAATATGCAATCAATAGTTTTAAATATTTTGTGAAAAATGAATATAACGAATACGAATTAGTTGAAACTGAAAATGATTTTGTGTCTGTAGTAAACTTTGTGTTTGCAGATGGTACAACTTCTCCTTCGTTGATATTTGAACTTCCTAATGAACTTCAAAGCGGAAGATATAGATTTTCTTTAGTATTAAATCCAAGCGAAAATGAACAGATTGGTCAAGATGGTACTTATTATATTAAGTCTGAAAAATCAATATTAGAATTTAAAACAAAACTTGATACTATAACTATTGGAATTTCTTCTGGGTTAATATCTTGGGAAAAAGTAACGGGCGTTGATTATTACGAGATTTTATTAAACGATATTTCAAAAATCATATGTGTTAAAACAGGCGAAGTTACTAATGGTATTACGATTTCTCAAAATACTATTATTTGTGATATTGCGTCCATTTTTGAAAATATTAATTCTAGTGTGGGCGTTTCTGTTAAGGTCATTGGAGATAGTTTAAATAACACTCTAAATTCAAGTTTAAGTGAAATTAAAAATGTAGTAATTATACCTAAAGTGTCTGCTGGTTCTATTTCAATAAGCGGTGGGAATATTGTATGGAGTTATGATGAAGGATTCTTGAATGGTGTTGAATTTAGCGATGGCTCTATACAGTATTATAACAATGGACAAGTAGAAGTTATTATTTCATTTACAGATAATTTGGGGACAAATTATACAATTACTAGACTTCTTAATTATACAACAACAAAACTTTCACTTTTGTCGGATAATAATCAAATCATTGTTGATAGTGGAGCGTTGGTAACATTATCTAGTGATTACAAATATAATTTGAAAGTCAGGTTGTTAGGTTATAATATATCTGATAATTATGCTTTCTTGAATGCTAGTTATTCCAGCAATACAGATATAGAAGGAAATGATGGATTTATAAAACTTTCTACTCCTTCCAATATTTCAAGTGTATCGGTCGATGAAAGTAGAAATGGTTATATAAATTGGGATAAAGTTGAAAATGCTATAAGTTACACTCTGTCTATAACTAATCAAGATAAATCATTATCAATTGTCGTTGATAATATAACAGATAATTTTTATGAACTAAATGATGACAGATTTACAGGCAATGTCAATGTTAAGATTCAGGCTTTTGGTGGCAATGTTTATTTGAATAGTACAAATAGTCAAATTGTTAACTTTATAAAATTATCAAATTTATCATCTAGTCAAGATGTAAGTGTTGATGAAACAGGTAGGATTTTGAATTGGAAAGAAATAGAAAATGCTTTAAAATATCAAATAGTATTAACTTCTAATGAAAATCAAACAGTTGTAAGCAAATATACTAATACAAATTCATTTAATTTAGATGACTTATCTCAAGAAGAACAAGCAAATTTAGTCGGAACTATCATTATTACAATTAAAGCAATTGGTGGCGAAGGTGGGTATTTAAATGGCAATTCATCTATTGAATTTGTTATAGAAAAACCAGAGTCTTTAATCGAAGGAAGCGTTGTCTTTGACGATGATTTGAAGTCGTTTGTTTGGGATGGCGTTGATGATGATTCCTACTCCTACATCTTTACCTATACTGTTAAAAATCAATTTATTGCTGAAGATATAAGTGTTGTTGAAATTTGTACTTATGATAATAATTTTGATACTGATTTAGGTAAATGGATTTTTAGACCTAAATATGTCGGTCTGTTGACTGATATAAAAGTTCAAGTTGCTAAAAATAATGGTTATTATTCTGATGCAACTCTTGCTACACCTAATTATTTAGCGTTCTATTTATTTGCCTCTGGTAATGGAAGTGAAGATAACCCTTACATTATTAAAAACTTTGATTATTCAGATGGATTTGGTGGCAGTATTACTGTTACTATTGAAGAACAATTAGAGAATGTAAAATATTACCCTTATGCAAACTTCAAATTAGAATATGCTGATGCAAAAGAACAAACTTCAGGTATTGACTTTTCTAATGTAACATTTATAGCAAATCAAGAAACTTTCTTTGGAACATTTGACTGTAATAACACTTTTATAGTAAACTATAGTATATCTAACTATGGGGAAATTGGTTTATTTGTTTTAGGGGAAGGCGCAATAATTAAAAATCTTCATTTAGTAAGTCCTATAATTAATGTTGATTTATTAAATATTAATCAAGTTATTGACATTGGATTTATTTCAAAAAGTATAGGAAGCAACGGCGTTATTAACAATATAACATTAGAAAATATTACAATTGAAGATGCTAGAATAGAAGTTTTAAATATTTCAACTTATAACTCAATTTTCATAGGTGGTATAAGTGGTAGAATGTTTGATGGCGTAAATGTTTTAAATTGTTCAGTATCTGTAACTGTTATAAACAAATACATATCTTCATTGTCGGCTACTACTGTTTATGTTGGAGGTATAACTGGTCATAATCTTGGTATTATTGACGGCGGATTGGTAGACTTCAGTTTAAACGATTCTAGAAATTATACTAAATTTGTTGGCGGCGTCGCAGGTTACAATTCATCTAATATATCTAATTGTACAACTATAGTGAAAGTATCTTTTGCAGAAAATAACATACAGACAAATATAGATGCGGTATCTACAAACGCACAAACTGCAATTTCTGTAGAAAATAGCGGAACGATAGAATATAATCAAAATATTTTATAACAATAAATATGGGGAAACAATGAATAAATTAGTATTCTTTAAATTAAAGGAAGAAAGATTAGGTGTACACTATTGGGTGTGTCAAATTCTTTCGTGCTTATTCTATTCGGCTGTAATATGTATTTTATTGTTTTTGATGGCAACATACTGCTTGAATTTAAAATCTTACGAAGTTATGTCAGGCAGTATGGAGCCTGTTTTATATAAATCAGATGTTATTTATGAAAAATCTTTTGATAGTTATGAATTAGGAGATATTATTACTTGGGCAAATGGCAATACTAATATTACTCATAGAATAGCATTTATTTATGATATTATAGAACCTTCTCAAGAAAATTTATCAACTTTTACAAGATTTACAGATAATCAGACTAATCAAGAATATATTTTCAAAAATGGAAATTATTATTTAATTTATAATTATACTGATGAATTGATGAATGAATATACATTTTATTTTGAAAATGTTTTTAAAAAAGATGATGGAACTAAAACATTTTATGTATATGGAGATAATGAATATACTTTTAAATGTTTGGGGAAAGATAAATCAAATTTGATATTTTGTTTCGCTAGGGAAGTAAATTCAACTGATGAAGGAAGTATTATAATCACAAAAGGAGATAACAATGCTCCTAACGAATACGATAAACCTATTACAATAGAAGATGTAAAAGGTAAAGTAATGTTTACACTACAAGGATTTAGTAAATTTATTGCGTTCATAAAACAAAATGTTTTAATAATTATGTTAGTTATTTTAAATGTATATTTTATAGTTAGGATAATTGACTTTGAATGGCAATTAAATGAAGAAAATAATAAGTTTGATTGTAAATTATTATAAAAGGTTTATTATGTTAAGAGAAAAGAAATATTCAAATTTAATATTGGTTTTAGCCATACTTTTATGTATGGTATTTTCTCTTATTATAATCATACCGACTATAGCATCATTAGTAACTAGAACTTCCTCGGTATTTCCTTCTTTTGCTTCTTCTACCGGACAAACAAATATATCTGTAGATAATTCTGCTACTAGTTTGCCAATTGACTTTTCTTATGGTGAACACGAGAGAAATATTTCATTTACATATTCTTCAAATTATGATATTGATGTAAAAATAGTATTAACTTTACAATATACTGATGAAACTTTGACTACAAAAAATGTTATTTTAAATTTTGCTAATCGAGACGAGTGGTTCGTTGGACATTCCTTAAACGCAGATGGAAGTGAAAAAGAGTATGAATATGTTCTTTATCATCTGGGTGCGTTGCCTGCTAGTAACAATCAAAAAATAACAGTTTTAACCGGTGTTACTTTTTATGATAATACGACTTTAGATGAGTCAGATTATTTAGGTCAAAAATTAAAAATTGATATGTCTGTTGATTATTGCAATAGTGATAACTCGTTGTCGTATTTTGCAAGTGATATTAATTCAAATATTAATTCTATCACAACTCAAATGGCTAATATCAATTCAGTAAGTTATCAATATATTAATTCAACTTTTACAAATTATTCTGATACTGCCATTAAAGAGTGGTATTCATATACAACAACAATTAGAAATTCATTTTCTAGCAAAAGATTGATGACTAGTACTTATGTTTCTGATAATACTAGAATAAATGATAACACTAGACAAGTTTTATCAACTTATTTAAATATTGACAATCCAATGAAATACGCCAACGAAAATAATTTAAAATATCTTTCAGATACTAATATTATTGAAAATAACAATATTGTTGGCAATGTTAGTTCAGGTATAACAATTGTCGCTGACGATGGAAGCGGTATTCAAAATGAAATTGCAAGCAAAAGGTATTATGCAGGTATTGGATTATTAGTTGTTCCGACTTATGAAAGTGTAGATATTGATGTTACTATAACACCTTTACTTTATTATGTTAATCCAAATGACAGTGAAGATAAAGGTTCAATTCAGCCATTATCAGTCGATGATATTTCGTTTGAAATAGATGATAACTTTATAGACACATCAGCTGGAGTTGGTTATAAATATTCTTCAAATAAAGCATTTGACAAAGCAACTTATGTTACATTAATTAAAAGCATAAATATAGATAACATTGCTATTGATGACTTATTTGAAACTTATGTAAATTCGTATTTATATATTTCAATACAAGTAACTATTAAAAATGCAGTAAATAGCGTTAAAATGACTTCTGATAATTTAAAGGTTTACAATTCAACTGATTATCAGGGCGCATTATATATGTTCTCTAGTATGTCAGGCGAGTATTATTACATTGATAACTCTAACTCAAGTAATAAAAATGTAACAGATTATGTATATGTTTCGGACTATTATGGACAAGTAAATTCTGTAACATACACAGAAAATGCGGGACTTAAATTTATTCCTTCTTTAACAAAATTCTATTTTTACCCATTAAGTTCAGGTGGCTATGTCAAATTTAAAGGAAGGTATTATTATGTGGGTAGTTCAAATAGTTTGACTTTATCTTCTGGACAGGTCGTTGATATTAGTGGTTTAGATAGATATACTTGGCAATTTGAAGAAAATGAAAGTTATGATTGTTGTGTAATTTATGCTAATGCAAATAATGATGGAACGGTAGATAATTTTGTATATATTAACTTGGATAGTTTGACTCATTTCAAACGCTCTACAGGTCTATATGTTGCAGATAACTTTGGCAGTTATGCTAGAGTCGGCAATAACTATTATATGGCTTGCAACAGACAAGGTATTTTGTATAGAGAAATTGAAGAAACAGATGAATTAATTAATTCTTACATTTATTACAACAATAATTGGGTTAGTTATTCTAGTTTGCTAGATGCTGGAACAACTGGAACAAGCACAACAAAATATTCATTGCAAACAAGTTATCGCGATAGTTTACAATCTGGTCAAGATTACTATTTTAACACATTGCAAGATATTGATGTTTCATTACAAAATGACGAAGATGTAGGTGTTACCGTTCAATTTAAAATTATACCTAGTATTCAATCGAATTTAATTTATTATTTTTCAAAAGACTATTCATTTACATATTCATCTACAACTAATAAAACATCTAATACAGGGTATGGATTAAATATAAATTCCGCAGATGCTCAAAACACTACTTTTACAGCATATATTCCTGCGAAATCTAAAATTAATGTATTAAACGGTATTTCGTTTGTTGAAGAAAACACAACATTAAGCGATATTTATGTGTCTTTAGATGTAGAAATTGTTAATGTTACAAAAGACAGCAATTATGTTTCAACTAATGCAAATACAACAAAAGGTTTATCAGCTGAAATTATTACTAGCGTTAAAGATACTGATATTCAAACGGCTACAAGTGGTGGAGATTATCCTTATTTTGTGGCAATTAAAAATAACACTGAACAAATTGCTACAAGCGTTAATTTAAATATTGAAATTCCTATGATTTCATATACTTCTGGATTGATAACCTGCTATAATAATTTAGGAATAATTGAAGATGCAATTTATACTTTTACAACAGACACAAAGTATTATCAAAGTGTTAATGATAGTTCAACAAATCAACAAAGAAGTAATTATTTAACAATAAGTTTAAACTTTGATAATTTAAACTTAAAACCAAATGAAACTTTTGTTGCTCTTACAGGCATTAAAGTCGCAAGTAGTTTAAATACATTAAATCTAAAGGCAAGTGGAATTTTTGCACAAGTTTCATATCTTGAAGGAAAGGTTGATAGTGATACGGATTTGTCAGTTTTAGGTAACACTATAATAACTAGTGAAAATCAAAGTGTTAATATAAATTTATTCATTTTAAATCAGACATCTAAAGATTATGATTTGATGATAAGTATAACACCTGTAATTGTTCAAAACAATAATATTGAAACTGAATTGAATAATGTAACTTATACATCCAATAATAAATGGTTTAATCAATTTGGAAGCAACAATTTTTATTACAAAAGTATATTGCGTGCAGGTCAAAATTCATCTATTGTTACTAATATTGTTTTGCCAGAAAATGCTGTGGGTTATGATAAAATAATTTTATTGAATGTATCGGTAGATTATATTGAACATTCACAAGCAAACAGTATTGATAGTTACTATGACATAAATAATGACAACAGAATTTTATGGTTACAAGGTGAGCCTAATAGTGAAGTTTTAGCTTGGGCTGAGATTATGAAACAAAAGTTTACAGTTTATAAAAATTATGAAGATTTGATTAATAATTTAGGTTAAAAGGAGGGTAAAATATGGATATTAAAAAATCAAGATTATCTTTAATATTAATAATCGCTGTTATTGTGTTTATTATAACAGGAAGTATGTTTGTTAAAGCAACTTATTCATATTTTACCGCGACTGTGGGTTCTACTGCTAATGTTATTACTTTGGGTAAAGTTGGTGCGGTATTTTGTTCAAGAGATAATGATGGCACAACATACACTCAAAATCAAAATTATTTAAGTGAAAATTCTATAATTTTAACACTTGGCGATGAAGAATTTTCAAATATATCTTATGGAAAAAGTGTTAGTTTAAATAATACGACTCTCGCAATTTGGAATACAGCAACGATTAATCAGTATGTAAGAATTGGTTTGAATGTATATATTGTTGACATTGTTGATGACGGGAATGGAAATCAGACAGTTACGGCTGATACTTCTAAAGATTATGGAAAATATTTTGCTTTGGGATATTCTCAAGGCAGTAGCGTAAAAGAACCAAATTCTAACTATTTTGTACAAAGCAAAACAATTGAAAAATACAATTCAATTTTTGGAGATGGTCTATATTATTTCGTAAATGGAAGTAATAACGATACTGCTTATATGCCGGGAATTGATAGCGCAGATTACACTTCAACTACTCCATACGATATTGCAGATTCAATATATATGTACTCAAAAGAAGAGTTAAATTCTTTCAGTGCAGTAAATCCTGATTTATACGCAAATTACAATGATGATTTTTCAGAAATTACAGGCAAAAAACTTCAAGTGAGAGTTTACATAGAAACTGTACAAGCAGATTTTCAAAACGGCTCTGAAAAAGTTTCTGCTCTAAATAGTATTTGGGGTGCTATTAATAGTTATCCATATCCTACAAGATGGTTACAAGCATACGCAAAAGAAAGTTAAGGAGTTGTTGATGATTAATAATGAAAGGAAAAAATCTATATATTTAATTTTGGCAGTTGTACTGCTAGGTTTTTCCATTTTGTTTTCAACAATTTCTTATACAATTTCATATTTCTATAGCGGTAAAGATACATCTACAAATAATTCATATTATATTATGCAAGTCGGCAGTCAAAATGTAAAAGTAAACAAACAATATCTAGGTATGGGCAAGGGTGATTCTTTAGATTATGATTACAATATACCTGCAGTAGCACCTGATGGCTACATCATAAGCACTGTAAATAAAACGCTGGATTTGAATACGGCACAGGCTTTAGCGTATTTTAAAAGTCGTATAAATGATTATGGCGATTCTTTCGATGGTTACACAGTAAATTTAAATACAAACATAACCTTAAATGAACAAAATTCGTGGGTTCCTATTGGATTTAATAGTACTAATTTATCAAGATATTTTGCAGGCACATTTAATGGAAATGGTCATGTAATTTATAATCTTACTATGACAGATAACTGGGATTATGAACAATATGGATTATTTGGTTATCTTCAAAATGCAACAATTTTAAATTTGGGCGTATTTATAAATAATGTAAATCTTAATTCGACTTCAAATATCAAATTTGGTGGCATTGCTGGTCATATTCAAAATACTACAATAGATAATTGTTTTGTAAGAGGAAATAATACTAATACTACTGCGAACATTTCAACTACTCAAATTCTTTATGCAGGCGGTATTGTAGGACATATTTCACAGGATAATGCAACTTATATCAATAATGTTTCTAATTCATTCTCAGATTTAAATTTCTATGTAAAAAATACATCTTCAACTTCTACTAGTTTACAATCGGTTGGTGGACTTGTAGGGTATATGTTAGGTGCAAATATCTCTAACTGCTATGCAGTAAATAATATCACGGCTAGTTATTCAAATACGTCTTCAAATAATGCTAGTGCTGGTGGTTTGGTAGGCAGAATTTTAACAACAAGTATTTCAACAATTTCTGATTGTTTTACAGCAAACACATTTATAAATTCACCAAACGGAAGAACAGGCGATATTGTGGGTTATTCAACATTTGCAACTAATAATTGTTATTCTTCAGAAGATACTAAATTTAATTATAAAGGAAATTACAAATACAATTCTGCAACTTTGATTAATCCATCAAATTTTGAAGATGTTACTTTCTTTAATAATGCTTCTAATTGGTCAGTTGGCAGTTGGAAAGCAACTACAAGTGTCGATAATTTAGCGGATTCATCATATCAGTATTTTATAAATAGCGCTATAGGTTTCAATTTCCCGGTTGGTACGATTTTTGTAGGAGATGTTTATTACGAACTTGACGATGGCGTACCTTACACTATAGATAGTTTAAATCTATCTATAGTAAATCCAGATACATTCTATGCGTTAAATATAATTGTCAGAAATTATGAAAGTGCACCTGTGTACTTTAGATTTAAAATATTTTATTCACTTGATGGAGTCGTCAAAACTGATGGCTTAACTCTATCTGTTGGTAGTGAAATTGATGACAATGGTTTTACTAATACATTTAATAAAGACAATGATGGTTGGTATGTTTATCAATCAAATTCAAGCGGTAATTTTATTGACAGTACTATTGCTGATGATAAAACTATGAATATGTTTACAGGATTTACTTTGTCATACGATGCATTAAAGGATTATGATGATGCGGTGTTTAATTTGTATATTGTGTGCGAAGCAGATACTTCAAATTTTTCATAAAGAGGGAATATGAGTAAAAGTTCAAGAGAAGAATTAATAAATAAAATAAAAGAAGATGATTTACAAAGAGGCTCTAAAAAGCCTAATTCTTCTGCTACTAAAAAGGTTGAAAAAACTAAACTTGATGCACAGATAGATGAACTTACTAAAAAAACTTCAATTATGAATGAAAGTTATTCACCTACAGTTAAACTTGGTGAATCGGAAAATAATAATGCAAAAAAATCTGTGAAAGCAAATAAATCAGTAAATAATTCAAATCAAAGCAATGCAGATAGTGAACTAATTCAATCTAATAATGTTTCTGATGATACAGAAGAAGTTGTAACAGTTGTAGCTCCTAGACAAAAGCGTAAACAACTTCTTGCAATAGTTTTGCTAATTTTGTGGCTACTTGTTTGTGGGTATTTAATAATTTATTTGCTGTTGTTAAGAGATAATTATGATGCACATATTTATTTGGATAGTGATGATGAAGTTGTGTGCTATGTCAATAATAAAAATATTTCGGAATTTTATTTACCTAACGAGTTGATAGGCGGAAGATATGCAGAACGGGGATTGTTATTGTCTGTCGCCCTTCAACTTCCATTAAATGTTGAATATGAAGTCAAGTTTAAAGTTGAATGTACTTATGGTAGTAATGTTATAGCAAATTTATTTACAAATAGTTCTGTTGAAAATTGGATTTTTAATTCAGATGATAACTACTATTATTTGGACAGCACTATAAATCCTAGTACTATTACTCTACAGCAAGATGGTGAAAGGTTAGAACTTTTCGCTTACATATTCTTATCAAATATCGAACAAGAATATTACCTAAATCAATTGGGATTAAATATTTACATAATTGCGAGCAGAGTTTAATTAAATTATTTTCTGTTATAAAATTATTATGTTATGTAATACTTTAAGTTTATTATTTTAGCACATTTTAAAGGAGTTATATATTTACATTTCTCATATAAATATAAGGTCAGTTGTGCTTATAAAACTTATAAAAAATAGAAGGCATTTTAAATGTCTTTTTTTGTCTAAAATTGTAAAATTCGTATTTTAATGAAAATATTTGCCAAAATATGTTAAGGAGTGGTTATGAAACAACAACCTATGGCTTTAAACGAGGTAAAAGGCAAAATAAAATTAATGAAAGGAAAAGAATTTAATTTTGAAGTCAATGTTGGCAGAAAAAAAATGATTTATTTCGCAGGAATTATTGATAGCGTTTATCCTAGCGTCTTTACAGTTAGAGGAAAAGATGAAAATAAAAATATTTACACTTATTCTTATAATGATATATTATGCGGGTTTGTGAAAATCACTAAATTATAAACTTTATAAATTAAAATAATACCTTTTAGTTAACACTATTGTTTGACTTTTAGGTATTATTTTTTTATACTAAATTACAGCATATTTTGATTTTTAAAGGAGTTTTATGAACGCTAATCCAATTAAGGGGACTTATGATTATTTGCCAAAGTCTGCCGAGTTAAGAGATTGTTTAAAAAGAATGATTATAGATGAATATATGTTAAATGGTTTTAGTTTGATTTCCACACCTATTCTTGAGAGTTTGTCTATTCTCAATAAATCTGAAGGTGGCGATAACTTAAAATTAATGTTTAAAACTGTTAAGCGTGGTAATGAACTAAATTTAAGTAAAGAAAATTTAACTGAAGATGATATTGTTTCAGAAGGATTAAGGTATGATTTAACAGTGCCACTTCTTAGAATGTATGCAAATAATATTGAAAAATTGCCAAAGCCTTTTAAGTCTATCCAAGTTGATTATTCGTTTAGAGCAGAAAAACCACAAAAGGGTAGAGATAGGCAATTTATTCAATGTGATATTGATATTTTAGGAGATGATTCAAGCAGAGCTGAAATTGAAATTATTTCAACAGTTATGAGTGTTTATAAAAAAATAGGACTTAAGAACATAACAATGAAACTAAATTCAAAAAAGATTTTGCACGATTTGATTTCCAATGCGGGATTTGATGAAACTTATGAAAAATCAATTTGCATTTCACTTGATAAACTTGATAAATTACCTGTAGAAAAAGTTAGTGATGAGTTATTATCAAAAGGTTTTGAAAAGCAAAAAGTTGATATTTTAATTAATTCAATTAATGATATAAAAACATTAGGTTTAAATGCTTTAAAAAAATATGGAGTGAAAGCGGAAAATATTTCTAGTATTTGCTATATTTTAGATACATTAAAAGAAGTTTTGCCAAAAGGTTTTAATTGTGTATTTGATGTTACAATAGTTCGTGGTCAAGAATACTACACAGATTTTGTGTATGAAGCTTATTCAAATGAATTTTCTAGAGCCATAGGCGGTGGCGGAAGATATGATAAAATTAGCCAGAAATTATTGGGAGTAAATATACCAGCAGTAGGTTTTGGTTTGGGATTTGAGCCAACTTATTTAATATTAGAAAAAACAAATAAAATAAAACCTAAAAAATTAAAATTGGCATTGATATATTCTGAAGAAGATTTTGTGTCTGTTTTAAAATTAAAAAATAAACTTATGAAAAAATACAAGGTTTCTATTTATAAACGACCTAAAAATGTTTCTAATCTTTTAGACAAGTTAAATCAAGCTAATTTTGATTGTTTTATAGAGATGAAAAATGCTTTTAATCTTGACAATGTTAAAATGTTGAACAAAGGAGAATAAAATGAAACACGATTTTGTAGATATTAGAGTACCATTTGAATTAGACAATCCTTCTATTTATAGAGATGAAAGTCTTTGTGTAAATTGTGGAAGATGTAAAGATATCTGTAAATATAAAATAGGCGTAAATGGAAATTTTGATTTGAAGAAAACAAACGATAAAGCAATTTGTATCTATTGTGGGCAGTGTGCTTTAAATTGTCCTACAGGAGCATTGAAAATAGTAGATGATACAAAAAAATTTTTTGAAGCGGCAAATGATCCAGATAAAGTATTAGTAGCGTTTACTGCACCATCTACTCGTGTTCAGTTGGGTGAAGCATTTGGTGTAGATTTTGGAACAAATATAGAAAATAAAATGGTATCGTATATTCGTGCTTTGGGTGCAAAATATGTTTTTGATGTTTGTTTTGGCGCAGACCTTACCATTATGGAAGAAGCAAGCGAATTTGTTGAAAGATTAAAAACAAACAAAAATTTGCCACAACTAACTTCATGTTGTCCTGCTTGGGTAAAGTTTGTTGAATATTTTGAACCTGATTTTATCAAAAATTTATCAACTACTAAAAGTCCTATTTCTATGATAGGGGCAATGGTAAAAACTTATTTTGCAAAAAAGATGAATATACCAGCTACTAAAATAGTTAGTTGTGCAATAGTTCCTTGTACAGCGAAAAAATATGAAAGAGGCAGAAAGGAATTGTCTAATTGCTACATATTTAACAAAGATAAAGAGCCTTATAGTGATATTGATATTGTTTTGACAACACAAGAACTAATTAATATGGGTAAACAAAAAAATATTGATTTTAAATCTCTAAAAGATGATAAATTTGATAGTCTTTTATCGCATAGTTCAGGTGCTGGCGTTATATTTGGAACGAGTGGCGGTGTTATGGAAGCAGCATTAAGAACAGCATATTTTTTGGTGGAAGGAAAAGACCCAAGTGATGATTTCTTAAATTTAAAAGCGGTAAGAGGCGATTCTGAATTTAAAGAAGCAAATGTATCAATAGGCGGTCGAAATGTTAAAGTCGCAGTTATCTATGGCACTAAAATGGCGCAAACAGTTTTAAATGCGATTAGATTGGGCGAAATGGATTATGATTTCATCGAAGTTATGACCTGTCCTCATGGTTGTGTGGGCGGTGGAGGAAGTCCAAAATCAGAATTTAGAGGTGTAGAAAAAATGCGTGCAAGCGGTCTCTACAACACTGATGAAAAAAGAGCAAAGCGCGCAAGTTATGCAAATGATGAAATTATTAAATTATATAACGATTTTTTAATCACTCCTTTGTCAGACAATTCTAAACTTTTGTTGCACACACATTACAATAATGATAAACATCTATTAGGAGAAACAGATGAATAAAGATGAATGCAAAGAATTATTTATTAGTATTTACAGAGATAACATCAAACGAGATGGTTCAGAAAAATTATTAGAATATTTAATGTCAAGTGACTTTTTTGATGCGCCTTGCAGTACTAGATTTCACAATTGCTTTGAAGGCGGTTTATGTGAACACAGTATTCATGTATATGAAAGACTTATGAAAATTTTAAAAGATGAATTTAAGGATAAAGTAAATTCAAAATATACAATGGAAACAATCGCTTTGGTTGGACTATTACATGATATTTGCAAAGTAAATTATTACAAAGTTGAAATGAGAAATACAAAAGTCAATAATGTGTGGGAACAAGTTCCTTTTTACACGGTTGAAGATAGTCTGCCTTATGGACACGGAGAAAAATCCGTTTATATCATTAGTGGATTTATGAAATTATCAAGAGAAGAAGCTATGGCTATAAACTGGCACATGGGTGGCTTTGATGCTAGAATTTTGGGGAATATTTCTAATAGTTCGACTTTAAGGCAAGCGTTTAATGATTACCCATTGGCATTCTTTCTTCACACGGCGGATATGATGGCAACCTATTTAGATGAAAAACAAACAGATTAAATTTTGTTTGTTTTTTTGTTATAAATTAAAATTTTATTGCATAAATTGTTAAAAAATATAAAAATTTAAAAATTTTTTAAAATTGTTTGTATTTAAAAAAATACTATGTTATATTGAAAAAAAGATGGGTGTTTAGGGGTTGTTATGGTTCAAAATGTTTTCTATTCAGGTGCTAGTGGAGCAGTTATTCAATTTTTCAATGATAATTTTGTGAATTTTGATGAGAAATTGCTGTCTAGAGTTCTGAATATGTTTACTGGTCTTTTGAACTATCAGGAAGAAGGACAAAAATTCCGTCCTAATTTGTTGTTTACAAATAATATTGAAACTTTAATTAAAAATGTCAAAGAAGGTTTTATGGTGCCTATGTTTGAAGATGAAGACCCTAGTATGTTTGAAAGCAGAATGAAACCTTTGATTTCACTAAGTAAACGTGATTGGTGTATTTATACCGATATTAAAGAAAATAAAATATCTTATGGCGTATGTAAGGCAATGACTAGTATTAAAGAAAAAAATTTGTTGGCTTTATTAAATGATAATGACGCATTAAAAGAAAAATCTAATAAGGTATTTTGTATAGTGCTTTCGCCTATTAATTCGTATTGTATTAGATTGTCTTCATTAATGGGAAATACTCTATATGTGAACTTTTCGCTTGATGATAATAAAATGATTGATAATAGAAATGAAATATCAGAATTTGTTGACGCCACTTTTGAAAAAGTTAGAACAACTCAAAAAAAATTAAACGAAATTAAAACAATGTACAAAAACATTTTCACAAACGTTATAAACGAAGTTAATGGCACAATTTGTGTAGTTGTTGACAAAGAATACAAAGATAACGGATTGTTTGCCGATGGCATTTGGTTGAAAGAACCTATTTCTTTTTCAAAATTATTTTTTCAATCCAAGTCGTATAATGAAGAAAAATTAGGAGCTCTCGCAGAACTTTTTATGTCAATGCTAAATTTTGATGGTATAACTGTTGTCGATAATTTGGGGAGAATTAGAGCGTACAATGTTTTTGTGGAAGCAAATAGTAAAAAATTAGGTCATATTGTAGGTGGTGCTAGAAAAAGAGCAGCATATACAGTTTTAAATACAAAAAAACGCGGGATAATAGGTGTTTATTTTCAGTCACACGATGGTGAAATGTTTTTTAAGTTAGTTGGAGAAAAGAAACTTAAGAAAAGAGGTCCAAAACCAAAACCTCCATTGTTAGAGCCTGTGTCAAATAATGACGATGCAATAATTACATCTATTCCTGTAGTAGATGAAAAAACATTAAACGAGAATATTGTATGAATGATCAAATCTAAAAAAATATAATTAAAATCCTACTGAAATAGGTAGAAAACTAAACACTTTAGCGATAACGCAAAGGTGTTTTTTGATTATATTTAATTTTATAACAAATGATTTTTTGTGAATATAAAAATTGAGAATTTGGCGATGAATAAAAATATATATTTATTATATTATCTAAAAATATTCAATAATTTTATATTCGTTATATAAATCGACTGCTTATGAATAAGCAAATATATTAATAAAATTTTTTTATTTTTATATTTATTCGTTGTATTTTTTATTTAATACATTTTGAAATTTATTATAAAATCTAGATTAATTATCTTTAATATT
>CASFHD010000014.1 GCA_949294455.1 uncultured Christensenella sp.
TAATATAATATTAAAAAATAATAAAATATTAAAAAATAATAAAATATTAAAAAATAATAAAATTAAAATAAAATATGTAAAATAAAAAATACATAAATAATTATAAAAATCACTGTAAATATTAGTTGATTAATACATTAATAAATTTAAGATAAATTCCATTTTAGTCTGTAAAAATTAGATTAATAAAACTTGTTCTGATATTTATCTTTTGTTTATCATACACTTAAAAATAACAAATACTAAAAGTGAAATAAAAAATCAAGTTAATGTATCAGTCAATTGTTTTGTAAAAATTATAAAAAGGAACTTTACTTTATATTCATAGTTCCTTTTGTTTTTTTGTACTAGTTTAAAAACGGTTTAATATTGCAGTATTTTCTTCTGGTTTTTATTATCAAATAAATATCCTAATATAGACATATTAATATGAAAATTTTTTTAAATTTTGCATTTATGCAATTCTACACTAAAAAACGAGTAGTATAATAGACGCTGTAATACAAAGCATAATTCTGATATTGACAATAAATGTATAGAGTTATTAAAAGAATCAATATTCTACGCAAAAGAAAAAATGACCTAAAATAGCATACAAAATTAGCAATTTTAAGTCATTTTTATAATATATAGTATGATATGGTTGCGGGAGTTGGATTTGAACCAACGACCTTCGGGTTATGAGCCCGACGAGCTTCCGGACTGCTCTATCCCGCGATACTATATCATATTATCATATTATTTTTTAATTGTCAACATCTATTTAGTATTTTTTAACTAATAATTTGTTGTCTATTTATTTTTAAGCTTTTTAATTATGAAATTTTACTTTTTTTATTTTTTACAAATTCAGTATATTTATTAAAAATTTCATTCGCCAATTGATCTGGAGTTTTATCCTTTGTATCTATAATTAAATCATAATTTTTCATATTCGTGTTATCAATTTTATATAATTTTTTGTATCTATTATTTTCATATTCCCATCTTTTTGTAACACGCTTTTTTGCTTCTTTAATATTTTTCCCTTTTTCAGTTATATCTCTTTCTGAATTAAAAAGTCTCAAAGCCATTTCATCTTCATTTAGGTCGAGAAATACTTTAAATGAGTTTGGTATAAAATACCAACCTAATCTAGAATCATATAAAATATCTTCATGTCCTCTTGTTTTACCGATTTTTATACTTTCTTCATTAATGATTTTGTCAATATCTTGCGCTTTTGTGCCTTTTTGAAATTCTAGTATATCTAGATTCTTGTCTTTTAATATTTTTCTAAACATATTGCCTGTAGATATGTGCTTAAAATTGTAATTATCGCAAAAAATTTTTGCAACAGTGCTTTTACCTGAACAAGGTTTGGCGGTTAATGTAATTATCATAATCTTCCTTTAAATATATTTTATTATTGATTATTAATTAATATTCACTTGTTTATGCGTATTTTAATACTTGTTTTTATATTAGTTTAAATAAAGTGAATCCTATTTGGTATTATATTTTTCGTTATGTATTTTTATTGTTATGGTTTTATTTAATTTCTATAATTTATTATTAACCATTTTCGTCAAGAGTATTATTGTCATCTTTATTATAATTTTCAATTATTTGTTCTTGTTCTTTTAATATTTGTTTTTGATTATATAATTTTATGGATAAAAACACACATAAAACTGCTAATGCTATTAAAATGAATAATGACGAAAATATTATGAAATTAATTTTTGATTTTGTTACTCTTTCGTTCATTTTTTACCACCTTTACAAAAACATTATTATGGGGTTTTGTCCTTTCATATTTTTTAATATTATACAATTTTTTGTATACCTTAGCAAGTAAATTATTGAATGTTTTTTTACAGTATAAAAATGATGCTGAATATATTACAATTAATATTATATTTATTGAACCAAAATTATAAAAATTAATAAAAATTAGGAAAAATATTGAAAAAAACACAGAATTAATAACAAAAAATAAATTTTTTGATAAATTTTTACAATATTTACTCAAAAATAAAGAGTTCATAAAATAAAATATATAATATAAAAATCCAAAAAAAATTGATATGAAAAATAATTTCAAGTGGATTAAAGTAAAAAACATCATTTAAATATCTTCCTTAAAAAATTATTATTTTTTGATTCAGTGTATTTTATTGCATCAATTTCGCCTTTTAATTTTATGACTTTGCTTTCATTGTTTAAATCTATTAGTTCCAAATTTTTACCTTCAATTATAATCGCACCAAATGAACTATTTAATTGTACTAAATTGGGTTTAATACTAATCAATTTTTCAATACCATCAATGGTTAAAAAATTTCTGTTACTAAGAGTTAATTCTTGATTTTTTGATGTGTCCATTATGTCTCCTTAATTTTATGTTTTTTCTTTAATTATTTGATTTAATTAATTATTTTATTATATACTTATAATATATTTTAGTTATCTGTTAATTTATGCTTTAGTTTTATAAACTAATATATTACATAATATAAATTATATGCGGGTAAAATATTTTTTGAGGGGTACTTATGAAAAAATTTTCTAGCATTGTGTTAACTAGTTTTTTGATTGTTTGTAGTTTGATATTATTTGCTTGTAATCCATACAAAAAGTTAAGTATTGAATTCTCTGTTTATGATGCACAAGTTCAAAATTATGTTGATAATGTGTATGGAATTTTTTTAGACTCTAATAATGATTATTATGTTAATTTGACCACCCTTGACAAATATTCGGAAATAATTTTGCCTATTAAAATAAATGGCGTTAAAGATGAATATGTGCAAGAGTTAGAATTTACATATTCTTCTTCGATTGTTTATACCAAACAATATACTGTAAATGGAAATATTTGTTACTTGACTATTGCTATTCAAAAAGTAGGAGAAAACTATTTAACAGGCTCTGATGTTTTGACTGTTACCCATATTGGTGCGGGAATTTCAAAGTCTATTAAAATTTCAGTAAAAAAATCAATAGAATCGGCAACTAAAAATGGGAAAATTTTATATGCGACTATTCCTGATGGCGAATGGGATTCATTTGACATAGAAATTCCTTCAACTCAACTTTTAAATATTACACCTGCAGATGCTTCTAATACAAATGATATTGTTTGGAGTATTGTTAATTCTGCAACAGGAAGTGAGTATTCTTATGAGTTATATGATGATGAAGAAGATACTGATAAATATGGGAAATACATAAAAATTACGAATCATTCTAATAATTCTCAAATTACTGATTATATATTAGATGAAATTCAATTAGTACCGCATCTTAATACAATCACTAGTGAAAGTTTAATAGGAAATAATACAATCAGTTTAAGATTAGTAAATCAATTTTCAAAGAGCAATTTCAAAATAACATATTCAACATTAAATGATAATACACCTAGTGATACTTTGATTGATTTAAATAGAAATCAAAAATTGTCTCTTATTAAAAATTCAATTTATTCATCTAATACATTAAGCATTTTGTATAATGAAGAATATTTGTCTTTAGATACTTTTGAAATTAGTGTTAATACTTCGTATTATTTTAATGGTAGTAATCAAAATTATATTGAAGTTATTAAGGCTTTTGATTCTTCAAAACTGCAGGTTAATGCATTAAATTTGACGCCTCAAACTATTAATCCTAATTTCAAAATAACCATAAGTGCAATTTCAGGAGTAGTTGGAAATCAATACGATGCAAATAACAACTTAATAAACAATAAAATTTCTTATGATATTTTTGTTGACTATGAAGTTGTCAACTCAATTGATAGATTTAGTGTAAATTTGAATGAAGAAGATTTGGGGGTTTTTAACAATAATCAAATTAGCAGTGGTAATAATTTATTTAATTATTATGCAACAACTAATGAACTTGCCAAATTGGAGATTAAAGGTCTTCCAGATGATGGTGAAACTTATAATGATGTTGATGGCCTTAGGTATTTTAGAATACGACTTGATACTAGATTTTTAAGTTTAATTTCTGGCAGTACATATTATGAAAACTTATATAATGAAGATTTTACTCAAAAAATTGCTGTCAATGATTTAACTTTAAACGACAAAAACAAATATCAGTTTTATTTTAGTTATGGCGGTTCTTTGGTTAAATTTACCAAAGTTAATAATGAATTTATCTCTGAGCCTATAAAAAGTTTAGATAATTTGTATATTCGCTATGATGTTTGTGATAATTCAAACTTTACTAATATTGAAATTTATTTTAATGTTGAAAATTATTTATTAAATTACGGTTCAATAAATTTGTACGCTGATAGTTTAGATAATTATTCTACTTTCGAAAACAATTTGTCGGTTTCTTTCCAGATGAGATTTGTTGTGGGGGACGGCATCAGGTTTATGCAAGCGGGAGCAGTTGATTATATTGAAGATAATAGTTCAACAATTGATGGATTTGATGTTTTAAGCTCTAACAATACAATTTACTTGGAAGCAGGAAGACTTTATGCTGGAATAAGAATTACAAATTTAACAGGGCTAGGAAGTCTCGCTAGTGGGGTTTTAAATATTAGTGCTGATGATAAAAGAGTGCTTTTTTATCAAAACTCTAATCAATTAGATATTACTGATGGAAGTCTATCTATAAGCGATTTTACTACTAATCTTGTTTACAATTTCGATGCGTCAAAAACACTTAATAATGACATAATATTATTTGTTGAATACACAGATGACCTCGATAGTTTCTCATCTAGAATCACTTTGAAAGCATTAAACGGCTACACTAGATATGTTAATTTATTTGTATTCCTGGGAGCTTCAAATATTTCAACAGAAGTTGATTTGACAGGAGTTGAAAATTTACTTCAAACTGATAATGAGAGTTTAAAAGGTACTATTTACGAAGATTTAATTTCAAATGGATTAATTGTAGGTAGTACTATGGATACTAATGATGAATTACTCATTGTTTCAAATAGTAACGAATTAAACAATAATGTTATTAAATTGAATTTTAGTGTATTATCTTATTTGAATTCAATTCGTGATGACATAGATATTAGTGGTATTAAGGTTCAATATGGTATAGATTCATTAAATGGCGAACAATACATAACTTTTACAACCGATTTATTAAATAAAAATTTACAAATTGTTATTGGAAACAATGGTACAAAATCTGATTACTTGCATCTTTTAATAAATGTTGAAATGCCTACTTATAATATTGTAGGTCAAAAAAGCAGTTTAAGTTTTAATTATAATCTTTATTTATTTATATTTGTGGCTGTAGAAAGAGTTGAGATCAACAAAAATGTTTTATATACACTTGCTAGTTACGAGTATAACAGTTTAACCGGAGCGGAAGGAAAACAAATTTTAGGGTATTACGATTTAGATAAAGGTCAAGCCAATATCATAAGCAGTGTTTACCCTAGCGAAGCAAGTTATTATTTGGACAACATAAATGGTAAAAATTATGAATTCGTAACTAGTTCAGATATTTTAATAAAAAAATCTACAAGCGGAGATTTAATAGGTGATGGTTATTTAAGTACAGACTTGTCATTCCTTCTATATCCTAATAGTTATTCGTATGAAGGTTTTATGACTTTTAAAATCAGTCAGTTTGGGAAATATTTTTCTGATGATGTTGTAATTTATATAGACAGACAAAATATAACTTCGACTATTACTGTTTCTTCAAATATGAATAGTTTAAATGGTGAAAAATATATTTATTTGGATTACAGAAATTCATATAAAAATTATGACCTTTTAGCTTCTGGAAATTTAAATGATAAAGAATTGTTATATATAATTACCACTTTGAATGGGGAAATTATCAATAATGTAATTAATGTTGAAACGACATTAACAGGAGCAAGATTAACTTTATTAGATGAAAATGTTAGTGGCAGTTGTAACTTGATTATTATACCCAAAGAAGCCCTAAAATCTGAGTTGGATTTTAATGATTTTAATGTAAAAATAACAGAAAATAATATTCAATCATTATTATTAAATGGAAACAATTATTCTTCTAATTATAAAATTATCAAAATTATGATTGGAAGGGGAACAAAGGACAGTCCTTATCATATTAGTACAGCTAAAGAATTTATGGATATTTCAAATAGTACAGATAGTCATTATGTATTGACGTCTGATATAGATTTGAGTGCAATTCAAGAAAATATCAAAAATTTCAATGGTTCAATTACTAGTTATGAAGGCAACATTTATAATATATATGGAATTAATTTAAGTCAAAATTATTCTTTAATTGAAAATAACAACGGAAGCATTTCAAATATTAATTTTTATGTTAATTTTGATGTAAATGCAATAAATTCGTCTAATCTTAATCAAATACACATAGGATTGATAGCAAAAAATAATGGCGAAGTTATAGATTGTTTATTAAATGTATCTGGAAATATTTACATTTCTAGTTCGACTGATAGTTTTGTAGGAATGTTAGTGGCAGAGAATCTAGCAACTATAAGTTATACTGAAAAAACTATTGTTGCTATAAGTGGTTCTATCAATATTGATTATTCAACAATTTGTTATATAGGCGGGGTTGTAGGAAAAAATTCTGCTGAAATATCAGGCGTTTTAAATGATAATTTTTCAATTAGTGAGTTATCTATATATGTTGGTAGAAATTATTCAAATAGTGATTCTTATATAGGTGCAGTTGTAGGATTGAATGAATTGGGTAGCATTAATTCCTTATATGTTGGCGGTGAAATATTAGGATACTATTCAAACGAAGTGGATAACATAAATGTTGTAACAGGTGCAGATAATATCGGCGGATTGATTGGTAAAAACATAAATTCTAGCAGTCAATCGGCATCTTTTAGCCAAGTTAATGGATTTTATGAAACAAATTCGGTCGCAAACTTTGAAAATATTATTGTAACAACTTTGATCCAAGGTAGAAATTCAGTCGCAGGAATTACAAGTTATGATGAATATGGTTATTACAAAAATGTGCATTATGAAATCTATGCAATAGATGATGTCGCTTTGAAGGGCGAAAATATTGTTGCTGGTTTTATTGCTAATGCTTTTTATACTAGCATAAGTTATTCGTCAGTTTATTCGTATAGAAATTCTACTTTAACTAATCCAAAAACGGACATAGAAGTATTTATAAATAGTGAAAATAATGCTGTGGGTATGTTCATAGCAAATGGTCAAGGTGTTGAATATATCAATACAATGTCCACTAATAGCGTACTTTCAAGTATTGCATCGAATCTTATTGTAAATATTTCTTCAATAGAACAAACTAATAATGTTGGAACTGCTTTTGGTAGTACGACAGGTGAATTTATATTAGAATTTTCTATGTTTACAGGTTTTGTTACTTTAAATGGAAATCCTGTAGATGATATCTCTAATAATGCAAATTTATTAAATGTAAAACAATATATAAGCCTTGTAAACGGGACGCAAAATGTAAACTTTGCAAATGGTACTTATACACCTAATATTGACATCTTTTCAATCGAGCGTTTTGGCTTTACGAGTTCAAATGATTTGTCTAGTTACTATCTAATTTATGAAGGTAAAAGATTATTGAAAGTTGCTCCTACAAGCATTTCTTTGGATTCTTCAGTTCAGTTATCATATATTGAACTTGTTTACAAATATTATGATATAATAAAAACAAATGAAGTTTCATCTTCTAAATTTGCACAAGATTATAATTCTATTAATACCTATAACTTGCCAAAAATTTATTTCACTCCTGATGATTGTTACCAAAGATTATATTATATGTCTAGCAATAGTTCTGTAGTTCAGGTTTTAAGCGATGGTCGTATCTTGTTAAAAGGCGAAGGGGTATCTGATATTACTATATATTCGGTATTAGATGCTTCTAAATTTGTAACTATTAGGATTTATGTTAGAAATGCGATAAATGATTTCAATATTTTTCAAAGTGAAAATTCTACTGATGCTACTTATGATTTGGACGGCGGAAAATTTATTTTAACAAAACAACTTGCTAAAAAAGTTATTACATCATTTTCAAATGTTGTAGAAATTAACAACACTATATACTATTATCAAGAACCTGTTCTGTCTGGTGTAAAATACGATTTTGCATTAAATTGCAAAACGGATATCAATTTGATTTTAGATGAATATTTTGCTGATTTAGGTGTTGATTTTGAAAGCGGAAAATTTGATGTTTTAAAAATTGGTGAATATACACTCGCTTTATATAAAATCAACGGTGAATATGAATTAATTGTTGTTGAAACTAATGATAATTCTTTATATTTAAACTTAAATGATGTAGGAAATAGAATATTTATCTCTTGCGTAGGAGTTTTGCCTGAAGGAGTTAGTATTAAAGTAAATGCGACGCCTTTTGATATAAAAGATTTAGACAGTGCATCAATTGAATCTAAATATGAATTTTATGAGAATTTGACAAAAAGTTTTGAAATAGAAACTTATATGGGTGTAACAAATATTTCATCTAGCGTCGGGGCTGTTCAAATGGCAAAATCAGACACTGTTGATTTTGATATAAAATTGTCAACTGATACTGCTATTATTGATGATTTACAAATAATGTATGAAGATGACAATAATACAGACGAAGTTTATTTAGATGTTAAAATTGAAGGGCAAAATGCAGACCTTATAAAAGGCGAAAGTGTAAATTTATTGAATAATGAATCATTAAATTTAAGAAATTTGTTTGATTCTAAAACTGATGAAATAAAGTTCAGCGTTACACTAAATGTTGCAACTTCTTATAACGGCAAAGATGAGATTAAAGCAACGATTAGTTTTAAGTCATTACTATATGAAACTAATATAGATGTTTATATTGTTCCTCAGTCGATTTCTAGATTAAAACTCACTAATTATGAATATACAAGCGTAAATGGAAGTGATGAAGTTGTGAAATCTGGGGCATTAAGACCTAGCGCAAATTCTAAAAATTTACTAACAATTGAATTAGCACCTGACAACGCAGAATATGCATACTTAAAAATTACTGATACTACTTTAGATGATGAAAAAATTTGGTTTGAACAATGGAAAATGAAAGAAAATGGCACTAATATCGCAACTGATTTGGAGCCGTATGGAACATTAGATGCAGTAAATGAAGGCATTATATTAAGAAGGGAAAACAACACTTCAAATTATTATGTTAAAATATATGTAAGTGACCAAGCAGAAAATTATATTCACAATATAAAAGTAACGCCTTATGATGAATTTGGTAATGCTATTTATGGTGAAGCGTCAATTAATGTAGAGGTAATATTGCGCCCTAGCGTGTCAGTGTCTTATGAAGACCCTAAAGGTACAGTGTTTACTGTCAATAGCGGAAGTCAGAATACATTTAATTTGGCACTAAAAGATGATGTAGTTTTGAATGTGTCAAGTGCAAATTGTGATAATGTTTCAGCGTTTATCTCAAGTGATAGTCTGTCAAAATACTATACCCTTGATAAGATTTCTGATGAGATTTATAAATTGTCTTTCAATGACAACGTGCTAACAGAATATGAATTAAATGAAATTTTAAGCGGAGTGTTAGATGTAAGTTTTGTGGCAGAAAAAACATTAAATAATGTTTACGAATCAACAACCACAACTATATCATTTGATATTAGAAATATGGTAATTCATGGCATTAGCATAGAAAATTATAACGATTTAATCACTGCTGATTACAATGAAGAAATAGCACTAAAATTCGATTTCAACGAAGAGTATGATTTTACATTCTTGCATAACTCGGTAGAAAATAATGAAAAGGCTAGAATGTATTTAAATGATATCTTAAATGAAATAAATTTCAGTATAGATTATTTAACTTTGATTTCTGACAACGAAAACATCGAAATTTATGTTGATGATTCTATCGAAAACACAAAAGTTTTTAAAAACGCAAACAGCAATGAAAACATAGCAAAATTAGAATTAAAATCAACAGGTATTTATTTTACAGGATTGTCAAGTCTTGTAAACGAATGCAGTTTAGTCTTGTCATTTGATATAACCTATGATTCCACAGAACAAAATGTTGGAATGACAAATACAGATTGGCCAAAATTAATATCTTTTGATGATAGTGAATATTCACATTACAATATAAATTTGAATATCGACCTTTCAATTTCAAATACTATTTTAGAATATAATGCAAAACCTGTTTATGATGCTAACGATTTTATAAATATGACTGAAAATGAACACTATATTCAAATGCAAGATATTGTGCTTGAAAATTACTCTCCTATTGAAGTGAATTTAAAATCATTTGATGGAAATGGATATAAAATTATTATTAAAAGTATAGATTTAACCGAACAGGCTACTTCTAATAATTCTACAGCAAATATAGGCTTATTTAGGTCAATCCCTGAAAATATGGTAGTACAAAATGTTAGCGTTTATTACGCTTCTTTAGAATATGATATAAATGCTACAATTTCTGCAGATAGTGTGAAATCATTAGGATATTATTTCGATTATTCTTGTGAAGGAATAGAGTTTGAAAACAAATTTTCAAGAATATATTTTGGTGGTATCACTGCAGAAAATAATGGAGTAATTACAAATTGTTCAGTGGGTAACTTTATATCAACTAGCAGTAATTTTGAAAATAGCAATTTGATTCAGTACTATGAAAATCACTCAACTAGCGATAGTTTATCTTCTGTTTATTTAAGATTAAATTATTTTGAGAGTGATACTATAGTTGACTTAATACCTTTATTTGCACCTTCAATTAGTCCTAGAAATTTCTTTGTTGGAGGATTAGTGGCAACTAACAACGGTTTTATAACAAATTCTTCTGTTGGGGCATCTATAAAAGCACTTTCGTATTTGGGCGGATTTGTTTATAGTAATACTGGCAAAATCGCTTCAAGCAAATTTATAGGCAAAGCGCTAATTAAAACTGTTCCTGTTGAAAATGGTACAAATTTCCAAACTGATAATGGAATCGTGCTAACTTCTATGTTTGCGATAGAAAATAGAGGTCAAATAAGTCTTTCTTATGCTGGGCTTAGACGTGATAGTGGGGCTATGGCTTCAATCGTTGATTCGACTTCAAGCGCTGTAGGTTTTGTTGATAACAATTCAGGACAAATTTATGATTCTTATTGTCAAGGACAATTAAAGTCATCTGCCTATTCAATAGGTTTTGTAAATAACAATTCAGGAAATATAAAAAATAGTTACGCTTTGATTAGTTTTGCTTCTACATTGTCTTCATCTGGAGATAATTTTAACAATATTGAATTTGTACGAAATTATTCTGGTTCAACCTTTGAAAATTGTTATTTCTTTAAAAACACGGGCATAACTTCAATACCTATTGCTGGTGTTACAGGTCTAAGTCTAAACGCTTTTAAAAATATAGACAATTTTAACAACTTTATTTCTAGCGACAACTCTATCTGGCTTGAAACAAGTTCAAATGGTCAATCAGTTTCTACAGTTTGTGGTCCGCTTTTGATTAGTGCAGATGAAGTGTTTAAAACAAAAAAGAAATTGTTATCTACAACATCGGATACTTCTGGCAATATTACTTATACTTATGTGGCTGATGAAAGTAATGGCGGGGCAAGAATAGGTAGCAATGAAAATCCTTATATAATCTACGATAGTGAAAGTTTTAACTATTATTTAACTGAAACCGCTTCATCAAATGTGATTAACAGAAGTTATAGAATTGTTGCGGATGTTGATTTACAAGGAGTTATTCAACCTGTTACAAGTAGTTATACCTTCTCGGGAAGACTAGAAGGGAATAACATGGAAATTGCTAACTTTAGCATTTACACAAAAGAAGATTATGACAGTATAGGTTTGTTTAAAGAAATAGTATCTAATGGTTCAAATACTCTGATTCGTAATTTGACAATCTCTCCTGAAAGTTTTACAACTTCAAAGGTTAAAGTTGTGGGAATTTTAGCAGGAATAATTGACGGCGGAAAAATTTACAATATAAATTTGGATAATGATGAATTAACAGTTGTAGGTGGAAATGTAGTAGGTGGTCTTGCGGGTATTATAAAAGGGAATTTTGTTATAGATGGAATTTCTTCTAATATTTCAATCAATTCTCAATACAGAAATATTTCATCTAACAGATATAATTCGTATAATTCAAAATATGCGCAAGATAATAATTTCTTAACAGATAATGCTTATGAAATTTCTTATGCAGGCTCTATTGCTGGAATTGTAGATGGTTATATTAGACGCTCTGATTTAATTGATGAAAATTCTAGCATCGTTGATTATAAAACTTTAAATAATTTACAGATTTTGGGTCAGCCTACAGTGATTGGTGAAAATGCAGGATTTATTTCTGGATTTGTAGGTGAAAATTCTAGAATTACGAATGCTGTTATTGATGTAAACAACAATGCAAAATTAAAAGGTGTTTATTATAGCGCTATGGCAGTTGCAGAAAATAGGGGTATTGTTGATAATGTTGTAGTCGAAGGAAATTTATTGACAGACATTTTCGATAATTATTCACGAGTAAATGGTGGCGTTGTTGGGCTCAATTTAGGTGGACTAATTTCAAATACTAATGTTAATGATTTATACATTTTAACTTCAGGAACAAATACAACAGCAGGATTGATTGTGGGTAGAAATTTAGGTGGAAGTATAGCGTTTAATTCTATTAATTTATCTAATGAAGATAATTTAGTTTTAAAAGCAAATTATGCTGGATTTATCGCTGGAGCAGATTATTCTAATCCTGATGTTATAAATTCAAATACCGCAACAGGCGTTAGTGCTAATTATCCTTTTAACTTAAACAATATAAATTATAGAAATATTTTAATTGAATTAGATAATATTGTTGAAAATGAAAACTATTTACACATTTATAATAATTTTATAGATGAATCAGTAATCAATGGGCAAAATAATTATTTGAATTTATTCTATAATGATATTGAAACTACAACTACTATAGATGGTGTTTTACAAACTGTTATAGTTACAAGTTATAATTCTGTATTTGGATTAATTTCTGGTATTACCGACTTAAATATGTCAAGTTATTATTTGACAATTCAAATAGTTGATGGTGGCGCTGTTGTTAGTTGCAACAATAAAACAACAGATATATCTACGAGTTATCAAAATTCAATAATATCATTTAATCCTTTAGATGTAGAACCTTTAATAGAAATGGATAGTTTAGATGAATTTATTAATATATTATCAAACTACTATTTTGTAGCACTTGACGGAAGAGATATTAGAGAATTTGATGTCTGGAGCGTGGGTGTTGGATATTCTAATTCAAGATTAAAAGTTAACCTTAATATTTGAAATTTTTATGATAATTTTATTAAATTGTAAATATTTTATATGATAAATATTGATAGAGATATAACAAAAAAAATAAATTTGATTTAGATATGATTTTAATTAATATTCGTTTAATATGTAAAACAACACTAATTAAAAAATTGAATAAAAAATGATATAGATATTAAAAAAACACTTAAAAATCACACAACTTGAAGTTGTGTGATTTTTTATATTTACAAATAAAATAAGTTGTGTAATAATAATTGTTATGGAAAATAAAATCAACTATGAATTGCAGTTTTTAGATATAATATCTAAATTAAAGACTAAACCAAAACTATTATTACATGTTTGTTGTGCTCCGTGTTCTACTGCTTGTTTAAAAAGATTGATAGAATATTTCGATGTGACACTTTATTTTTATAATCCTAATATTGATATTTTAGATGAATATAAATTGCGTGCAGAACAGTTTAAAAAATTTGATTGCAATGTCGTGATAGAAAAATACAATCACGATGAATTTTTGTCTAAAGTTAAAGGATTAGAAAATGAATTAGAGGGTGGGAATAGATGTCCTGTATGTTTTAAATTAAGACTAGAAAAAACATTTGAATATGCAAAATCGTACAATTTCGATTATGTAACTACTAGCCTTACAATAAGCCCACATAAAGACAGTCAAGTGATAAATAAAATTGGTGGCATATTGCAAGGTAAATATAAAATAAATTATTTGTTTTCTGACTTTAAAAAGAAAGATGGATATCTTAAAAGTATTAAATTTTCAAAAGAGTTTAATTTATACAGACAAAATTATTGTGGCTGTGAGTTTTCTAAAACTAATAATTAATTTAAAAATATTGATTTAAATTGTTTTGATTATTTTTACTATTATTAAAATTTGAAAAAAATCTAATTAGTATCAATTATTAATCATATATCATATTAGAATATATGTCTGTATGTAATATGAAAATATCAAAAAAAAATTTATTAGAAAATTTAGGTGTCTATAGACAAAAAATTGACAATAAAATTTGTGCTATGGTTAAAGGAAATGCTTATGGGCACGGTATAGAAACTATGTGCAAAATGTTAAAAGGCAAAGTCGATTTTTTTGGTGTAGCTTATGTTGATGAAGCAAAAATTATACGAAAATTTGATTTAGTTACACCAATTTTAGTGGTAGGATACACAGATTTAAAAGATGTAATTTGGTGCGACAGAAATAGAGTTTCAATTTCAATAGATGATTTAGAGATTATTAAAAAATTACAAAAATTAGACCTTATAAATTTGCACATTCATTTAAAAGTTAATACAGGTATGAATAGATATGGTATTAGTTCTTTAATCGAATTTAAAAAAGCTGTTCAATCTATTAACGAAAATAAAAATTTAGTTTTAGAAGGAGTGTTTACTCACTATTTTTCAAGAGATGTAAAAAGTATTGAAAATCAAAGCAGAAAATTTGATAAATTTTTGCGACTTTTAAATTGTAAAAATATTATTGTTCACGCTGATAATAGTTATAGTGTCTTAATAAATCCCAAATATGATATGCAAAGAATAGGTTTTGGTTTATATGGTGGTTTTTCTCAATTTGGGTTAAAATGTGTAAAAACTATAAAGGCAAAAATCGTAAAAATCCAAAATGTAAAAAAAGGTGAAAGTGTGGGTTACGATGCAAATTATATTGCTAAAAAAGACTCTAAAATAGCGGTTGCGTCTATAGGATATGCAGATGGTTTTATTAGAAATTTAAAAGGATTTTCAGTGGGCGTTTGCGGAAAATTTGCAAAAGTAGTTGCCAATGTTTGTATGGACGCAATTTTAATTGATATTACAAACATTCCTAAGGCTAGACTTGGTAGTAAAGTTTTAATATTAGGCGAAGACAAAGGTATCAAAATTTCTTATGATGATTATGCAGAATTTTTACATACAAATGCTTGTGAAGTAATGACTTTATTAAATTGTAATAGATTATCTAAAAAATAATACAAATTTATTGACAAGTTTTAATTATTATGAAATAATATAATTATGTTTAAAAATAATAATAACAACAATAATTTTTTAATATGCAAATAAAATTGCGTGTCTTTTGTTGTTGATTATAGGGCACGAGCCCTATTTTTTTAAAAGGAATGTTATGAAATTAGATAAAAGCGAATTAATTCATCTTGCAAACTTATCAAAATTACATTTTACAGACAGTGAATTGGAAAAGTTGTCTAAAGATTTTGAATCAATCATAGAATTTGCTAATGAAATTAATGCTTATAGTGGCGACTGCAAAACTATTTCAAATTTAAAGGCTGTTGAAGATTTGCGTGAAGATGTGGTTAAAAATGATTTAACTAAAGAAGAAATACTTTCAAATGCACCTGACAGCAGAAAAGGTTGTTTTGTAGTACCTAGAATTATGGAGTAGTTATGTTAGATATTTTAAACGAAAGCATTGAAAATTTAGTTAGTTCCATACAAAGTGGAAGTCTAAAATCAGTGGACCTTGTAGATTTCTATATTGATAGGATAAATAAGTTTAAAGAATACAATGCTGTGATTGAAATTTTTGATGATGCTAGAGATTTGGCTTTAGAAATGGACAAAAAGATTGCCAATGGCTTTAAGGGTAAACTCGCAGGAATACCTATAATAATCAAAGATAATATTTTATATGAGAATCATAAGGCTAGTTGTGCATCTAAAATGCTTGAAAATTTTGTTTCTCCATTCAACGCTACAGTTGTTGATAAGTTACTAAAAGAGGGAGCAATAATTTTAGGTAGAGCAAATATGGACGAATTCGCAATGGGTTCATCAACAGAAACATCCTTTTACGGCAAAACTCTAAACGCATTAGATAAGTCAAGAGTGCCTGGTGGCTCATCAGGTGGAAGTGCTGTCGCTGTCGCTTTAAATTTATGTCCTGTAGCTTTAGGCACTGACACGGGTGGAAGTGTCAGACAACCCGCTTCATTTAATGGAATAATTGGGCTTAAACCTAGTTATGGCAGAGTTTCAAGATATGGTATTGTCGCTTACGGAAGTTCGTTAGACCAAGTCGGTGTACTTGCTAAAAATACTGATGATACAAAACTTATATTTAATATAATTTCTGGACATTCAGAAAACGATATGACTTCTATTAAAAATGAAGTTAAAGATTCTCTTGATAGTGTTATAGAAAATTTAAAAATAGGCGTACCAGTTGAAATTAAAGAAATGATTAAAGGTATGCCTTGTGAAAATGCTTTTTATACATTAATAGATCAACTTAAAAACTTAAATTGTGAAATTGTAGATGTTTCACTTCCAAATATAAAACTTGTTTTGCCTACTTATTATATTATTGCTACAGCAGAAGCTACTTCTAATTTGGCAAGATTTGATGGTGTGAAATACACTTATAGAAGTAAAGATTCTAAATCATTAGAAGAAGTTTATTTAAAGTCTAGAAGTGAAGGATTCGGCGAAGAAGTAAAGCGTAGAATTATGCTGGGGAATTATGTTTTATCAAGCGGTTATTATGACGCTTACTACAAAAAGGCTAAAAGTTTACAAAATGAATTAAAAAACGAATTCAAATCTGCTTTAAAAAATGTTGACCTTATCTTGTTGCCAACGACAAAAGGGGAAGCGTACAAATTGGGAGAAAAAACTAATCCTATAGATAGTTATAGAGAAGACATTTTTACAGTGTCAGCAAATATCACCTCACTTCCAGCAATTTCTGTGCCATATATGAAGGGCGAACACAATATGCCATTTGGTATGCAATTTATAGCGAATTATTTTGAAGAGAATAAATTATTTAAAATATCTGAAATTGTTGAAAAATTGGCAAAAAATTAAAAAAAACAGTATTTTTTCAATAATTTTTTAAAAAATTTATAAATTTTTAACAAAAAAATACAATTAAAAAGGAAATTATATGCAGTATGATGTTGTAATTGGTCTAGA
Source organism: uncultured Christensenella sp. (assembly GCA_949294455.1). Lineage (GTDB taxonomy): Bacteria > Bacillota > Clostridia > Christensenellales > UBA1242 > CASFHD01. The sequence continues at coordinate 17,292 of CASFHD010000014.1, forward strand.
AGTACACGCTGAATTAGATACAAAATCTAAGTGTTTTTGTTCGTGTGCAAATAGTTATGGGGATAAACCTAACACAAATATTTGTCCTATTTGTGTCGGTCTTCCAGGGGCTTTGCCTATATTGAATAAACAAGCTTTTGAATATACGATTATTGCGGGATTGGCAACTAATTGTAAAATTAATGATGTTGCAATTTTTGAAAGAAAAAATTATTTTTATCCTGACCTTTCAAAAGCATACCAAATCAGTCAATTAGAAAAACCTATCTGCATAAATGGACATATAAATCTTAAAAATGGCAAAACAATCAGAATTAATCGTATTCACCTTGAAGAAGATGCTGGAAAACTTATACACGAAGGGTCAAACACTTTAGTTGATTACAATAGGGGTGGAGTACCTTTAATAGAATTAGTTACTGAACCAGATTTATCTAGTGCTGATGAATGTATTGAATTTTTAACAACTTTACGCGGTCTTTACATTTATTCAGGAATTGCAAAATGTCTTATAGAAGAAGGTGGAATGCGTGCCGATGTAAATATTAGTTTAAAACCTAAAGGAAGCGAAGAATTTGGGACTAGAACAGAAATGAAAAACATAATGGGTTTTAAATCTATTCAGCGTGCTATCAATTATGAAATTGAAAGACAAAAAGAATTGTTAGATGAAGGTAAACAAGTTGTTCAAGCGACATTAAAATGGGATGATGAAAAGGGTGAAAATTTTGTTTTAAGAACAAAAGAAAATAGCGAAGATTACAGATATTTTCAAGACCCGGATTTGCCTGTTGTCAAAATTTCTAACTCGCTTGTCGAAAAAATAGCAAAAAATATGCCACCACTTCCAGATGAGTTAAAGGAAAAGTTCACTAAAGAATATTTACTTAGTGAGTATGATGCTGATGTTATTATTTCAAATATTGATATATGCAAAATGTTTACAAGACTTATTACAAAATTCAATAAACCAAAAGTTGTTTCAAATTGGTTGACTACTGAAGTAATGGCAAGAATAAAAGATAATGATGATAAAAGTATAAAAATAAGTGACGAGAATTTGCTTTATATAATACAGGCTGTTGATAATGGTAAAATTCAGAGATTGTCAGCAAAGGACTTATTGTCGAAAGTTTGGGGAACAGATTTAAATGCAGAAACAACTGCAAAAAATATGAATATAATTGTTGATATTTCAAATGATGATATTTTGAAAGTCATTGAAGAAGTTATAAGTAGCAATCCTAATGTTATAAATCAGTATTTGCAATCATCAGATAGTAAAGTGTTAAACTTTTTGGTGGGGCTTGTTATGAGGCAAACAAAAGGAAAAGCAAATGCTCAATTTGTTATGGAAACAATTAAAAAGGAATTAGGAGAATAATATGTATTACAGAGAAAATACTTGCGACCAAATTGATGAAAGTATGGTAGGTGAATCTACAACTTTATGCGGATTTGTTCAAAATATAAGAGACCATGGCGGTATTAAATTTTTCGATTTAAGGGACCACTATGGCGTTGTTCAATTAAATTTGCAAAAAATTTCTGCTTCAGATAGCGTTAGCAGGGAAAGCGTTATTCAAGTTTCGGGAAAAATTATTGCAAGAGATAGTTCTTCGTATAATTTAAAATTAAAAAGTGGTAAAGTTGAACTTTTAGTTGAAGATATGAAAATTTTATCAAAAGCATCAGTTCTTCCTTTTGAAATTTCTGAGTGCGATAATGTTTCTGAAGATGTAAGACTTAAATATCGTTATTTGGAACTCAGAGGACCCAAATGGCAAAATATGTTGAAGTTTAGAAATGACTTACTTTTTGATATTAGAAAAATTATGCAAGCGAAAAATTTTTTGGAGGTTCAAACTCCAATCCTTTCTGCATCTAGTCCAGAAGGAGCAAGGGATTATCTTGTTCCTAGTCGTGTACATAAAGGAATGTTTTACGCTTTACCTCAAGCACCGCAACAGTTCAAACAATTATTAATGTGTTCAAATGTTGATAAATATTTTCAAATCGCTCCTTGTTTTAGAGATGAAGACGGTAGGGCGGACAGAACACCTGGTGAATTTTATCAATTAGATATTGAAATGAGTTATTGTGATAAAGAAGAAGTTTTTAGTTTAATTGAAGATGTTATGGGACAAATATTTGAAAAGTTTAAAAAAGTATCTTTACCTAAACATTTTGAAAGAATAACTTATAAAGATGCTATGACTTTCTATGGGACAGATAAGCCTGATTTAAGAAATCCTATTAAATTTGTAGATTTGACAAAAACTTTTGAAAACACTGAATTTAAAGCATTTAAAGGGAACAGAGTTAAAGGTTTTTCGATAAATACATCTAAAATTGCAAGAAGTTTTTATGATAACTTAACTAATTATATGTTGTCAGTTGGAGCAAAAGGTCTTGCTTGGGTTAGGGTATTAGATGACGGAACACTAAAAGGTCCTATTATGAAGTTTATATCTTTAGAAGAAGCAGAACAACTTAAAAAACTAACTAATGCTGATGTTGGCGATGATATATTTGTAATTGCAGATGAACCTGTAATGTGCGATAAATTGTCTAATCTTTTGAGAACTAGGGTTGCGAAAGATTTGAATTTGATAGATTACAATGATTTTAAGTTGTGTTGGATAGTAGATTTCCCATTCTTTGAATTAAATGAAGAAACTAATAAACTAGATTTTGGGCATAATCCTTTTTCTAAAATAAGAGGTGGTATTGAAGCGTTAAATAGTCAAAATCCGCTTGATATTATTGCTGAACAATATGATTTAGTTATAAACGGATACGAAGCAGCATCTGGTGCGGAAAGAAATACTTCAGTAGAATGTCTTTACAAAGCATTTGAAATGGTTGGATATTCAAAAGAATTAGTAGATAAAAACTTTAAAGCATTAATAACAGCATTTAAGTATGGTGTTCCTCCTCATTGCGGAATTGCACCTGGACTTGAAAGGTTAATGATGATATTAACAAATTCATCTAATATTCGTGATGTAATACCATTCCCTATGAGTGTTAAAGCGCAAGATTTATTAATGGGCGCTCCTAGTGTTGTAACAGAACAGCAATTAAGGGAAGTTCACATTAAATTAAGATAGTATAAATATATTTTAAAATGTAAAAATTTTCTGAAAAATTCAGAATAAAATAAAAATAAATAATAAAAAACACAAAAAAAATATTAAAAAATAAAAAATATTAAAAAATAAAAAATATTAAAAAAATATAAAATATTAAAAAAATAAATATTAATTAAAAAATATTTAATAAACTTTTTAAAAAAGTATTATAAAGTGAAAAAATTTTGAAACTAAAAAAATAAAAGGAACTTTACTTAATGTATAGAGTTCCTTTTTGTATTCATTTTAAAAACAATATAGTAAAGGTTATACTTTTTAATTGGTGCCTTTATAGTTTGCCATTTATAATGAACAACATTTAATTGTTGAATTATATAGATTGAGTTGCTGTTATTTTAATTTTTTAATCAATATTCATTTTAATTGTTTTTATCATTTCTACAATAGAAAAAATAATTATGATTGAAACAATTATAAAACTTGTAATTGCAGATAAAGTCTTCATATCAGAAGTCATTCCGCCATTTACCATAATTAATGTGTGTTGCAAAGTTAAAACTGAAACAAGTGAATCAATTACAGATAATTCTCTTAAAAATTTATAAATTAAATTAACATTTTTATTAATTTTTTTATAATTTATTATTGATATAATGATTTTATATGTTGTATAAGCTGCCATTATTATTGATGGAATAAGCCCAAATGCGACTTCTTTTGGATTGGTAACCATTATTGTAATAGGTGCTAATAGACATAAATCAATAAAAAACATAAAGATAGATAATTTAATGTATGTCTTTTTTATAACTATTTGTTTATTGTCTGTTTTATTCTTTAATTTAAAATCATATTTTACTGCTATTGATTTTGCAATTACAAGGCACAAGTAATATATAAAAATACTAATACTCCAAGAATCTTTATGCGTTAAGCCTAAATAGCCGTTATAAAAAGCAAATAATAATGTAATTATTATTGAAAAAGTAGTTATCAAAATAATTTTATCTGAATGGTCTAAAATATTTTTAACTTTATTTTTTATGTTCATAAAAAATCCTATAAATATGGTCTTACGCAATTAATTATTATTTTTTCAATAAAATCAATTTCATCTTTGCAATCGTTTTTTATCCATTCATTAATAACGGCGGTGATTCCATTAAGATAGTACACAATCATATAGTTCCCTGTTTTTTCATCAATTTTAAATCTTTTGAAAATAGGCTGAAATATATATTTATTAAGCGAGTTGAATCTTTCAATTGAATTCATAATAAGTGATTTTTTTACCGCAACTTGATGAATGATTTTATTCTCTTTTATATATTTCAAGTAGGGTGTTAAATATTCAGGGGTTATTAGAATCAATTCATCATCTGGACAAGTTCTAATTTTTTCTATAAATTCTTTAGTGTTTTTCTTGAAGTATGATATAAATCTTTGAGTCATATTTTCTAAACATTCTTCTAATAAATCATTGATTGTTTCGTAATGTAGATAAAATGTTGAGCGATTTACACCCGCTTTCTCACATATTTCCTTAACAGTAATAAATTCAAAATCTTTTTTATTTAAAAGTTCAATGAAAGCTTGATTCATCAAAAGTGCAGTGTTAAAATATTTACTTTCAGATTTATTCATATATACTCCTTAGAATTATTCTTCATCGGTAATTTCTTTTGCTAAACGCATTATATCAGAACCATATTTATTTTTCCCTTTTTCAATTATCTTTTTGTAAATTGGGAAATTTACACAGCACCCAATTATTCCCAAAACTCCTAAAATGATTCCAAAAGTTAATCCTAAAACTCCAGAACCTATTACACCCATAGATAAGTACATACCTGTACCCAAGATTAATGTACTAACAATTCCAAAAGTATAAGTAAATATGTTTGCTGGTGTTCTAACTTTAGAATCTAGTTTTTTTAGCTGTTTAACTTTAGTTGTTTCCTTTTTTGAATATTTGTTTGCAATATATTCTGCATAAATTTTATCTGTATTCATATTTAACCTCCTTTATGATACAACATCATTTTATCAAAAGAAAGTTAAAATTAGAGCAACATATAAGGTTAAAAGTGTTGAATTAAATACTTTTTTATAATAAGTGTAAAATTAATCATTTAAAATTTATGTTTTTATTTATTTGATAAAAAATATAATTTATTTGTATTTATTTATTAAATAAATTTTATATTCATATATATTTTTTAATATTAATTATTTTAATTAAATCGTTTATTTATGCTGTTTTTTTGTAAATTATAATTTATTTTTATGCAAAAAAACACATATATCAAACTTAATAATTTAAAAAATTTTTAATTAATTTAATTTTTATTAATAATAAAATTATCAGAATTTTTAGCACAAATTATTTTTATTGAAACAAAATTTTGCTTTTAATTAATTTAAAACAATAATGTCAATAAAATTTATTTTGTTAATAAATTCTTTTATTAATGATTTTAACAATTTTTAATATTAAAAAATAATAAATTAAATTTTAA
>CASFHD010000015.1 GCA_949294455.1 uncultured Christensenella sp.
ATAATTAAAATGAGAAAAAAAATTATTTTTATTATAATGACTGTCTTTTTAATATTAATATTTTTAATATTAATCAGCACAAGTTTTTTATATTTAACTAGGAAAAACAAATATAGTAATTTTATTTCAACTGTTTCAGATGAGTTGAATCTAGATAAAAATTTAGTTAAAAGTATAATTTATGTAGAAAGCAAATGGGTGTCAGATGCTGTATCTAATAAAGGAGCAATTGGACTTATGCAAATTTTGCCATCAACTGCTGAATATATGAATAATTTTTACAATTTAAATATAGACAATATTAACTTAAAAGATTATGAAACAAACATTTTGATAGGCTGTTATTATCTAAAATATTTAAAAACAAAATTTTTAGATGACTATTTAGTAATTGCTTCATATAATGCTGGAGAAACAGTTGTGCGTTCTTGGCTTAAAAACGAAACATATTCAAAAGACGGAAAAAAATTAGATAATATTCCGTATAAAGAAACGAAAAATTATCTAAAAAAAGTTATTTTTAATAAAAAACTTTATAAATTAATGTATTAATTGCCACGCTTTTGATATTTTTATAAACAATTTGGAATAAATCTTTAATATCAATTGAAAGTATTTCTAATGAATATATTTTTAAAATATATATTATTCATTGTCTAATGTAATAAAATGTAAGGCGTCAATTAATTTTTTTTATTTAACTCAAAGTTAGTTATAACTGTAATCTTTTTTGACAACTTGTTGATATTTGAAATCTCTGTTTCATAACTTTTACCCAATTTGTATAAGTGGTGAGTTTCAACATTTGCTCTGTCCGTATTGTCTTTAGTGTAAGCAAAAGCATTAAGTCCATTATCTAGTTCAAATACTGCTCCGTTAGGTAAAACTTTGACAACTTTTCCCATTATTCTTTGTCCTATTTTCAATTCTTCTAATTTTTGAATTGCTGGGTCTATAAATAATTGTTTTACTCCTACTTCTGTCCTTGAATTGTCAGCATTTGTTTTTATTATTTTAAACTTTAACTGTTCGCCTTCTTTTAACACTGCAGTGAGGTCGTCAATACGGTCATAAGAGTAATCAGCTACACTTAACTTTGCTTTCACACCATTTGACAAAAATATAATTGCATATTTTGGATAAACTCTAAAGACTTTACCTAAATATACTTCGCCCTCGTGAACAAAAACTTCGTCTTGTCCCCTATCAACTAGTTTTGTACTAACCACAATGGACTTTTTTAAATTATCTAATTCGATGACAATGGCATCAATTTCATTTTTATTATCAATACTCACATAATCTTTTGGTCGACATTGAGAAAATGGCAAAAACACTCTATATCCCAAGTAATTACCAATAACTCCAGATTGAGTTATTTCATTTGGCATAAATTTTATGCTAGCACCTAATTTTAAACCATTTAATTTCTCTTTTTCTTCTAAAATTTTTGCAACACCTTCGTGTTTTAAAATATAACAATTATTATCTGCTAAAACGCCTGTAAACATAGTTAAAATTGCATCGCCTTCTTTATAAATTGGTTCTAATTCGTTAATGGGAACGATACCGTCTCGCATACCACCTATATTTACAATCGCACCAACTTTTGTAATCATTACTATCGTGCCTGTAATAATTTCACCTTTTTTGTATTGTGTAAATTCAACCTTTAAATCTTTCATCTTTTCCATAGATCCCTCTGTAATTTGTTTTTATATTAGCATAAATCATTAATTTATGCAACCAACTATTTTTAAGGCTTCTTTTGCACATTCAGTTTCGGCTTTTTTCTTACTTGTCGAAATTTTTGTTGTAATCTCTTTTCCATCTAAAATTAAAGTTGATTTAAAATTTTCACCCAGACATTCTGTAACATATTCAAATTTTTGATTATTTTTTTGTGCATATTCTTGAAATCTTGTTTTATAATCCTTTATTTCATCTAATCTGGTATGCTTTTTAATATTAAAAAGTTCAATTATAGCAGGTCTCAAAGCTTTCAATCCATATTCAAGATACATAGCGCCTATAATACTTTCCAATGTATCTTCTAAAACAGAATCAGATAGTTGAACATCTTTTAAACTTTTGCCTACCATTAAATCATTACCTATCTGCAAGTCTTTTGCAATATTTGATAAATTTTCACTACTAACCAAAGAATTTTTTAATTTTGTCAAATTACCTTCTTGCATATCAACATTTCGGTAAAGATAGTCATTTATAATCAAAGATAAAACACTATCACCTAAAAACTCTAAACGCTGGTTAGATTGAATTTTTAAATCAAATGCTTTTGATGGGTGAGTTAATGCTAAATCTTTTTTATCTTTAGGCAATTTTTCAAAAAGGTAATAAAATTTTAAATTAGATTTTTTCAACTTCTTCTACCGCCTTTTTTATATTTTCTATCATATTTTGGTTTTTTAGTTTTATGGCGTTATCTATAGCAAGCGCAATAGTTTCCCTTTTGCTATCTCCGTGCGATTTTAATAAAATTTTTTCAAATCCTAATAATGGCGCTCCACCAAATTGTTTATAGTCCATACTAGATTTCATCTTTTTGAATGTATTTTTTAAAAGTAGTGCACCTATCTTGTTTTTAAGTCCTGAATTTAATTCATTTTTTAAGAAATTTATAACAAATTCAGCGGTCCCCTCAATTGCTTTTAAAGCAATGTTTCCTGAAAAACCATCTGCCACTACCACATCTATATTGCCTTTTAATATATCTCTCGCTTCAATGTTGCCTTTAAAACGCAAATTAGAATTTTTTAATAGTTCAAATGCTTCTTTTCTAATGGTATCACCTTTTTCATCTTCTGTACCTATATTTAATAATGCTATTTTAGGGCGTTTTATCCCCATACTTTTCATATAAATATCTCCCATAATTGCAAACTGCAATAAATTATTCGCATCACATTCAGCATTTGCACCCGCATCTAAAAGCATTACCTTTCCACCATTTTGTGTAGGCAAAAGCGGTGCCATTGCAGGCCTTTTGATACCTTTCATTCTTCCTATTTTTAAAATTCCGCCAGCAAGCATAACGCCACTAGGTCCTGCGGATATCAACGCATCGCAATCATCAAATTCTTTTAAATAATCAAATGCCATAGGCAAAGACGCAAATTTTTTCCTTCTTACTGCAAAAGCTGGAAGGTCGCTATTTGATACTACATCAGGTGCGTGCAAAATCTCTAATCTATCACTAGCATATATTTCTTTCATAAGTTCATCTGTTATTTTATCTTTATCACCCGACAAAACAACTTTTAAATCTTGATGCTTATTCAATGCATCAATAACACCTTTTATAATTTCACTAGGCGCATAGTCTCCACCAAAAGCATCAACAACAATTTTCATATAAACTCCTTAAAAATAAAACAAAAATAAAATAAATATCATTATATATTAACAAAATTAATTCGAGTTGTAAACTAATTAATCACTTACATTATTCATTTATTCGCAATTAAACCTAAAACAATGAGCATCAAAAATACATTACTAAACTTTTAATTTAAATTATCAATGTAAAATTTTTAAATATAAAAATATTAAAGTAACATTTAAAAATATAAACTATTATAATGATTTAATTTTTATTATTCTGTTAATTTAATTTTTTATTATGAATATAACATAACTTAATAAATTTAGTTATTATCACTTTAAATATAATTAAACTAAATGTTTTTAAATCAGTTAGTAAATTAAACTAAATTCTGTTAAATATGTTAGTAAATATGTTTAAACTAACTGCTATTGAATATACTGCAGTATTAAGTGAATATAATTGAACTAAATCTATATAATATAAATATGTTAAAGATTAGTCTAGCATTTTTATTTTCCATACTTACTAGTTTTATTATAATGCAAATAATTTTAAGAACAAACAAACAAGCAAAACAAACTATATTAAAGTATGTAAAAGAACATTCTAAAAAAAATGGCACCCCTACAATGGGTGGGGTATTATTTATTATAAATATACTACTGATAGTATTCATTTTTGTAAAACCAAGCCGTGAAACCCTTGTAGTTTTAAGTGTTTTTTTTGCCTATTCTGTGCTAGGTTTTTTAGACGATTTTATAAAAATCAAATTTAAACAAAATTTGGGATTACTACCCTATCAAAAAATCGCTGGACAAGTTTTAATTTCTTTAATATTGGCAATATATGTTTACAGTTTTAAACAAACTAGCATTTTGATTCCCTTTGTAAATGTATATGTTGATTTTGGATTTTTCATTGTTCCATTTGTAATTATAGTTTGCCTAGCCTTTACTAATTCGGTCAACTTAATCGATGGTTTAGACGGATTGTGTTGTAATGTGAGTGCTGTGTTTATTCCATCACTTATTACACTACTACTACTTACAAATAAACAAAATTTAAACGACAATAACCTTATTACTATACTTGTAATAGTTCTTGCTAGCATTTTTGTATTTTTACTTTACAACACTTCTAAAGCATCAATTTTTATGGGAGATGTCGGTTCGCTAGGATTAGGCGGATTATATTCTTCTATTATGATTGTGTCAGGTACTGAACTATTTGCTTTGACATTAGGAATTATGTTTGTCGTAACTTCACTGAGTGTTATTTTACAAGTATTTGTCTATAAACGCACAAAAAAACGAGTATTTTTAATGAGTCCACTTCATCATCATTTTCAAATGAAAGGCTATTCTGAACCTAAAATTGCTTATACTTATTCATTTATTACTTTAATTGTATCAATAATTACAATATCTACACTTTTATAATACTCACTTAATCACTTACTTGTTTAAATTTTTAATATAAATATTTCACTTGTGTAACATCTTACAAAAAATTTAATTATAGTTGATATTTTAATAAATTAATTACATTATTTCTAAATTATTATCACTTTATCACTATTAACTTCACTATTTTATTCTAATACCTAAAATATTGTATATAATTGGGGTTTGTATATTATATATAATATCTAATTTTTTATCTAACTTTTTATTAGAATTATTTTTATAACCTATTTAATTATTTGAAATATCTTATATAATTATTTTAAGTAATTTATCTTATATCATATCATTTTATTGTATATAATTCATTGTATATAATTAACTAATATCTAATTTATATTTATTAATATCTAAATATCTAATCTGTATTTATTGTTATATGTATATCTAATCTATTTTTTATTTATTGTTTACCACCTAATTTAATATTAGTAAATTTACACAATCGTTTAGTAAATTTGCATTACCATTAATTTATATGAATAACTGATTTATTAGTAAATCTGCATTACTATTAATTTATTTTAATAACTAATTTATTTGCTTTTAGCAATCGTCTAAAACTTTTTTAGTAATTTTAAAATAGCCAAAATTAGACATAAAAAACACTTAAAAATTTATAAGAATCACATATACTGATAAGGCTTAATAGGTAAAGCACTGCCTTTGTAAGATAAAAAATGGCAAATTTAAAAATAAAAAAACTACAAAATTTTACTAAAAAATTTAATATGCTAACGAACTCAATCGGTTGACCACTTCCTTTATTAATTCTAAAAATAAAAAAGATACTATTAAGTATCAATTTCAATTAATTTATTTTTTAAAGCATCGCACGATGTAAGATAATATTTTATTCCAGAAATTTCATTAAATAACATTTTTTTGTTGATATATCCGTGCAAATGACCAAAAACCACAGCGGATACATTATATTCTTCAAAAAGGTCGGTTAATATAGACTTTTCAATCTTATGATTAAATGGTGGGAAGTGCATCATAAAAACGATTTTTTCGCCCGAATTTTGCAATTTTTTGGCAGATTGTAATGATAGTTTTGTGCGTTCTACTTCTCTTGAAAAGATTTTCTTATTTTCGGCGGTATTAAACTTGCCTTCTGGAAACAACCACCCCCTATTGCCACAAAATATGTATTCCCCAATTTTTATGGCATCATTTTGTAGTGCATAAGTATTTTCTGGCAAAATTTTTCTAACATTAGAAATTGTTTGCCACCAATAGTCGTGATTTCCTCTAATTAATATTTTCTTTCCTTTTTTTTCACGCAAAAAATCAAAGTCAGGTATTGCTTCATTTAACTTCATTGCCCAACTGTAATCTCCGCACAACAAAACAATATCGTCTGAATTTACAAGTTTATCCCAACTTTTATTAATGCTATCTAAATAATTTTCCCACACCGGACCAAAAATATCCATTGGTTTTTTGTTATTTATATCTAGATGCAAATCGCTTATTGCAAAAATTTTCATAATCACCTTTTGTATATTTTACTAAAAAATGGCGACTTTGTCAAATTAACAATATACTTTCAAAATTTTAAAGAAATACAATAACTGCTATAAAACTAAATTTAATGATTTGAAATAAAATAAACATAAACAAAATAAGGTAAATCTAAACAAATTTTATACAATAATTTTAAAATATAATCGTCAAATTAAAGTGTTATCACAAAATACCATCTATTTGAATAGAATGTTTTGTAAAAGGAGGTAAAATGTCATTTTATACTGAAAACAGAATGGGACTTTTCCCAGGTCAAACAAACAACATAATGCAAGGTTTATGCGAACGCGCCTGTATTCAAGTAAATAAAGTATTTGATGCTTGTATGCAACAAATTCAACAAGACAATCAAACACTAGTTATAACAAATTTGAATCCATCAAGTCCTACATACCCTTTGACCTTTGTCAGTGCTGTTAGTACTCAAGGTGTAACTACTACTAATGTTACTATTACAAGATTCGATGATAGACCAAACTTTGCAAGAGTACAAGCAACTGTAAATATACCGCTAATTGTTACCTATTTAGATGCCAATGGCGTTGAAGGTACAGCAAGTTCTACAGTATCAGTAGATGAAGATGTAATTTTGTATGTGCCACAACCATCTATTGTTCCTGTTCAAGTTGAAGCATTTGCAAGTGCGGTATCTACTATAGGAAGTTACACAAGCACTAATACATTTACAGCAACATTGTGTATAACCGTAATACTAAAAGTGATTGCTAATGTTGATATAATGGTACCTAGTTATGGATATTGCCCTATCCCACCATGTACACCATTTACACCAGGCGATATATGTCCAGGAGTATTTGAATTACCATTATTCCCTACAGCACAAAGTCCACAAAACTAAAAAAATAAACCCTCTATGAAATATTACATAGAAGGTTTTTTTATTGTATAATCAAAATAAACAATAATAGAGCATTTATCTTTTAATGTGCAAATTTTTATATATTAACAATTAAAAATATAATTAAAATGAATAAAATTAAGTATATTTCCATTATTAAAATGAATTGATTTTTAACTTTGAAGTAATTTTAAAAGTTTATAAAAAGTTATTTAAAAATTTATATAATTCAAACATTTTAACTAAATATAAAATATATTAGATAATATAAACTAATACTATTTTGAATCCCAAATATTGATTCATTCATTAATTTTTGCCTATCTAAAATTTCCAAATATAATTAAATCATTAATATTTTCTATTAAAATTCCAAAATATTAAATATTTTTTAATTTAATAATCCAAAATATTAATTATTGACTAATTATTAGAATAATTTATTGTAATTTTGTTATTGCAACTAAGGTTACAATTTCTGACCAAGTGCAACCTCTAGATAAATCATTTATAGGATATTTAAAATTTAATTGTATAGGTCCTATTGCCTTATAACCGCCCAAGCGCTGTGTAATCTTATAAGAAATGTTACCCGACTGTAAATCTGGAAAAATAAATACATTGACCTTCCCTGCTACTTCTTTTGCAACACCTTTTTTTAGACCGGTATTTCTATCAAGGGCACTATCTGCCTGCATTTCTCCATCTATTAATAAACTAGGTCTATCTAACTTTGCCATATTAGTAGCAGTTGCAACTTTTTCTGTAAAAGCAGATTTTGCGCTACCTTTTGTTGAATATGATAACATTCCAACAATAGGCTTTATTTTCAATTTTGACAAAAAATCTGCACTAGATATAGCAAATTCTTTTAGGCTTTCTGCATCAGGATCTTCATTTAAAGATACATCTGCAAACAATTTTATATCATTTTCCTTCAACAAAAGCATCGCTCCAAACACTTTGGATTTTCCATCTTTAGTCTTTACGATTTGAAGGGCAGGTTTTAAAACTTCAGCAGTTGTGTATTTTGCCCCCATAACTGCACCTTTTATAAGTTTTAAATAGGCTAACATAGCAACAAAATAGGTATCTTTTAATAATAACTTTTTGGCTTCTGTTAACGTTAAACCTTTTTCCTTTCTAAGTTCAAACAAAACTTTTGCAAATTTATCAATATTTTGTTTATTTTTTTCAAAGAAAATTACATCTTGACTAGTCGATATATCATCACAATAATCCTCTTTTTTACCAATTAAAGCAATTTTTGATATCTTGTGTTTTAATATATATAAACAAGCGCGTTCTACCCTTTCATCAACTAAAACTTCTGGCAAACATATATAACCATCAACTTGTTTTGCAAGTTCTATTAATTTTTTTTCAAATTCCATATAATATTATCCCCCATAAATAATTATAAATTAACCAACTGTAAAAAATATCTTGTTAAAATTTATAAATGTAGTTTAGCACTAATTTACTAAATTTCAAACAAAATACTACGCTTATTTTCTAAATTTCAAACAAAATACAAAATGAAAATATTTCTATAAATGTATATTTAAAATAATACTTTATAAAAATTGATATGATGATGTTTTTGCATTTATTGTATAAACTTATAACAAAGATAATAATAAAAAGATACATTTTTTACTTACATTTCGATTTTAAATAATATAATTTAGATAAATTATTAGTAACCAAAGAAATAAGAACTACCTTATACTTGTCGGATTTAGTTCTAAAAAAATACTTACTCCTTTAATTACTCTATCTTGAATTTTTGCAATTTCACTTTCAATATTCAAATCATTAAAAAATCTTAATATTATTTGAAATCTATATTTTGTTTTAATTCTTTTTATAGGTGCAGGCATTGCCTGTAAAAATATAAATTTATCTTTATACTTTTCTTTTACTACTTTACATTCATCTAATAATTCTTTTGTCGAATTTATACACATTTCTCTATTTTCAGATGAAATTAAAATCCTTATAATTTGTGCATAAGGCGGAAAGTTCGTAGTTTCCCTTAAATTGCTTTCTTTTTTATAAAAACCCAGATAATCATAGTTTTTAGCAAACTGATAAACATAATGATTAGGCGTATAAGTTTGAAGGACTACTTTTGCACCCGAAGATTTTCTACCTGCTCGTCCAGCGACCTGAGTTACTAATTGGAATGTATTTTCTGCACTTGTGTAATCGCTTGTGTAAAGCGAAATATCAGCATCTAAAATTCCAACAAAATTTACAAGTGGAAAATCGTGGCCCTTTGCAATCATTTGCGTTCCAACTAAAATGCTAGGTGAAGTTTTAGAAAATTCTTCTAATATTTTTTTATGTGAATCTTTAGTGCGTGTACTATCATTATCCATACGAAATACAGGAATTTTGAATTGTTCTTTTAAAATATCTACCACTTGTTCTGTACCAATAGAACCCAATTTAATTTTATCACTTCCACAATTAGGGCACAAATCTAGCACTCTATATTTTTTGCCACAAAAATGACATTTTAAAACATTTTCTTGTTTATGATAGACTAAACTTACAGCACAATCTTCACATTTAGCAATATAGCCGCATTTTTTACACATTTGAAAAGAAGCATATCCTCTTCTATTTAAAAATATTATTGCTTGTTTGTTTAAATTTTTGCATTCTATTAAAGCATCTTGTAATTTTGCTGAAAGAATGGAAGTATTCCCTTGTCTTAATTCTTCCGTCATATCGACAATTTCTATTTCTGGCATTTTTAAATCGTTCACTCTAGATTTAAGTTCCAACAATTTGTATTTTCCATCAAGTGCTAATTTGTAGGTTGACAATTTAGGAGTAGCACTACCTAATATTAATGGACAATGATTATATCTCGCTCTAAAATTTGCAATAACATGAGTGTCAAATCTAGGGTTGCTTTCTGAAATATATGAACTATCATGTTCTTCATCTATAATTATTGCGCCCAAGTTTGAAACCGGTGCAAAAATTGCAGAACGAGCCCCTATTATAACTCTTGCTTTATTTGAGTATATTCTTTCCCATTCATCATACCTTTCGCCATCATTTAAGCCACTATGTAAAACAGCGATAACCGAACCGAATCTCTTTTTAAATCGGTCAACCATTAAAGGTGTTAATGAAATTTCTGGCACTAGCATAATTGCATTTTTGCCATCATCTAAAACAGATTTTATAATATTTAAATAAACTTCTGTTTTTCCGCTTCCGGTAACCCCGAACAGCAAAAATGTATTATCTTTATTAGATAAAATCGCTTTTACTGCCCTAGTCTGTTCCTCATTTAAAATTTTTGGACTTTCTAAATTTTGATTTACTTTATCGAGTCTAAAAACTCGTTCACTTTCTATAGATAAAAGTCCTTTTGCCTTTAATTCGTTTACAACTTGAGATGAAAATAATTTATTTAAAACAGACTGTTTTTGTGGTCCATTATCTGACAAAAAGGCTACTGCTTCAATTTGTTTTTTTGCTCGTTTGCCAATTTTGTCAATTGCTTCATCTATTGAACAAGTAAGTGATAAGATATAATCAAACACTGCAAGACTTTTACCTTCCCTATGGTTGTTAGGAACCATAAGTTTTAAACAATCATTCATTCTTAAATAAAAAGTTTTTGCCATATAAAAAGATAAGTCAATTATTTCACTTTTCAAAAGTGGCTTTTGACTTATGACTTTTATAATTGATTTTAACGAGTCAGAAAAATCAGAGGAGTCTTTCATCCTTAAAACAAAACCCAGCAGAGTCCTTTTGCCAAAAGGCACTAACACACTGCAACCGGCAAGACAATTATCTGGAGCAATATAATCAAAAATTTTATCGACTGAATTATTCGAAATATCGACAATAACTTCTGCTATCACTAAGATTGACTTACTCCTTCAATATCGCCGTTTAACAGTTCAATAGCGGCAATTTCAATTGCTTCATTTGAACTGCCTGCCAAGGTTGTTTTAACTTCAATTTCTTTGGCTCTTGCAGACATCAAAATTGTAGCGATGTAAGCATTGCCAGCATTTTTAGATAAATCGTCAATAGATGGATTAAATAGCATAATTCCCCTCTTATTAATCGCATTTTACAAAATATTGCAAAATCTGTCAAATAAAAATAGCCATGAATTGCATATTTTAATAAATATTTATATCCTTATCAAATTAAAATATACCACAACACAATAAATAATAAAATGATTTTTTTACGGTTGTAATTATATTAAAAAACTATTAATCATCTATTTAGAAATAGAATAAAACAAATAAAAACACAATCACACTTTAATAAACGAATTCATAAATAATAATTATTTTAATTTTGTATCCAAATATGAATACACAAATTCATTACAACTAGAATTTTCTATTAAAATATTAATGAGTTCTCTAAAACTTATACCCTTGTTTTCAAACAGATAAAAAGCAAGACTTCCAGGTATTGTATTAATCTCATTTAAGTATAAATTTTTTGCGCTATCATCGTATAAAAAATCAATTCGCACAACGCCAGAAAAATTTAAAAAATTGGCAACTTTTAAAGCGATTTCATTAATCTTTGATTTTAATTTGACACTAATTTTTGCAGGTAATTGTCTCGAAGAAGATTTTGACATTTTTTTAGAACCTAAATATTTATCTTCAAAACTCAAAACACCTTTTTTAAAAGTTGGACACTCAATTTCACTTAAGATAAATTCATTACCCTTTTTTAAAACAGCAATATTATATTCTTTTAAATTTTCAACTTTTCTTTCAACTATAACTTCATTATCATAATTAAAATTTGCTAAAATATAATCTATTAGGTTGCTATCATTTGATTCAAAAACCCCTATGCTTGAACCTAAATGATTTGGCTTTACAATAACATTTTTGTTTTTAAAAAATTCATCATCTAAAATTTTATCAAGATTATCAGTAAATTTAATTAATCTTGAATCCACGACTGGAATTCCAATGGATTTTAAAAGCATTTTGCTTCTATATTTATCCATGCATATACCCAAAGTCAAAAAATTCGAACTTGTCATTTTTACATTATGTAAATCAAAAAATGCCTTTAAAACACCATTTTCCCCCACCCCACCATGACAGCAGTTAATTACAGAATATAATTTGATTTTCCCATTCAATTTCCCATTGATTATATTAATAGGCTTTAATCTTGTAAACTTGCCATCTGATTTTACCAAGTTTAAATTATTATTCAAATCTATATATATTTCAAATATATTATATAAATCTTTATCTATAGCATCTACTACTTGTCTTTTGGTTACAATAGAAACATCGTGTTCGACACTATTTCCTCCAAAAACTATCGCTATATTTTTTTTTGAAATTTTTTCCATACTCTTTTATATGAAATATATAAAATTTTGTTGCTAGTTAAACTTTTTGAAAATATAACATATAAAAAAATATGAACTTAACCT
The DNA here is from genome assembly GCA_949294455.1 of uncultured Christensenella sp. Lineage (GTDB taxonomy): Bacteria > Bacillota > Clostridia > Christensenellales > UBA1242 > CASFHD01. The sequence goes on from CASFHD010000015.1 coordinate 12,666, forward strand.
TCCTATACAAATGCCAATTAATCGACTATGATTATATAAAAGCAGAATCTGAATTATCAAAGACAGATAAATTAATAGTCTTTTTACACGGATTTGGTCTAAATAAAAGTGAATTTGATTTTTTGTTGCCACTTTTAAAAAATTACAATATTTTGAAAATTAGTTTACCAAATATTTGCGAATATACTTTAGATTTTAATATGTGGGACTATGTAAATATTGTTTCAACCATAATCAAAATTCACCAAACAAAAGAGATTATATTAATTTGTCATAGTTTTGGATTTAGAATAGCCACCTTATTAAATAAAAGTGAATTGAACATTACAAAAATCATAAGTACAGGGGGTGCGTATGCAAAATCAAAAATAAATTTTTTTAAAAAATTAAACCTTCGACACAATCCCACCCCTTCAGACGATTACAAATTGATGCCTAAAAGCGGAAGAACGACATTCAAAAACATTGTAAATTTAGACCTAAGTTTTGCACTAAAAAACACGATACTTCCCACCCTTTTATATTATGGTAAAGATGATAAAACAACACCCATTTATCTAGCAAAAAAAATATTAAAGATAAATAAATTAGCAAAATTAAAAATTGTAAACGGCGACCACTTCTGTCATATAAAAAATAAGGAAGATTTTAAATATGATGTATTGAAATTTATAAAGGAGTCAAATGTTTGAATTATACTACTATCAATTAAAAAATTATAAACTAACAGAATACATTCGCACAATAAATTCAAGACTAAAAAACAAACTATATTTAACACTGAAAATATTAAAATTATTTAATGCTATAAATTTAATATTATATTTAATAATTCCATTAAAATTTTTAATTTTTGTAAATTGTAACGCATTTTTAACACTTTTTTACATAAATTATTGTGTTTTTTATAGAATTTTTTTGAATACTCCTAAAAAAATCCCATTTAAAGTCACTAACCGAATTAAGCGTTTAATTTGTATATATTTAATATTAAACATAATTTTCATACTGATAAACCTTCATTTATTTAACAATTTAATTCTGTTTATTTGTACAATTATTGCTTTTCAAAAATTTGTAAAATTAGCATCAATAACATTATCTAAATTATTGGAAAATTTAATCTTTATAAAATACTTAAAGATGGCTAAACAAAAGCTTAAAAATTCAAAATGCAAAGTAATAGCAATTACAGGAAGCAATGGAAAAACAAGTGTTAAAAACATATTATTTACTATACTATCGATAAAGAAAAAAGTAATCACGACTCCTAAAAATTTTAATACACCTCTTGGCGTTACACTAACAATTAATAACAATTTAAACCCAGACACTGATATATTGATATTAGAGTTTGGGGCAAGACATAAAAAAGACATAAAAACCTTATGCAAACTTTTTCCACCCGACATAGGAATAATAACAAATGTTTGCAGTCAACATTTACAGACTTTTAAATCAATAGAAAACATAGCAAAAGAAAAAGAAGAATTATCTAAAGCATTAAATGAAAAATTATGCGTATATAACATTGACAATCAATATGTCAGACAAATGTATGACAATAAAGTTGGCAAAAAAATTTCAATAAGCAAAAATTCTAAATCTGATTATAGCCTTTCAAACATCGAAATAATAAATCATAAAACTAAATTTACCGTTATTTCAAAAGACTGCATCTATTCCTTGTCAACAAAATTATTGGGTGAATTCAATGCATATAATGTCGCGCTATGTATTCCAATTGCTAAATATTTCAACATTTCAAAAACAGATATTATAAAATCAGTCTCAAAATTACAATTTACTCCTCACAGACTAGAATTAATAAAAACCCCTAACAATTTTATTTTAGATGACAGTTATAATGCAAGCCCAATTTCAAGTTACGAATCTCTCAAAGTGCTATCATATTTTTCGAGTAATAAAATAGTAATGACACCAGGAATTGTAGAAACAGGTAAAGAAAGTAAATCAATAAATTATAAGTTAGGCAAACATATAGCACAAATTGCAGACAAATGCATAATTGTAAACGAAATTAATAAAAATTCAATTTTAGAAGGATTATTTTCACAAAATTTTAATAAAAATTTAATTTATTATGCAAAAAATTTAATTGAAGCAAAAAAAATTTTATCAAGCATATTAAAAAAAGGTGACACCATTTTGATTTTAAACGACCTTACTGATGAATATGTTTAATCATTTCAATACCATCGACACCTTTATAATACCCTTCTCTTTTCCTTGTAATTTTAAAACCAAATTTTTCATATAATTTAATTGCATCATTATCAACTCTTAATTCTAAACTTAAACTAGATAGATTTTTTTGCAATGCAAATTCTTCAACTTTTTTAAGTAAATTTGTAGCTATTTTATGTCGCCTATAATTTATATCAACTGCAATTTGTTCGATACTAATTTCATCTGGCAACAAAACAAAACTAACATAACCCACCACTTCATTTAAAAATTTTGCAACATAAAATTTATGAATTGAAGAATTAAAATCTTCTTTTAATTTATCAAAACTATATTTCTCTAAAGGATTAGAAAAGCACTTTTCTTGAATTTCAAATATTTTATTTAAATGAGTATCTTGTGCTTCAATTATTTCAAAATCAAATTTATTAATTTTATCTAACTGCGCTTGTGATAATTGAAAATATATAGGTGTTAAATCTTGAGATTTATTTATTATCGCCCTTGACATTACCTTAAAAATTGCAGATGCTGTTATCTCTATTTCTGTACAGTCAAATTCATCGCTAAACTTTTTTTCACCTTTCAAAGTTATTAAGGCTAAACCTTTTAAGTCCTCTATGCTGACATTATAATCTTCAATTTTCATAACATTTGAATTGTTTCTTGCTACAAAAGCAGTATTTGAACTTCCGGGAATAACACACGCATCAAATTGTATGTTGGCTTCTATTGCAGATTCATACAATAACTCAAGATTATTTATAGAATAAGTTGGAATATTTAAAGCCATTTTAAACGCCTTGACAGTTGCAATACCCACCCTTATGCCTGTAAAAGAACCAGGACCTACTACCACTCCTATACAATCTATATTATTTAGTGTCAAGTTTGAATCTGTTAAAATCTTTTCTATTAAATCTAACAAACACTCATTGTGTTTTGAAGATTGATAGTTATATAAAAATTCTTTGTCTTCTTTTTTTAAAGCTACTTGCAAAACTTTATTGCAAGTGTTCACAACTAAAATGTTCATATTTCGATAACCCTTTTTTCAAGTTCAAATGAAATTTTTACTTTATAATAATTGTCTTGATACAATCCAACCACATTGTCTGGCCATTCTACAAATTTTACAATGTTAGGGTCATTTAAAATTTCATCAAAGCCCGCTTCAATTGCCTCTTCTGTGTTAATTCTGTACATATCAAAATGTGCAATTTCAAATTCGTTGGTTTTATAATATTTTAATAAAGAAAATGTAGGACTTGTAACAAGCGTATTTACACCCAATTCTTTTAAAACAAATGCTATAAAAGTAGTTTTTCCAGCCCCCAAATCTCCATAGAACTTAATTAAGTCCCCTTTTTTTATTTTGTGAGCAAATTCTATTGCTATTTTTTTTGTATCTTCAAGTGATTCAACAACATATCTCATTTCTATATTTTATAAAAACGATGATTTTTTGTCAATAAATAAAAATCAAAATAGATTTACAATTACATAACTAATCAAAATATTAATGAAAATAAATTTAATAGATAAATTCATTTTAAAAATTTAAGTAAACTTAACTTATTTAACTTTACTTGATGATACTTTTAAATTGTATCAATTTTAATTTATTGCATCTATTTTAAAATGTAAGGATTTTGAATATTTCTGAATTTTAAGATGTAATTTTATTTTTACAAACACTTATATATGACAGTAAAACACTATAATTGATGTATTGTAACGACAAATAATGATAATATAGAATTACAATATAGTAACAAAGCATAATTATAGTATAAAGCCCTAATCAAAGATTTCTAATGCAATAAAATAAACTTAAATACATCAATTAAATTTTTATAATATTAAAAACAAAACTATTATCAATCAACAAAGTAAATAAAAATTATAATATAAATAAGAATTATAATATAAAAATAAATTAATCGTATTTGACTAAAAAATCACACGCTGTCAATAATAAATGCGAGGACAATATGAACAAATCCAAATTTTCAATTATATCAGATTTAATATTTTTAATATTTTCAATATTTGCTCTTACATTTTTATCGCTAGCATTTTATGTTAGCAGTTTAGCCTTAAATATTATTATATCAGGATTAATAACATTTTTAATAGTAAGCATAATTAAAATTTTAACTGACAAAAAAAATTCAAAAAAAAGTTTAACTTTAAAAAGATGTTCTGAAATAGATTCGCTAGCACTATCTTTTAGTTTAATGACAGATTATGAACAGTTAGAATTTTTGCAATCTTTATTTTCAAACAATTATGTTTTAGATAAAAAAACAAAATGTTTAAAAAATTCAAATGATACAATAATATCCTATACAGAAAATGAAATAAATCAACAAACAATTATTAATTTAATAAGAAATTACAAAAATTGCAAAAATTTAACCATTTTTTGCATAAATTTTGATAAAAAAGTGTTAAAAAGTGTAAATTTTATAGAAAATCTTGCAATTAATATATATAACAAAATAGATTTATATGATTTGTGCGTTGAAAAAAATAAGTTGCCTAAAAAGGTAGAAAACACCATAACTAAAACTTCAAAGTTAAAAATAATATTATCAAATATTATAAGCGAATCAAAAAGTAAAGGTTATTTAATATGTGGCATATTAATACTTTTTAATAGCCTTTTTCTACCTACAAAAATATATTATAGATTAATAGGAACAATTTTAATTATATTGTCTATAATTTGTAAAATAAACAAATATAAATCAAATAAAATTGATACTAAAATCAACCTTTAAAATTTTCTCTATAATAATAAAAAAAGTATTGTTGAGCATAACCAGAGTAATCTTTAAACATGTCTTTTAACTTTCTTTCAATTATTTTTGCATTATTTTCATTTTCTTTTGTAATATCGTTATAAACTTTTTTAATCCAAGTATCAACAGGAAACGACTCTGTATCATGGCAAGCAAACAACATAATGCAATTACAAACTTTAGGCCCTATGCCTTTTAATGATAAGAGAAACTTTCGTTTATCATCATTGTTTTTTTCATAAAACGCATCTAAATCTGTTTGACTAAGTTTATTTATTGTATCAAATAGTTGTTCCGCTCTATATCCTAATCCCGCCTTTTTATAGTCTTCGACACTTGCTTTTTTTAAATCAAGCAAACTAGGAAAAGCATAATAATCACCTAGATTTTTTCCAAAATGCTCACATAGATATTCAATGGATTTTTTTATTCTAGGAATATTGTTGTTTGCCGATATAATAAATTCAACTATCATTTCAAATAAATCATTATTAAGTATTCTTATTCCATAACCAAATTTAATTGCAGGTGTCAAAATTTCAAAAGAATTCAAAAAATTTTTTATTTTTTTGTAATTTGTTTTTAAATCAAAAAAATTTTCTGCATAATCTAAATTATTTGAAACAATTTGCACAGTATCCCCTACTTTTTTTACTTCTATTTTAATGTCTTTAGAATAAATTACAGCGTTTTCTCCATCTATTGAATACCTAAATATTTGTCCGCAATCAAGTATATGTAAAATATTAAAATCCGATAAATCATCAATTACTATCATATTGTTTAATCTTTTGTACATGTTAAAACCTCAACCTTTCCATAATGTTTAGTTTTTATATTAAATTTCGTTGTATCAAATGTCAATTTATTTTCTATAGATTTTTCAATTATCAACTTACCATTAGGCAAAAGCAAATTTCTTGACAGTATTTCATTAATACACTTTACATAATAATCAGAGTTATAAGGCGGATCTAAAAATATAATATCAAATTGATCATTTGTGTTTTTCAAAAAATTTACTGCATCTTCGAAATATACCTTATAATTTCCATCAACTCCAAACAAATTCTTTTTTATAATATCTATTGCTTTTTTGTTGTTATCAATCATCACAACCAATTCAGCCTCACGACTAATTGCTTCAATCCCCATTGCACCCGTACCTGAAAATAAATCAAGCACTTTAGCTTTTCTTATTTCAAACTGAATACTATCAAAAATCGCTTCCCTTACTCTATCAAGCGTAGGCTTTGTTGAATTTAATTCAAATTCTTTTAATACTTTTCCTCTATATTTTCCTGAAATAATTCTCATAATATGATTATATCACATACAAAATAATTTTTAAATAATATTTTATTTAATACTTATAAAAATATTTTCAAATATTAATTAAGATTAAAATATCTTTTAAAAAAAATAAAATTTTATTTATTGAAAAAATGTAAAAAAACATTAAAATATGTTAAAAAAATAATAAAATTATTAAAATTTACGCAAAAATTGTGTAAAATGTTGCTATTTTTGTGAGTTTTTATAATTTTAATTTTTTTTCGAATGACTGCTAAATATTAATGCTAATATAAATGCAAAAAATACACTTGCAGCAATACCACCCGAAGCGGATTTTAATCCTCCACTTAATGCACCTAAAAGTCCAGATGTTTGAGCCCCTTCAATTGCTCCTCGTGCTAAACTTGCTCCAAAACCTATTATAGGCACACTTGCCCCTGCTTTTGCAAATTCACGAAATGGAGGATAAACTCCTACCGCTTCCAAAATTATTCCTATACATAAAAACAATACTAAAATTCTCGAAGTCGTTATTTTAGTTCGTATTACTAAAATTTGACCTAATGCACAGATAATTCCACCTATTAAAAAACTTATTAAATAATCATATAAATTAAATTCCATATCAAAGCCTCTCTATAGTTATTGCGTGTGCAATTCCTGGAATAGTTTCTCCTTGTTGACTTGTAGTCGTTGACATTAATGCCCCTGTTGCCACCAACATTACTTTTTTAAAATTTCCAGCCTCTAATTTTTTTAAGATATATGAATTTAAAACGCTTGCGCTACAACCGCTACCGCTTCCACCCATAAACACGCGTTCTGTTTTATCAAAAATCAGACAGCCACAATCTGAATAATTCTGTCCTAAAATAATATTTTCTCTTTCTAATAAGTCAACTAATATTTCACTTCCTAATTTACCCAAGTCCCCAGTTGCTATTAAATCATAATCTTCTACTTTTGTTTTTGTATTCTTTAAATGCGCTAGTATTGTATCGCAAGCAGCAGG
>CASFHD010000016.1 GCA_949294455.1 uncultured Christensenella sp.
ATTTATTAATTATATACAATAATAAAATTTGTAATGTCAAAAGAGTAATATATTATACAATTTTATATTATACAATTTTTAGTGATAAAAAATATAAAATATAAGATAAAATTAAACTGATAGGATTATAAGTATAGTTATGTTTATTTTTTAGTAAAATGCGTTTTAAGTTTAGATGTAAATAACAATGTTATAAAGTGTTTTAAATTAATAAATGCCAATATCTATTTATAAGTTAAGCGGTAATTAAATTTTTATTAAGTATTTAATAAGTAAAATTAGTGATTTTATTAATAAATTTTATATTAAAAATTGAATATAAACATACATAAATTTATTTTAATTTAATCTTCATATTTAATTCGATTTTCACATTTAATTCAAATTTATAATTGGTTTATTTTTTATATTAATATTTTTTACATAAAATAATTAATTTTGATGTTATTTAATCTTTATTAAATTATTTTTATATAATTTAATCTTCATACTCTTTGTTAGGGAAGAATATAGCGTCTTCACCATATTTAGATTTTAGTTCATCAATCGCTTTTGATAGATTTTGGCGTTTTCTTTCATCGTCAAAAATGCTAAGTTGCAAGTTTTTGTCATCTATTAAACCGCTTACACTCACTCGAATTGCTCTAATTGGATTAAATCCATCATTTTTTATTTCATAATTTTCAAATATTCGAATTGCATACCTTGCTATCTGCTCTGTGCTAGAAAATGGAATATTAAAACTTTTTTGCTCGCCATAATACGAGAAATCAGAAAATTTTATTCCTAAATGTACAGTTTTAGCAAGTTTGTTTTTTTCTCGAAGGCGAGTAGATACCATAGTTGAAAGTTTATATATTAGTGCAGAAACTTCTTGTTTGGTTGTTAAATCTTTTGGGGTAGTAAGACCATTGCCAACACTTTTAACTTCGTGCTCGTCATATTTTGATACAATATCATCATTTTCACCGCTTACCATATCGTGAAGTTTTGTTCCATTTATTCCAAATCTTGCTTTTAATAAATCTGCATTGTAGTTGTATAAGTCGAACAAAGTATTTATATTCATTTTTTTTAGTGTTTGTTCTGTTCGCTTTCCAACAAAAATCATATCACTAACTTTTAATTTTTTTAAAAACTCTATATGATTGTCCCTTGAAATTTCAACAAGACCACTAGGTTTTTTCATATCACTACCAAGTTTTGCAAGTGTTTTTGAAAAGGATACCCCAATGGAAACTGTCAAACCTAATTCATTATAAATTCTATTTTGTATTTCAATTGCTAACTGTTTAGGTGTCTTTTTAAAGTATTTTAAACTCTCGCTAACATCAAGCCAACACTCATCTAATCCCATACTTTCAATTTTATCTGTATAACTTAAATAAATTTCTTTTGCACGAATACTAAATTCTTCATATTTGTCATAGTGTGGGGCAACACATATAAGTTGCGGACATTTAGTTTTTGCAGTGTATATTGTTTCAGCAGTTTTTATACCGTACGCCTTTGCTAAGTAATTTTTTGCCAAAATTACACCACTACGCTTTAATGGATTGCCACTAACAGCAACAGGAAAACCTTTAAGTGCAGGATTTAACACGCACTCAACAGAGGCAAAAAAATTGTTCATATCAACGTGAAAAATAATTTTATCAGTGTCCTTATACATAAATATCCCTTTTATATTATTTTGACAGTTGAAATTAGTTTTGATATAATAACAAAAAAGAATACTAAATTTCACAAACAAAGTAACATAAAACGCTCATTTTGTCAAACATTTGTTCGATATTTTGATTTAAAAGGTAAAAATATGATATTAGAAAATGTAAAAACATTAGAAAATTTTAATCCGCATACTGAAGATTTGCCTAATTTTAGTGAAAATAAGTTAGATTGTAATGGTAAAGTCTTGCATCACAGATTGTACAACATAACAGATTTTAAAGATAAATTTGAAGTTATTACAATTGATATTATAAATAATATTATTGATGAAGAAGAAATTTCAAAAATAATAAAAAAGTGCAAAAAAGAAAATATTGCAATTTTACTAAACTTAAGTTCTAGTTTGGAAGAGGTGGGAGTGTGTGATAAAAGGTTCAATATGACCCCTATAAAACTGATAGAAGATTTAGGGCTTTTTGAAGTAAAAGTGATTATAAAAAATGCACTTTATTTAGATAAACTTGACTATAAAATTTTAAGTAATTACGATGTGTTAATGCTATATGATGATTTTATAGATGATGTAAAAACACCTTGTATTCCACCAATTGCAACATTATTATATCATAATATTAGTGTTTGTATAAACTCAAATACACCATATATAGCGTGTGTATTGATTAAAACTATGCAAGACTATTATATGGGTGAATATGATAGTATTACATATTCTAAATGTTTAAAAATGTTTGGCGAAAATTATGCAAATTTTTTTAATATAAAAAGAGATTTTGTTTTAAATACTAATTCAAATTATTTGTCAATTCGTGAATTTTTGTTAAATTCAAATAAATTAGACAGGGAGGAATTATGGCATTAATAAATTTTAAATTTATAAAAAGTGCTAGTAAAAGAAGTGAATTTTTAGATAGTGTTCTTCCGCAAATTGCAGTGGTTGGCAGAAGTAATGTGGGTAAAAGTTCGCTTATAAATTTGCTTGCTAACAATAAAAAAATGGCAAAGACTTCATCAACTCCAGGGAGAACTAGGCTTGTTAATTATTTTAATGTAAATAATGAATTTTTACTTGTAGATTTGCCAGGATATGGCTATGCTGCGGCTTCAAAATCTGAAAAGGATAATTGGGATAAAATGCTTGATGACTATTTTGAAGCAAATACTAGTTATATTGCTGATGACAATGGAGAACTTGTTTTAGACCGTAAAAAATCAAATCTAAAATTAGTTTTGGTTTTAATAGATAGTAGGCGAGAACCAACTAATTTAGATATGTTTATGTGTGAATATTTATCTTTAAGAGAAATTCCTTTTATCGTTGCGATGACGAAATCTGATAAATTATCGCGAACTGATTTGAATAACTCTAAAAATAGAGTTTCAAAGATGTTGAAATTGAATTTAGATAGAATAGTTGTAACAAGTGCTAATAAAAAGATTGGAAGCGCAGAGTTGGAAAAAGTTTTGCGAGATAAAATTAATTGATTTAAAACTTTTTCTATAATTACAATTGACAAATTAGAGTCTATATTGTATATTAAAAAAATCTATAACAACTATAATAAAAGGAATATATTGTGAATTATCTTAAAATAATGTTTTATAAATTGTGTTTTAAAAGTAAAAATCTAGATGTATTAAAGTGGGCTATTACAAATTTTTATTATGATAAAGGTAGTAGTAATAAAGGTGTGTTTTTTATTAATCCAACTGACAGTGGGAATTTTAAACTTTTAGAAAAATTAAATAATATTAAAGGTTATGATGTAGTCAAATCGAATTTGATGCATGTATGTAATGATGATTTTAAAGGTTTAATACAAAGAAATCTTTGTATAAGAAAAGCTATGTTAGATGAAGAAGATTTTCCTATTCGTACAAGGGGTGTTCAGTACAATCCTATTATAAGCGAAGAATTACTTGATTGGTTAAAATCATTTGATATAGTATTGGGTTATGATAAAGATGGTTATATTTCGGAAGAAGATTTGCAAGAATTTTTTTATAAAATTATTCAAGCAATAAAATCTGGTGAGATTAGTATTGAAGAGGATAAAATAAATCGTTGTAAAGAGGACGGAAAATATAAATTTAAAGATTACTATAATCAATTGTTATTAGTGCTGTATAAAGTTAATTTTTTAATTAATAACGAAATTTATAATCCGCTTTCAGAAAAATATTACAATTACTTTAAGGCTAAGCAAAGAGAACCAGAAAATGCAATTGTAGAAGTTTTGTAAATGTTATCATTTTAACTTTATTATTTCTGATTATTGTCAGATTTAAAGTTATAATTTTAGTAAAAATTTAATTAGCTTTTTATGAAGTATTTTGCTTTTCAAAGGAGAAATTATGGCAATAAGAGATATTGTGTTATCTACTGATGATTTTTTACGCAAAAAATCAAAACCTGTTAAAAAGTTTGATGAAAAATTGTGGGGACTTCTTGATGATATGCACGAAACATTGAATCACACAAAGGGTTCAGGACTTTCTGCGGTTCAAATAGGTAGTTTAAAGCGAGTATTTATAATTGATATAAATGGGGCAAATTTAGAGTTTATCAATCCAGAAATTGTAAAAAAGTCAGGGAAACAGTATAAAGAAGAAGGTTGTTTATCTGTAAAACAGGCGTATGCTTGTGTTGAGCGTGCTGAATATGTTGAAATTAAAGCGTTTGATAGATATGGTTATCCATTTAGTTTTGCAAGTCACGATTGGACGGCGGTTTGTTTACAACACGAATATGACCACCTAGAAGGTGTATTGTATATTGATAAAATCTATAAGTGTAAAAAACGAGATACTATTGTGGGGGAATAATGAATATTGTATTTTTTGGAACTGAAAATTTTAGCAAAACAATATTAGAAAGCATTATAAAAGCAAATTATAAAGTCGTTGCAGTTGTTTCTCAAAATGACAAGGTAAGTGGCAGGGGAAATAAGGTTAAATTTTCAGAAGTAAAAAAATATTGTATAGAAAACAATATTCCACTTTTGCAGTATGTAAGTGTATCGAAAGAGGGCGAAGAAGATTTAAAAAAATTGTCTGCTGATCTTTTTATTACTGCGTCTTTTGGACAGATTTTAAAACAAAACATTTTAGATATACCAAAGTATGGTACGGTTAATGTTCACGCGAGTTTACTTCCCAAATTTAGAGGACCTGCACCTATTGAAGGCGCTATTATTTCAGGGGAAAATAAAACAGGCGTAACAATTATGCAAACTGATATAGGTCTTGACACAGGCGATATATATTTTTCAAAAGAAATTGAAATTTTAAATAGTGATACTGCAGATAGTATGTTTGATAAACTTTCAAATTTGGGGGCAAATGCAATAGTTGAATTTTTAGATAATTTTGATTATTATAAAGACAAACATTTTAAACAAGATGAAACAAAGTCTAGTTATTTCGGAAAACTTAAAAAGGAAGATGCAAGAATTAATTTTTGTTCAAATACATTAAATCTTGTAAATCTAATAAGGGGAAGGTCAACAACTAGTACAACTTATTTTGTTTATAATGAAAAGAGAATAAAAGTTTTATTTGCAACCGCTAGTGAATTTAAAATTGATTATGATTGTGCTTGCGGTACAGTTATAAATGCAAATAATAAAGCGGGTTTAATTGTTAAAACATCAGATGGGGCAATACGACTGAATGTCGTCCAATTAGAAGGCAAAAATGTATTAGATGATACTGTATTATTAAATGGGTTTAAGATTGTTTTGGGTAGTAATTTGAATGAAATTGTTGAGTGATTATAGTTTAGATGAATTATATAAAGAACTTGATTTTTTGCCTAAATTTAGGGCAAAACAAATTTTTGATGCGATTTTGCAGGCAAAAGATTTTGACAAAGTCGCCTTGCCAAAAGAAGTCAAAGAAAAATTATCAAAAGAATACATTTTAAATCCTATAAAATCATATCAGGTTTTTGTATCCAAAGATGGCACTAAAAAATATTTACTAAAATTTTATGATGGTGCAGTTGTAGAAGGTGTAAAATTATTTCAAGAATACGGAAAAACATTTTGCATATCTACTCAAGTAGGTTGTAGAATGGGTTGCAAATTTTGTGCATCAACTAGTAACGGACTTTTTAGAAACTTGTCGGCAGGTGAAATTTTATCAAGTGTTGCAACTATTAATGCTGATGAAGAGGATTGCACAAAAAGGAATTTTACTAATATTGTATTAATGGGTTCAGGTGAGCCATTTGATAACTATGATAATGTTGTTAAGTTTTTATACCTTTTGACTGATAAATCTGGCTTTAATTTAAGTGAAAGAAATATTTCGCTTTCAACTTGTGGACTTGTAGATAAAATCTATGACTTTATGAAACTAAATTTCAATGTTACACTTTGTATTTCATTACACGCGACAGCTGATGAAATGAGAAAAAAAATAATGCCTATTGCAAACAGATATTCTATTTCTGAAATTGTAAAGGCTTTAAAAGATTATACAAAATATACAAAGCGAAGAGCGATTATTGAATATTGTTTAGTAAAAGGAGTCAACGATAGTTTTAAAGATGCGGATAGACTTATTCAATTATTCAAAGGAATGCTAATACACATAAATGTAATATGTTTAAATCCAAAAGATGATAATTTAAAGGCTACAACTAAACACGACGCGTATGCTTTTATAAAAAGGTTAAATGACGGCGGTTTGTCTGCAACTTTAAGACGAAGTCAAGGTGAAGATATAGGTGGCGCATGCGGGCAATTAAAGGCTAGATATGAAACTGATCTAAATTAAGGTCAGTTTTTTAATATCTAATTTGTTGCATAGTTTACTTGTTTTTGTTATATTAAATAATATAGTATTTTAGTCTAGACTATATAATAGGAGTTCAATATTAATATGAAAAATATAATCGTAAGTGCATCATCTCTACCTGCTGGCAGAAATATGTCTAGTCAGTTAGAATATATAAAGCGAGTACAAAATTATGGGGCGGATATGTACCACCTTGATATTATGGATGGAATGTTCGTTAGAAATCAATCATTAGATTATAATTATTTTGAACAATTAAGACAGGTATCAAATATACTTTTTGATGTGCACCTTATGATAAACGAGCCAGAAAGATTTATTTTAAAGTATATAAAACAAGGTGCAGATATTTTAACTGTTCATTATGAAGCGTTTAAAGATGATGAATCACTTATAAAAGTTTTAAAGCAAATAAAATCAAAGAAAGTGTTAGCAGGTATTGCAGTAGATATTGATACTGATATAAAAAATGTCTTGCCATTATTCAAATATGCCGACGTCGCTTTAATAATGGGCGTAAAAGTGGGTGCTTATGGTCAGACTTTTAATGAAGAGGCTTTAAAAAAGATAAAAAAAGTTAGGCAAGAATATCCAGATATAACAATAGAAATAGACGGCGGTATGAATGATATTACTGCTAAAAAGGCAATTAAAGCAGGAGCAGATGTAATAGTTAGCGGAGCGTACATATATAATAATGATACATTTGTAGCAATTCAAACATTAAAAGGGAAATATTAATTGGACGATAGATACTTTTTTGATAAAGAAACTAATGGAATTGTAGTATTAGATAAAAACGAAAGTTCGCATCTATTGAAAGTCAGGCGTGCAAAAATAAATGATGTCGTTACAGGCTTTTGCGGAGATGGTTATGATTACAAGTTGTCTATTTTGACGGCGGAAAAGAATTGTTCGCTTAAAGTGATTGATAAAGTTTTGAATACTAAAACAGAAGATTTATCTATAACTGTATGTTTGGCGTATGTAAAAAATGACGCTCTAACAGAAGCAGTAGAAAATTTGACAGCATTGGGCGTTAATAAAATAATATTATTTAGTTCAAAGTATTCTGTTGCGAAAATTGACGATGATAAAAAAGAAAAATTAATTAATGTTGCTATTCAGTCCTGCAAACAGTGTGAAAGAGCGACAATTCCTTTAATTGAAATACACAAAAACCTAGATTTGAAAACTCTAAAAGGTGATATTTATTTGGCGTATGAAAACGAAACTGATTTTAGTAAACAAATAAATTTGTCATCAAATGAGGTAAACTTAATTATAGGTCCAGAAGGCGGATTTTCGATTGAAGAAGTAGAGTATTTTAAAAAACACAATGCAATTTTAATTAGTTTAGGAAAAACAATTTTGCGCGCACCTTTAGCGTCAGTTGTTGGGGTGTGTCGTTTAAAGGAGCACAAATGAAAATTAGTATTATAACTCTAGGCTGTAAGGTTAACGAGTATGAATCACAAAGTATGATAACCCAACTGAGTAAAGATTATGAAGTAGTTGAAGGGTATGTTTATGCAGATATTTACATAGTAAACACTTGCGCTGTAACTAACACCGCTGAACAAAAATCTAGACAAGTTATTGCAAAATGTAATAAATTAAACCCTAATTGTAAAATAATTTTGTGCGGTTGTGCTGTGCAAAATAATCCTTCACAATTTTTAGACCATCAAAATGTGTATTCAATTTTAGGAAATAATGGTAAGAACAAAATAATTGAATATATAAACAAACAAAATTTAAAATTAAATAAAATCAGCGATGACTATGATTATTTTGCTCACGCCACAAAAACTAGAGAAAGACAATATATAAAAGTTCAAGATGGCTGTAATTATTTTTGTTCATATTGTATTATTCCTTATACTCGGGGAAGAAGCAGAAGTAGAAATTTAGATGAAATTATAAATGAAATAAATTCTTCTAATTCTAGTGAATTTGTGCTTACGGGAATAAATTTGTCCGATTATAAAATTGACGGCAAACCAGCTTTGACAAAACTAGTCGATGAAGTAGGTAAGACTGGCAAACGCTTTAGACTAGGCTCATTAGAGTGTAATGTAATAACAGATGAATTGTTAAAGACTTTGAAAAAATACAAAAATTTTTGTCCGCATTTTCATTTGAGTTTGCAGTCCGCTTGCGATGAAACTTTAAAGAGAATGAACAGGCATTATACAATTTCAAAATTTATGAAAGTTGTAAAAAATATACGAAAATATTTTAAAAATGTATGTTTGGCTACCGATATAATAGTTGGTTTTAAGGGCGAAACGAACGAAGAGTTTAACACAACGAAAAAAAATTTAAAAAAGATTAAATTTAATTATATGCACATTTTCCCATATAGTGAAAAAAAGGGCACAATTGCTGAAAAATTCAAGATGTCAGTTGATTCAAAGACAAAAAAAGAAAGATTAAAAATACTGCTTGATTTGGCGGAAAAATACACATTAAATTTCTATAAAAAGAATAAATTTAAAACACACAATATGTTGGTAGAAGAAATTAAAAATGGATATTCGTGTGGATATACTGATAATTACATTTATACATATATTCCACAAGATATTAAAGTTGGCAGTTTAGTTAAAGTTAAATTAATAAAGCCATATCTTGACGGAATGATGGGAATAATTAAATAAATTTATATGTAGAAATATTGACTAATTTTTAATATTTTGAAAAATTGCCTATTTTAGTTCTTAAAAACATATCACAGCATAAAATAAAATGAGGTTGGTTATGTTAAAGGGTATTAAGGCAAATTCAAGTTTAGATATAATAAAAAGTGCAATGTTTGGAGTGTTATTAACAGTAGTTTTAATAATGATACTTGCTTTTAGTATGAAGTTTATTGATTTTAATAACTCAACTATAAGAGTAATTAATTTAATCATAAAAATTATGGGTGTAGCATTTTCAGTTATTTTAATTATGCGAAAAATTGACAGTAAATATCTTTTAAAAGGTGCTATTACAGGTTTTGTTTATGCCATTTTAACATTTTTGATGTTCTCCATAATAGGCAAGCAATTTTCATTTAATTTAAGCGTTTTAATAGATTTATTAACTATGGCTTTAATAGGAGCAGTTTGCACTGTGATATTTGGTTGCTTTAAAAAAGTTTAGCGCGTTTAATCGTGCTAATTTTTTCTTTTTAGACATTTTTAGTGGGCTTTTTAGTTGACATAAATCGGGCTCTAGGTTATAATTACTTAGATTGGAGTAGATATATGACTAAACGAAGAGCCAAAAGCATTTTAATATTGCTTGGCATATTGCTATTTATAGGTATAATTGCCACATATATTAGTTTTCCTTTGCCATTTTCAATAGGCGGAGTAAATTATAAATATTCAAGTTTTGTAGAAAATTTAAAGACATCTAATGAGTTAAGTGAAGGTGTTGTACTAGATTTTAGATTATCTGTGCCAGAGGGCGAAAACGTAACTTTAGATAGTGGTATTGATTCTACTATTAGTGGACTAAAAGATGTTATAATTGATTTGGGTTACAATGATGTGTCTGTAACTTTAGTCGAAAATGATGATTACAAATATCTTTCAACTAGAGTAGGTGGTTTTTCATCATACAATGAGATGCAACAATTTATTACAAACATTGGTGAGCCTTCAAGGATTAATTTTAGATATTATACAGATACTGCTGTAGATGGTGAAAATTATATCAAGTTTTTGTCTGGTAATGAAATAAAATCTGTTGAACCATATAGTTATATTGACCAAGATTCTACATCTGATAGTTATGGCAAAACTGTTCACGCTGTTATTATTAATTTTACTGAAAATGGTAAGAAAATTTTAGCAGATGTTACAGAAAAAATTGTTGCTAATGAATATAGTTCTAGCAATACTAATTTGTACATTTATTTTGGTGACAATCAGGAATCTAGTTCGTCGTTAAGCGAGGCTATTGATGGCGGACAACTTGTAATGAGTGGTGGTAATATTACAGATGCAAGCAGTGCTAAAACTTATGCAACAAAAATAAAAACAGGTACACTTACTTTAGATTTGCACAAACTATCTGCAACTCAAATAACCCCTAAAAATGGGATAAATGCCAATATTGCACTAATTGCTACAATTTTAGTGTTTACAATATTAGTAATAGCGCTTTTGATATATATGTACAGATATATTGGTATGATTATCATATATTGTACATTATTCGCTAGTTGTATAGGTATATTTATTCTTTCTACAATTCCTAACATTTTTATAAACGTCGGTGGAGTTTTAGGCATTTTATTATCATTGATATTAATTATTCAAAATATGGTATTAAGTATTCAATATGCTAAAAAAGAGTATTTGTCAGGTAAAAAGTTGCATGTATGCTTTAAATCTGGTTTAAACAAAACTTTAGTTATAAATATCTCAGTATGTGTAGCAATAGCTTTAATTGGCGGAATAATGTTAATGTTACCTGTAAATACTTTAAAATCTTTTGGACTTGTTTTATTTGTATTTGCATTTATTAATCCTGTAATAACACAAGCATTGTTTAGAGCAATGATAAAATTAACACTTCCTTTTAATAGTAAAAAAGGAGAAAAGTGCAATTTTGAGTTGGAGGCAAAAGATGAAAACTAGAAAAGTAGATGAGTCAACTCTTGAATATTTAAAAAGAAATCGAATTCCTTTGATTTGTTTGTTAGGAATTTTGCTTATTTCTTTAATAGTTTTTATATTTTGTGGTTTTAATGTTTCTACAGAATTTACAGGCGGAACTTATGTGAAAGTAAATGTTGGAGATTGTGTTACTAGCAATAATTTTGAAGGATATGCTGATAAAATTGAAAAGGTATTAAATTCTTATGATATAAAAATAAAATCAAGTCCTGTTTTGCAGGGAGAAGGTGCTAATTCTACAATCGTTTTAGAAACAAATTCAAGTCTAGACGATGTCAAAACAGAAGTACAAGAAAAAATTATAGGGAGTTTAAGTTCAATCAATATTTCTAGTGAAGATGTAGAAATTTTAAAGTTTTCTAAAACTGTGAAACTTTCAGATTATTTGTTTGTAATATTTATACCACTTGGAATTATGGCTTTAGGTTCAATTTATATGCTAATAAGACACAATGGTGCAAATAGTATGACATTTATATTTACTACACTTTTTGCTAATTTAATATTCTTGGCTTTTACTTTAATTTTTAGATTACAAGTAAGCAAAATGTTTTTAATTTTATTGCCTATAATATCAATTATTGTTGCTATTGAAAATATTATTGTTATGGAGTTCAATAAACAAAATAAAGAGTTATTTGAAAACAAGCAGGACAAGTTTACAATTTTTGCTAAAACATTAGAAAATCAATTGGGTAGGCAGACAATACTAGCAGTTATATTGCTTTGTTTAGGTGTTATGGTGACTATGGTATGCCCATCTAATATTAAGACTTTGGGAATAGGTTTATTATTTACGATTTTTAGTTTGGTGGCAAGTGTTGTGTATTTAATGCCTGTTATATACAATTTAACTATACCTTTTGCAAAAGAACGCACTAAAAAGATTAATATAAAAATTGAAGAATAAAATGCCAAACAAACTGTTTGGTTTTTTATTTTAAAAGGATAAATATGGTTTATATAAAAAAAGTTGACGACAATTATTCTGACTTTGTTATTAATATGGCTAAAAAATTTGGTATAGACAAGCGAATTATTGCGCTTTTAGTTTCGCGTGGAATTGATAATGAAAAAAGTTTAGAAAAATATTTTTATCCTAGCATTAATGACTTGTATGACCCATATTTATTTGAAGATATGCATAAAGTTGTCGATTTGATAAATAAGCATATAAAATCAAATTCAAAAATATTAATATTTGGCGATTATGATGTAGATGGAATAACTGCAGTAGCAACTTTATATAAATATTTTGAAAGCATAGGCGGAAATGTAGATTATTTTTTACCGAATAGATATGAAGATGGCTATGGTATGACAATTTCCACATTGAAAAAGATTTTTGATGAAAAAAAACCAAACTTAATAATTACCGTTGACTGTGGCATCACAGGAGTAGATGAGGTTGAATATTGTAAAAATTCTGGAGTTGATATTATAATAACCGACCATCACGAAAAGGGCGAAAGTTTACCTAGTTGTTTGATAATTAACCCAAAAGTAAGCATTACTTATCCTTGTAAAACACTTTGCGGGGCAGGAGTCGCTTTAAAAATTGTTCAAGCATTTTTAGGACGAGAAAACTTATTAGAGTACATTCCTATGACCGCTATCGCAACTATTGCAGATATAGTAGATTTGGTAGATGAGAATAGAAGTATAGTATCAATTGGACTAAGTAATCTAGATAAACTTCCAATAGGTCTTATAAGATTATTTAAGGAATTTTATCTAATTAAAGATGTAAAAGCTTCAGATATTGCTTTTAAAATTGCACCTAAAATTAATGCTAGTGGCAGAATGGGTGATGCAGATATGTCGCTAATGTTGTTTTTAGAAAACAATCCTCAAAAAATAACTAAACTCATTTCTAATATTTTAGATTACAACACAAAAAGACAAGAACTTTGCAACATTGTTTATTCTGATGTAATGGAAGAAATGAAAGGTATGGATATTTATGCAACAAAAGCATTAATTTTTAGTAGTGAAAAATGGGATAGCGGAATTTTAGGGATTGTTGCCGCTAAAATTGCAGATGAATTTTCACGACCTACATTTTTATTTTCTCAAGTGGGAGATAGTTTAATAGGTAGTTGCAGAAGTGTAAATGGCGTTAATATTCACGAGCTTTTGATGAGCCTTGAAGACATTTTGGAACGATTTGGTGGGCATACAATGGCTGCCGGATTGACTTTAAAAGTATCAAATTTTGATGAATTTTGTTTAAGAACTAGTGAATATGTAAATAAGCATTTTGAAAAATCTGATTTATTGCCAACTAAAGAGTATGATTTTGATATTACTGAGCCTGAAATTACAACTTCTCTACTTAATGATATAGATAGAATGGAACCTACTGGACACAATAATCATCGTCCTATTTTTAGATTGTGTGTTTCTAACGGTCAAGTAAGTTTAGTTAAGAAAAATGCAGAACATATAAAAATTAATTATAACAGATTATCACTTATTGCATTTAATAGTTTAAATTATTATTATGTTTTATCTTCAAATATTAAGTCATATATATTAGCAGACTTGTGTCTTGACAAATTTAGAAAAAACACTAGACTATCAGGCATTGTTAAAAGTATAGATTATGAAGATATTAATCGACCTGAAAACAATGATTTATTAATTGCTGAATATATCAAACAATTAACTTTTAATGACCAAGATAAATATACATTTAATAATTACAACCGAGATGGGCTGATTAGAATACTTTTAGATATGAAAGCTTCTGTTTATGGGACATTAATAATTGCGAATGATTATAACACTTATCTAAATTTTAAATCTATTTTTGATAGTGGCAACATATTTAGGAATAGGATTTTCGAAGTAGGTGATGACACAGGGGTAAATACTATTTTACTAGCACCTAAAAACTTTAAAAATTTTGGAAGTTTTAATAAAATTATATTTTTAGACCCAGTGCTACACACAGGATATTTGTCCGCTCTTAATAAGGCAACTAAAGCAACCATATATTTACCACATAAAACTGCGTTTAGTTATTCAACTTTTAAAGATATTTCAATGGAGCGTTCAGTTTTTGGAAGATATTATAGACTTTTAGAATATATTTATGATAGGAAATTGGAAGGTTTTGATTTATATTCACTCTATACGCTTTCAGTAAAAGAGATTAACAACAAACAATCATATAACTTTCTGCAATTTTATGTTTGCTGTAAAGTTTTTCAAGAATTAAATTTAGTAGAATTTGATGAAAATATGTCAAAAATAATAAAACTAACGAATTCAAAAAATCCATTAAATTACAGTGGATTTTACAACAGATTGAATTTAATAAAAGTTACTATTTTATAGGAGATACATTTGGAAAAATTAAAAAATAAAACAAATGAAAGTTTACTTTCAGATTTATTAAAACAGGCAAATAAATCACAAATCTATACTATTGAACAGGTATCAAAAACATTATCAGATTTAAAAATGGGTGATGAATGTTTTTTGTCTGCCGTATTGTATGTTATAAAAGATAAATCGACCATTGATTATAAAGTAATAGAAGAAAAATATCCAAAGGATACTGCATTTTTATTAGAAAAATTAAATTCTATTAACTTTTTTAATAACTATTCTGATAAGGAAGAGGAAAAAGAAAGTATTAGAAATATGATTTTGACTATGGCAAAAGATATCCGAGTTATGATAATTTTATTATGTTTTGTTCTGTATAAAGTAGAAAATATTGACTTAATTGAATCAAGTGCTGAAAAAACAGAATTTATGCAGACTGTAAGAGATATTTTTGCACCGCTTTCTGCACGACTAGGGCTTAATGAAATCAAAAATAAATTAGAAGATGAAACTTTCAAATTTTTAGAACCAGTGATGTATAAAGAACTTGTAAATAATAAGTATTTAAACAGTGCAGATTTGCAATTACAAGTTGATAAAACTATAAAAGAATTAAAAGAAATTGTGGCAGAATTGCACATAAATGCAAAAATTTATGGTAGGCAAAAACATTTGTCATCAATTTATAAAAAAATGCAAACAAAAAAATTGCCTCTTGCAAAAATTTATGACTTGGTTGCGGTAAGAGTAATTGTTGAAACAGTTGAAGAATGTTATTTAGTATTAGGAAAGATAAATTCAAAGTTTACTATATTACCATACAGATTTAAAGACTATATTGCTGTTCCTAAAATCAATGGTTACAGGTCAATTCACACAGGAATATTAGCAGAAAACAATCGTCCAGTCGAAATTCAAATTAGAACACGAGAAATGCACGAATTTAATGAATATGGTGTCGCTGCACACTGGATTTATAAATCTAGGGGAGTTACAAAGAAGCGTAATGAGATAGATGAAAAAATAAATTGGTTGAAACAAATTATTGAAAACAGTAAAGATTTATCAACTGATGAGTTTTTAGACACGATTAAAATGGATATGTTTGGTAGTGAAATTTACTGTCAAACTCCAAATGGGAAGGTAATAAAATTTCCTAGTGGCGCTAATTGTATTGATTTTGCATACGCCATTCACAGTGATATTGGCAACAGAATGATAGGTGCTAAAATAAATGGCAAAATGGTCCCTATTAAAACTGAATTGCAATCAGGTGATATTTGTGAAATTATTGTAGGTTCTCCTGATAAAGCTCCATCTCGAGATTGGTTAAATATTGTTAAAACTTCACAGGCTCGGTCAAAAATTAATGCATACTTTAAAAAGTTTTATGTTGAAGACAACATTAAACGAGGCAGAACTATGCTTGATAAAGCCATAAAAGATAGGGGATTAACTCTTGCATTAGATGATGAAAAGAGTTATGAAAAAGTCTTAAAAAGATACCATTTTTCGTCAATTTTGGAAATGTTTGCTTCAATTGGTCACGGAAGTTTAGCAATTGATAAAGTTTTAGGTGGTATAACAAAGCCAAAAACGGAATCAATAAAAACAGTTAAAAATACTAAATCTTCAGGTCAAAATATTTTAGTGCACGGATTAAGCGGTGTCGCTACAAAAGTTGCAAAATGTTGTTTACCTGTTTATGGAGACAAAATCATAGGGTATTCAACTTTAACTAAAGGTATAACTGTTCATAGACTAGATTGCGAAAATATACCGTTTTTAGATAAAAGTAAATTTGTTGAAGTAAGTTGGGCTGAAGGTTCAAATTCTACAAATTATATTTCAAAAATAGAAATTGAAATTGATTCAAATATTACTATGTCAAAACTTACTAGCATTTTGGAAGAAGATGATGTAATCATTTTAGCATTAGATATAGTTAAATCGACTCCTATTTATAAAGAGATTTTAGTCAAATTACAAGTGAAAAATAGCGAAAAATTGTCTAAAATTATATCAAAATTAAATTCATATAAATTTATAAAGGCGAAAAGAGCATTATAAAAAATACCTTTTTAGAGTAATAAATTGATTTGTAAAAAATAAAAAATATGTTATAATAAACCTATGATATTTAGTTTGTTTCAAAATGTGAATGATGGCTTGTTGACTGGAAAAGAGGCAGTAATTCTTTTGCTGTTTATAATGCTAGGCATAGCTTTTAGTTTGACTGTACACGAATTTGCTCACGCGTTTACTGCATACAAATTTGGAGATATGACTCCAAAAGTTATGGGGAGAGTTAGCTTAAATCCATTTAGACATATTGAACCTATTGGATTTTTGTGTTTTATGCTAGTAGGAATAGGTTGGGCAAAACCAGTGCCAACTAATCCTTTACAATATAAAAAATTTAAAACAGGTATTGCTTGGGTTTCTATTTCAGGAGTTTTAGCTAATTACATTTTAATGGTTATAAGTTGTCTGTTTTATGTAATGATTATATCTTGGATTGGTATTATTAATACTTTTACAGTATATTTAATGCTATTTTTTGAATATTTAATATTAATTAATTCATTTTTAATTGTATTTAACTTAATACCGCTTTATCCTTTGGACGGATTTAACTTTATATCATCATTTTTGAAGCCAGACAATAAATTTATAAGATTTAACTACGAAAAAGGATATAAATTATTCTTTATTATTTTGATGGTTTGTCTATTCATCGAACTTTTAACAGGCATTGATTTTATAAGTCTATTTTTACAAAAAGTATCATATTGGTTATATTACCCTTGGATAACTTTGTTTGGACTCTTTTAGATTAGGGGGTTAATTTGGAAGAAGTTATAGAAAATACTGATGAAGCAAGTGAAGGATTGAGTCTAAAGTTTAAGTTAGATGAATTTTTTGGACCACTAGATTTGTTATTGCAACTTATAAAAGATAGCAAAATGAGTATTCAAGAAATAAAACTAGCCGAAATTACTGAACAATTTTTAGAATACATTTCTACTATGCAACAATATGATATGGAAAATGTTGCTGATTTTTTGGTTGTCGCTTCAAAACTTCTTGAAATAAAATCTAATAGTTTATTGCCTGTCGAAAAAACAGATACTGATGAAGATGATGATTATATTGACCCAGAAGTAGAACTTAAAATGCAACTTGAAGAGTATCAATTATTTAAAGATGCCGTGCAAAATCTTCAACCTCTTGAAAATGTAGATAGACTTTATAAAGCACCTGATAAAAGTTCACAAGATATAAGAATAGTATTTAACGACTTCAATTACGATAAATTGTTAGATGCTTTTGCAAAAGTTTTAAGTAGGGCAGTTGATAAAGAAAATGATTTGGAACCTAAAAAAATAAATAAAGACAGATGGACAGTGGCAGAAAAAATTGCAATTATTAAATCTTTATTAGAAGAAAATGATGAATTGAATTTCTTTTCACTGTTTGAAGATGAGTATTCAAAATCAGAAAAAATTACAGTATTTATGTCAATATTAGAACTTTTAAAATTCCAATATATAACTGTAATCCAAAAAGAGCGATATGGTGATATAATTTTGAAAAAACGAAAGGAGGAAACAAATGACGCTTAATGAGATTTCACGAGTAATAGAAGGTGTATTATTTGTGGCTGGAGAAGGTGTAGATTCTGATATTTTTAAAAATAAATACGAACTTAGTGATAAAGAAATGCGTAAAGTTATTGATATTATCAAAACTCGCTTTGATGAAAAATCTGGCATAAATTTGATTGAATATAAGGGTAAAATACAATTATGTTCGAATCCTTCAATAGTAGATGAAATATCAGATATTTTAAATCCTATTAGAGAAAAAGCATTATCTAGAACAGCATTAGAAACAGTTGCAATAATCGCATATAAACAGCCTATCACCAGACTAGAAATCGAAAATATTAGAGGGGGAGTTAGTTCTGATTATGCATTGCAACTATTAGAAAAAAATAATTTGATAGAAGTGGTTGGAAGAAAAGATGCAGTAGGAAAACCGCTATTATATGGTACAACTGATACATTTTTAAGACGATTTGGAATAAAATCATTAGATGACCTTCCAAACTATCAAGAATTGTTGTCAAGGATTAGAATAATACATACTAATACAGATAGTTTGTATAGGGAATTTGAAGTGCCTACTGATAGTTTAATTTCTGAACAAGAAGAGGTAAATAATGCAGAAATTAATTCTTTAAATCATTTAGAAACAGATAATTCTAATGATAATATATAAAGTATATCAATTTAATTATTTTTTTAGATTAACATTTAAAATTGCTCTTTATAATTTTAAAGAGTTTTTTTATTATATTTTAAAAATTAATATTATCATATTTCAAATGTGAAAAATAAAATTATAAAATATAAAAATAAATATTTGTAAACTAATTATTAATACAACAAAATTGCAAATATAAAAAATAAATCAAATAGTAAGATAATAA
>CASFHD010000017.1 GCA_949294455.1 uncultured Christensenella sp.
TTCCATTAACTGGGAAAGTGCCGAGCGTTTAAAATCAGCTTTTTTAAACGAGAACATTCTTGATGACGGTCAGGCTTTTTACCGCGTTTATCAAATTTATAAAGAACAGAAAAAGCTGACCAATGTTAATATCTCACCGGAAGAAATCCGTAAGGATATCGCTGTTTTGGGCGGTAATCCGCAGGCGGCGACGGTTGAAGAAGCCTTTAAACGGCAGGTAACAGTGCCTAAACTTGCTCAACAGCCGGATAATGTTATTGTAATTTTGGGTGAAAGTTATGCCCTGTGGCCGATGCTGCCCAAATATCAGGCAATGGGGCTGGTAGATGAAGCGCTGCGCATGGCTAACAGTGACAACAGTTGCCAAACATCACTGATGCTGGCACACGGCAGTGGCACTATGCCTGCGGTTAACGGCTTTGTAACCGGCCTTGCTGAAGCAGGCTTAACGGAAGAAACTGTGCCGGAGAGCTATAAAAGCAAATACGGCACCGGCATAGGGCAGATTATGAAAGATGCCGGTTATACAACGGTGTTCTGGTACGGCGGTATGCCTTCGTGGCGCAATATTAAAAACTATGTGCTGGCGCAAAACTTTGACGAATGTTACTGTGCGAGTGATTTTCATTATGAAGGCGGCAATGCCTGGGGCTGCCCGGATAAAACGCTGTTCAACAGGGTGTACGACTATATCGACAGCCATCCAAAGCAAAAGACTTTTCACATTATTTTAACAACCAGTAACCATCCGCCTTATACTATTGACGTTGCTGCGGAAGGGTTTGATAAAAATAAAGTGCTGCAAAATCTGCCGGACGATATCAGCAGTGACAAAGAAACAATTAACGAGCTGGGCCATATCTGGTATGCCGATATGGCGATGGGCAGCTTTGTGCGCCAAACGGAAAAATTAAAGCCGGATACCCTGTTTGTGGTAACCGGCGACCATGCGGAACGTTTTACATTTAGTAAAGATGTTGACGATAAAACATATTCAGCCATTCCTTGTATAATTTACGGGCAGGGCGTGCAGAAAAACTGGCTGCCGGAAAATGCAACCGGTTGTGCCATGCAAATAGCGCCAACGCTGGCAGAAATTATTGGTAAGCCCGGTATGCATTACAGCAGCATTTTGCCAGACCTATTTACTAACAATAAGCCGATTTTTAACCACTGCTTCTATGCATGGGACGATAAAATCTCCGACCTTAACTCCAAAACGCCGGATGACATCAAAGACCGCGCCGCCGCAGCAAAGAAAATAACGGCGTGGAGAGTGGTAAAAGGTAATAAGATTGAGTAAAAAATAGCCTGCAGTTAGAAATCTAACTACAGGCTATTTTAATAACTTATTTTATTTCATCAATAAGTTTGTCTGTTAAAGGTGAATTATAATTTGTTTTTAAAACTTCTAAAAATTTGATCCAGCGTCTTAATATTTTTGTGCGGGCGAAATATGTAAAATAATATTCTAAAGGTATTAAAACAGAGCTTCCCATATCATTTATAATGCGTACTTTATAAACATTTTTGGCAGTTTGCTGGAATATAATATTTTCGGGAAAAAGTACCATTGTAATAATTTCGTTATTATATAATTCAGATTTCAGTTCCTTAAGCAGAGTAATAATTAAATTAAAATTTTCGGAAAACAATTTATTAGAAGTTATAAAATCTTCTAAAGTTTTACATTTATTGCCGTCATAATCACGTATAATTTCAAAAACATAACCAGTACCTAAATTTGTTTCTGCTTTTCCGTAATATTGAGGCAGAATACTGTAATCTTTATTGCGCCTGCGTAAAACCTGAATATAATTTATCTCACGTTTTAAATCCTTTTGTCCCCCTCGATTATACGCAACTTTAATGCATAAATCTTTATTATCAGGATGGATAAAACATTTTTTGTGTGTACCTTTTCCATAAAATAGAGAGTCATCAAGCTGTATAATATTTCTTTCTTCCATCTTAAAACTCCTTTATATTGTAAAATATATGAAGAAGATATAGAATCAAACATACTTAATTATACTTCTATGCTGGTAAAAAAAGCAAATATTTTATGATAAATTTTTAGTTTCATGTTATAATTACTTAGGTGTTGAATATGGAAAATAAATTGACAATAGTAATATTAACAAAAAATGAAGAAAAAAACATAACAGATGTTATTAATAATGTCAAAACATTAGCTGATGAAATACTTGTAGTTGATTCAGGCAGCACTGATAAAACTGTTGAATTAGCAAAAAAAAGTGGCGCTAAAGTTATTTATCGTGCTTGGGATAATGACTTTTCAGCGCAGCGTAATTTTGCAATTGATAATGTTACAACAGACTGGTTACTATTTTTGGATGCAGACGAAAGAATAGACGCTTTGCTGGCAGAGCAGATAAAAAAAGCTGTTATTGATAAAATATCAAAACAATATTCAATGTTGCGCCGCATACATGCCTTCGGGTTTGAATATAAACATGGTATTTTTAAACCGGATGAGGTTATAAGATTATTTCCTGCTAAAGAAGTACATTATGAAAATAAAGTCCATGAGCGTCCGGTGTGTGATTTACCTAAAGAAAAATTAAATGGTTATATTGAACATTATACTTATGATAACTGGCAGAGTTGGTGGGATAAAGCCGGACACTACACAACTATTTGGGCAGAGGATGCTTATGATCATGGTAAAAAAACAACTGTAGGCAGTGCATTTTTTCATGCTTTTTATGGATTTTTGCGGGCATATATTATACAGTTAGGGTTTATTGATGGTTGGAGTGGTTTATATTCCAGTTTGCAGCATTTTATTTATACTTTACTGAAATATTTAAAATTATATGAAAAATGGCGGAAAAATAACGGTAAAGCTTAAAGCTTTACCGTTATTTTTAGTTATTATCACTACTAATATCAAATTTCCCAAGGTTTGTTTTTAATGTTTCTCTAGTATATTTATATAATGGCGACGCTAAACTGTTTGTTTCGTCGTAATGATTGGAGGTTATATTAAATATACCGCACATTAAATCGTAAGCAAGGTCGTTGGTGAAATATTGTTTTTCATTATTACGCAAAGTTTTATAGGTTTCCGGATATTTTTGAATGTATTCATCAGAAAAATAAGCAAACATTGGAATACGAACTGTACCGAATCCGTCAAAATTTGGGGCTCTGCGCTTATCTGGTATTGTAGCATGGTCAGAGAAATAAAGCAGGGATTGTAAATTTAAATGTTCTTTACTATATTCCCATATGCTTTTTAAAACATAATCCGTATAACGTATAGAATCCAAATAATTAGGAATTAGATCATATTTGCCAGGCTGGCTGAATTTAGCGAAATCTTGAGGATAGCGGTTAATAAAATTAAAATGGTTTCCCATTAAATGGAATACGATGAAATTATTTTTGGTCGGGTCAACCTCTTGCAAATATTCTAAAAGCGTACCGTCATATTGAACTTTGTTAAGGTTTTGTTTAGTCCATTTTGCAGTATCTGCCGTATTGGCAACTAAAGTTACCGGAGTATCGACAGAACCAAGGTGCCCCTGATTACTGTACCAATGTGTTACGTAACCGGCTTTACGGGCAATGTCAATAATAGAACATGAGGTATAAAATTGTTTATCGTTATATTGATTAAATTCTGTTAAAGCACGTTCCAAACAACGGACGGTGTTGGGTTCGCAAGAATATGAATTTGGAAATAAAATAAAATTTTTATTATTTTTATTAGCAGAAAGCCAGGGGGTAGTTTCTTGCGGATAATCTGTAAAAGCGCTCATATAATCGCGCGATTCTGATTCGCCGATAACTAAAATAATTGTTGAAGGTTTCTCAAAAGATGGTTTATCTGGGCATACACTTAAATCTTTAATGCGTTCCTGCATATTGCTGCGGTAAAGTGTTGTGGTTTTAATGTATGTTTTAACGTCAAGAAAAAGTTCTATAATACCGGTTCTTACAAATACGCCTTGTTTTTTTGTGTTTGCACCATTTTTCCAAAGATAATAAGTTAAAAATAGAGCCGTAGCTGAAACAATACCGGCTTCAGCAAAAGACAGCTGAACAGAGGCAGGATATAAATTTGCCGCGATAAAACCTGAATACAGCAAAGCTAAAGAAGCAAAAATTATTATATTAAATACAATTGAAAACTGTTTAAAAAATTCAATGACTTCATTATAATCTGTTTCCTGCATCATTATCAAGGCATCTTCGGAAACACAAGAATGATATAAATAATAATAAATCCATTGGATTAACGGAATTAAAAAGATAATAAATTCGACAGTAGCGATTATCGGCAAAATGAAACTGGTGGCTAAATTAAAATTAATTGCTAAAATTTTAAGCGAAGTCAACCAGCTTATAGCATAAAGGCCAAATACTATATCAAGATGGAATCCAAAATCGGAAGAAATTTTTCTGAAAGTCATATAATAAAATAACGGATAAGTCACAATCCATAACAATCCTGTTATGAAACTGGTGATAAATATCGGCGATGTTAACGGAAGTCCGGCTAAATAAGCAGGCAGAACCGCTAAAACGGCACAGGGCAGAAAACGACGCAATTGTAAGTATTCTGCTTTATGTCCAAGTCCATGTGAGACCTTAAGATAATAAACAAATGAACCGAAGTATAAAATAATTCCTAAAATTATATATTCATAATCAAACATGAAGAGCAGCCTCCTGTGTAAATATCCCCTTAAAGTATAGCATAGAACCGTAAAAAATAATACTTATAATATTATAGTATGGTATAATTATAGAAGAATAAAATGGGAGAGTAGCGATGAAAAACCTGTATCTTTGTTTAACTGATTTTCAAATTTTAAATGCATTAAATTTACAGCAAACAAAATTTAAAAATAAAAAAGCAGATTTGTTTTTTATTACTAATAAGGAAGGCAACGAACAGTTAGCAAAACGTCTTGAAGAAACTAAACTTTTTGAAAATATCTATTTGTTTAATAATTCGCGTATAAAAGGTATTCATCAGTATTTAA
The DNA here is from genome assembly GCA_949294455.1 of uncultured Christensenella sp. GTDB lineage: Bacteria > Bacillota > Clostridia > Christensenellales > UBA1242 > CASFHD01. The sequence goes on from CASFHD010000017.1 coordinate 5,019, forward strand.
GGGCATTAACAGAGGGTAAACAAACTAACGGTATTTTTTCAGCGATTGCTGCTTCTTTTAACGAAGCAGTTTATAAATTCCGTTCTAAAGTAAGTGGTGAGGCTTATGCCATTAATGCTAAAATTGTTGTAGGCGGGAAAATGGATTTTGCTGCTTATGATGAAGTATTTTGCCTTGATAAGCGGCAGCTTGTAGTGGATTGTGTTACTCAAATTTTAAAGGCTACCGGCGGTAAATGCAAAATAAATCTTTTGGATGAAGGAACAAGTACGTATTGGCGGAAAATTTTAACCAAAAACTTTCCGATAAGTGATATTTATTTGTATGCTCCAGAGCTTGCTAATTATTATAATGAGGGATGGCAGGATAAAATACATCAAATACCCTTGATTGATTATAATAATAAAGATTTTTGCAATATAATCAATAAAGTATTTCAGTTTAAAGACGATGTGCAGTATCCTGAAGATAAAGACGGAAACTTGTTATTAAAAAATAAAATAATCTTTTTTGACCAGAACTGGGACCCGATGCCGGAGTATTTTCAGCATCTTAATAAATTTATGAAGTTGTTGCTTCATAATCCATATAAAAAACATAAAAAAGAAAGTGCTTTTTATGACCGTAAAATGGAAATGTTCCGAATTACGGCAAATTATAGCAATGGCAATGATGTTATAGTTAAACTGCATCCGCGCAGCCCGCTTAGCTTTGTGGCAGATTATCAAAAAAGTAAATGCAGTATGGCTCCTAACTTAACTGCTCCGTGGGAAGTATTTATGGATAATTGCCTGTTCAGCAATAATATTTGGGTAACTGTAAGTTCTACGGCTTTGTGTACATATAAAATGATTTTTACAAATACGCGTGAAGATATTCCAATGATATTCTTGTATAAAATAGTTTACGCCGGTAATAAAAATTATTCGGAAGACGAACAATTTTTTAAATCTTTTCAGCAAAAGTATCCGCAAACTGTTTTTATACCTGAAACAATAGAAGAATTTACAGATATTTACAAAAAATTAGTTGATAAAATGAATGATAGACGGAAAGCGGAAAATGAATAACCTTACTGTTTTAAATATAGTAATTGCAAAAGTTTGGGGTGGCGGAGAGCAATATGTTTACGATACCGCGAAAGAAATGGCTAAACGCGGTGTAAAAGTATACATTGCGGTAGATAAAACAAATACCTCAATGCAGCAGCGTTTTGCTGAAGTTGCGGAAGTTGTTGATTTTAATTTATATCCTGCGGCCGGACTTTTAGCATTAAAAGACCTGGCAAAATTTATAAAAAAACGCCAGGTAAATATTATTAATTGCCACAGCGGGCATGCTATGCAGCTTTGCTTGTTGTTAAAAAAGTTAACAAGTGCTAAACTTGTAATGTTTAAGCATAATGCTATTTGTGCCAAACATGATTTTTACCATAATTGGCAGCGTAAAAATACGGACGCATTTATCTGTGTATCAAAACTGGTTTATGATTTACAAACACAGGGTTTAACTGATGAAGAAAAGCAAAAATTTTATTTAGTTTATAATGGTATTGATACTGAAAAATTTGATAAATATAAAAATGTAAAAAAAGATGATGATAAATTTATAATTGGATATGCCGGGCGCATTGCTGATGATAAAGGAATAGATATACTGCTTAAAGCTTTTGCTCCGTTGGCAAAAAAGTACCGTAATATATTTTTGCAAATAGCCGGTAATGATGAAGGTTACTTGCAGGAAGTAAAACGCTTGATTAATGATAATCAACTAACCGGCAGAGTAGAATATTTAGGTTGCCTTAAAGATATGGAACTATTTTATAAAGGGCTTGATTTATTTGTGTTGCCATCAGTTGTAAAAGAATCGTTTGGGCTTGTACTTTGCGAGGCAATGTATTGCGGTGTACCGGTAATAACAACTAACAGCGGGGCGCAGGAAGAAATTATAACTAATGGAGTTGAGGGGGTTATTATTGAGCCCAAAGATGCAGAAGCGTTGCAAAACAGCATAGAAAATATTCACCGGGATTATGATAAATATTTAAAAATGGCTGATGAAGCAAAAACAAAAGTTCAGCAAAAATTTAGCGTACAAAGTTGTGTAGATGAGTTAATAAAAATATTGGTGGGATGGGTAAGTTATGAAAAAAATATTGATAATTAGAAATTCTTCAGTAGGAGATATAGTAATGGCGTTACCAGTGGCCGGAGAATTAAAACGACAATTTGGTAATGATGTAGAAATAACCTGGCTAGTTAAAGAAGTTTATGCTGGATTAGTAGAAAATAATAAATATATAGATAAAGTTATTTATTTTGAGGAATTTAAAAATAGGTATTTTAGAATAGTTAAAGAAATTTTAAGAAATTTAAATAAGAAGATTGAAAATAGCAAATTGGATTTTATGAAAAAATGGCTTAAAATATTTCCCGTTAACAAAACACTGCAAAATAAAAAGTATGATATTGTTTTGGATTTACAAGGTAGTGTGGAAAGTAGTCTAATAGCTTTATCTGCTAATGCTGATATTAATTTAATACCTGATTTTGTTGCAAATGGCATTCAAAGATTTTATAAACAAGTAAATATTAAAGATAATACTGTACATAGGATAGAAGAATATCTCAATATTTTATGTGCTTTAAAAATAAATATTGATCATCAAGAATATTTGTATGGATGGAGTTTTGCTTCAGAAGAAATAAGTAAAATGAAATCAATACTAAAAGAATATGAATTAACAGACAATAGCAAATATGTAATTTTAGCATTAACTACTCAATGGAAGTCTAAAAATTATCCTATTGAATATTGGGCTACTATAATAAAACATTTAAATAAAGTTGGGAAAAAAATAATTATAATTGGAACTGATTCTGATCAAAAAGATATAGATAAATTGATCAAATTTGGTTTAACGAATAAATTTATTAATTTATGTGGTAAAACAAATATGCGGGAGTTAGCATTATTAATAAAAAATGCAGAATTGGTTATAGCTGGTGATTCTGGCCCGATGCATATAGCTTCATCTTTAAATGTACCTGTAATTGCACTTTTTGGACCCACAAATCCAGAAAAATGGGGACCTGTTAGCAAAAATTCTGTTGTGTTGTCTATTGATGAAGATTGTAAATATTGCTATAAAACTCGTTGCCCTAAAAATTTAGATTGCTTAAAAAATATTAAACCTGACATAGTTATAAAAGAAATAGATCGCTATTAAAAATTACGGGGATGGGAATTATGGACATTAAATATTTACCAATTTTTTTCTTGCCATTAGGCTGTATAGGGATAGGAAGTATATTTCAGGCAATAGCTGTAATTGTTTTTTTATATTCATATTTTTATAAAAAATTCAAATTTGCTTTTAAAGATTACTTTAGTAATCAAATAGTAAAGTATAGTTTTTTGTTTTTTTGCATATGGATTATAGGTTTGGGAATTTCGGATTTTATTTCAAAGGGAACGATAAAAGAAAGTTGGAATATATTTCAACGAATTTTGCCATTTGTTTTAGTTGGTTTATTTGCGTTAAAAGATGAAAAGTTTTTCAAATATGCGTGGATTGGTCTTACAATAAGTTTATTAATTATTGATGTAAACGTAATATATAGTTTTTATTTGCAAGATCATTGGCGACCAATAACGATGTTCAATAGTCCGAATAGGTTGGGGGCTATTTTAATATTGCTATTGCCGTTTATTTATGCTGGCTTGCATAAATTCAGGGATAGTTATAATTTAAGCCTTTTTGGGATTATTACTTTTATTTTAGGAATTTTATCGTTATTTATATCAGGAAGCAGAGGGGCGCTTTTTGGTTTAATAGGTGCTGTATTTATTTGTTTTATGATTATTAACTATAAAACAAATAGTGCCAAAAAATTTATTATTAACACTTGTTGTTTAGGCACTATAGTTTTATTTATCGCATTTGTTTTATATCATATATTTCCTGAAATGATTCATCGTTCTTATGATATGGAAAGAATTTATTTGTGGCAATCTGCTTTAAAAATGTTCTTAGATTATCCAATAACGGGTGTTGGTGCTGGTAATTTTAATGAAGTTTATTTAAATAGCTATATTAGTTCTTTTGCACGGGAACCGGGGTTAAGAACTCCACATAATATATTTTTATGGTATCTTTCTGAACGGGGGCTCGTTACGACTTTGCCGTTTGTTTTTTTTATAGGATATCAAATATATATATTTAGTAAAAACATCTTGAGTAGAACAAAAGATGTTAATATATGGTGTTGTTGCGGACTTATAATATGTTTAGGTATGGTTATTCATGGCATGGTTGATACGATGATGAATAACCGTACATATCAATTGTTGTACTGGGCTTTATATGGTATATCTTGTTATAGCATTGTTTATGAGGAGAACAAAAATGACTAAAATTTCTGTTATTGTGCCTGTTTATAATGTAGAAAATGAATTAGAAAGGTGCATACAAAGCATTTGTAATCAAACTTATAAAAATTTAGAAATTATTTTAGTTGATGACGGTTCTACTGATAACAGTGGTAGAATTTGCGATGAATTTGCAAAAAAAGATAAGCGTATAAAAGTTATACATCAAGGGAATGCTGGGCAAGCAGCGGCAAGAAAAGTTGGATTTCAAATTTCTACAGGTGATGTAGTCGGGTTTGTAGACTCTGATGATAGTATTGAATTAGAAATGTACGAGTATATGTTAAAAAATATGATTAAGACTGATGCTGAAATTGTATTTTGTGATTATAATACTATAATAGAAAGTAAAAAAGTTAATAACAAGTTTTATATTTCTGATACAGTATTAAATAATGATAGAGCAATGAAGCTATTGGCATCTAATGAAATACCTTCATTTATGTGTAATAAAATATTTAAAAGAAAAATTTTAAAAGATGAGGATTTTTTTTGTGGGGAAATACTTGAAGATTTTTTATGTATGCCTGATATTTTTTTTAGATGTAAAACTATCTCTTATAAAAGCAATGCTTTTTACAATTATTTTCGTCGCAAAAATAGTACAATGGGATCTAAAAACATATTATTTAAATATTGGTTGGCTTGTCAAAAGAGATTAGAATGGTATGAAAGTTACTTTCCAGATTATATAGATTTATGTCTAAATAGAGTCGTGCGTATAGGATTAACTTGTTTTGAAAAAGATTGTTTGAATGATTATCAAAAAAAGATTATAAAACAATATTTTAGAAGTGAATTTAAATGCATAATGAAAAATAAGCAATTAAATGTGCATAAAAAATTAAAAGTAATAACTTACATTTTACTTTAAGCAAAGGATGTTTTAGAATGAAAGTTTTATTAATAGATTTTTACGATGTAGTAGGTTCAGCTGGTGGAATGGAAAAAGTTTTATGTAGTATGAGCAATGAATTTGTTAATAGAGGGCATCAAGTGTTTATTGTTTGTTGTGATAAGAATTTAGGGTTACCGTTTTATGACTTGAATGAAGATGTAAAATTTATGAATCTAAATGGGACAGGAAAAGATTTTGATGTTAAAATTTTTTTGAAATTGGAAAAAGAAATAATTAGATTTTTTAGAATGCTTAACAAAGAAAGAAAAGAAGAATTTCGGTTACGATTTTTATATGGTAAAATCATTGATAATCTGAAAAAAGTTATTGTATCGTATAAACCGGATATAATAATTACTTATGATAAAAATTCTATAATGTTGGTACAACAATTAATGGAAATAGACATACCAGTAATTGCAATGGTACATGGTGATGTTAATAATATTTTAAATGATAAAGCTAGTAATTTTTTAAAAGAAGCTTATGAAAAAAGTATTTATGTCCAAGTTTTAATAAAAAATAATCAGGAAATTGTGAAAAAGTATTGTCCAAAAACTAAGGCTGTTTGGATACCAAATTGTGTAGAGACAACGCTTGAAAAAGATTATAAAGATTATAATCATAAAAAAAAGATAGTTACTGTTGGGAGATTGAATAAAGAGGAAAAAAGACAACATTTATTAATAGAGAGTTTCAAAAAGATAACAGACGAAATCCCCCCCGAATGGAGTGTTGAAATCATAGGAGGCACAAATAATGCTGGTGAAGAAAATTATAAAAAATGTATGCAAGATTATGCTGAAAGGGAATGTTTGACTAATAAAATTAGTTTTACCGGACCTGTAAAAAATGTAAATCAACATTTGTTCCATGCTGATATTTTTGCTTTTCCGAGTTCGACTGAAGGATTTGGTTTAGCTTTGACAGAAGCAATGGCGGTTGGATTACCTGCAATTGGTTATAGATCATGTTCATCTGTAAATGAGCTGATTATAGACGGGTATAATGGATTTTTATGTGATGATGGAATTGATGATTTTGCAGAGAAGCTTAAAATTTTGATAGATGACGCTGAATTGCGTAAAAAAATGGGGCAAAATGCAAGAAAATTAATGAAGAAATATGATCCAGAAAAAATTTGGAATCAGTGGGAAGCGTTAATAAATAAAGTTGTTAGTACTTATAAGGAGAATTAAGTTTGAATAGTAAATTAAGTTATTTAGAAGGTATACGCGGAATAGCGGCTTTGATAGTAGTTGTTTGGCACTATGTTTTATATTTTTATCCGCCGCTTGCCGATACTGGAGAAATGTCATTTAAAGATTTTTTTAGTTATACTCATTATGAGCAGTTATTAATGATTGTTGCTGAAACGCCGTTATGTTTATTTTTTCATGGACAAGCATCAGTACGTTTGTTTTTCGTGTTAAGTGCTTTTGTATTAACTTATAAATTTTTTAAAACTAAAAATTATGAATATCTTTCTGCCGGAGCAATTAAGCGTTATTTTAGATTATTAGGTCCTGTAGCTTTTAGTTTATTTATAACTTTTATATTTATTAATTTGTCCATTACGAATGATATTTTTACTACATCGGAATTTAGTATTCTGGAATTTTTTAGAGAAACATTTGTTGGAGTATTTTATAAAGGCACATCACCACAAAATCCGCCGTTGTGGACGATGGCATATGAATTTTTTGGTTCTATGTTAGTATTTTCTATTGCAGCTTTGTTTACTAGATATCAAAGACGATGGATTATTTATTTAATTTTAGTATTGATATTTCATAAAACTCATTATTTGGCTTTTATTTTAGGTATGATGTTAAGTGATTATTTTACATCGCAGATTTACTTAAAATATAAAACAAAAATATCCCCTCCGAAAACTTTAGTCCCTTTAATTATTACTGCTCTGTTATTGTATACAATTTCAGGCGTCAGGCAACAAATATGGGGCGCGGCCATATTTATTTTTTGTGTACTTCATTCTGATTATTTGAAAAAAGTTTTTAGCCATAGGGCCTTTTTGTTTTTGGGGAGGATATCATTTTCAATGTATGTTATGCATGCAATTATACTATCTTCTTTTTCCTATTATTTTCATACAATGATAGTTAAAAGCATAAATAACTTTTTGGCAATGTTATTAACATTAGTCGTTTCAATGTTTATTATAATACCAGTTGCTTATTTTGTTGAAAAATATATAGATAGAAATAGTATAAAAATATCTAAAAAGATTTATAAATTTATCAAAGGATGAATTAAAATAACTTTACAAGAAAAGTAAAATATTGATGGAAATATAAATATGTAAAAAAACAAGTATAAAATTATATTATAAATATTTAACATTAAGTATATTTTTATTGTCGATAGCATTTTTTAGGAGAAAAGTATTTAAATATTAATATTTTTAATAAATTTCTCGAAGATATTTTAGCGATTTTTGCTTTAATAGGATTTGTTAAAAACATGTCGTTTGAAAAATTTATTATATCTATGATTTGTTTTTTAAGTATTATTGATATTTGCCCATATGTAAATAGACCATTTGATGGAGCAGGATTAGTAGTAGTTTTACCTATAATTGGCAGCATTTTTTGTCTGATGAATTTTTATAATCATGCAGTTTTCAAAAAGCAAGATTAATTAAAAGGAGCTTACCATGCCTCTAAAACTAATCAAATTTCTCCTTGCTGGTGTTTTGGCGGGACATTTGTTAAAAGCAAACAGGATACGTTCAACTGCGAGGTTCAGCAGGGCGGGGTGGGCTATGTTTTTTACAACAGTTAAGTTTTTCTGGCTGGTGTTTAAGTATGTGCGGCAGAGGAAAAAAGAAAAAATTTTTAATCATTAATTTATTTACAATGAATTTTCATTAATTAGATTGGGAGATTCTTATGCTTTTTAATTCTTACGAATTTATTTTTATCTTTTTGCCTGTTACGCTTATCGGTTATTATCTGGCGGCTAAATATATTAAAAATCAGGCGGCAAAGCTGTTTTTGATCTTTGCGTCCGTTTGCTTTTATTCTTATTGGGATATCAATAATTTACCGGTGCTTTTAGCTTCTATCTGTGTCAATTATTTGTTTGGCAGGTGGCTGACTGCTAATCACAGCAAAAAAGTTTTAGCGGCTGGCGTTGTGTTTAACCTGTTGTTTTTAGCTTATTATAAATATACAAATTTTATTATTGAAAACCTGAACTATTTATTTGATGCCGGTTTTGCCATGCAGAATATCGTTTTGCCGCTCGGTATATCGTTTTTCACCTTTACCCAGACGGCTTATCTTGTCGATGTATATCGTGGTGAAACCAAAGCATACAGCAAAAGTGATTACCTGCTGTTTGTAACAATTTTTCCGCATTTAATTGCCGGACCTATTTTATATCACCGCGACATGATACCGCAGTTCTCGCAAAGTGAACGGTATAAAATAAATTATAAAAACTTAACCTATGGTATTTTGTGGTTTACCATAGGCTTGTTTAAAAAAGTGGTTATTGCCGATAAGCTGGCGATTTATGCTGACCGGGTTTTTAATGCAACAAACAATTTAACCATGCTTGATGCGTGGGGCGGTTCGCTTGCTTATACTCTGCAATTATATTTTGACTTTTCAGGTTATTCCGAAATGGCAATAGGCCTGGGACTGATGTTTAACTATAATCTGCCGCTTAACTTTAACCTGCCATATCGGGCGACCAGTATTATCGACTTTTGGCGCCGCTGGCACATGACATTATCAGCGTTTTTGAAAAACTATTTGTATATTCCGCTGGGCGGCAACAGAACCGGGCATCATTTGCGCAACATTATGATAACCATGTTTTTAGGCGGCTTGTGGCACGGAGCAGGCTGGACGTTTATCTTTTGGGGCGTGCTGCACGGTATTTACATCTGCATAAACCATTTGTGGCGCAAAACAAAATATACTTTGCCGCAATGGCTGAACTGGTTTATAACCTTTAACGCTGTTAATATTGCGTGGATATTTTTCAGAGCAGCAACCTTCAGTGACGCAGTAAATGTGTTGACAGCTATGTTTGATGTGAGTAAATTTGCGTATCCGTACAGCAAATTTTTAGCAAAATATTTTGATGTGTTTGCTGATAAAGAAAGTACTTTGATAATCACAGATAATTTGTTAATGCTGATTGGTTTTATTGTGCTTTCAGTTTTAGTTTTGAAAAAAGAAAAAATAGAAAGATTTAATGTATATATTACAGCGACAATAATAGCGGCAGTTTTTTCTTATATAGTATTACAACTTGGTGTAGAAACTGAATTTTTATATTTCCAATTTTAATAAAATTAGGTTATAGGATGTGGTTATAGTGTACTATAAAAAGTTTTTTATTTTATTCATGGTTTTAGTAATATTTTTTATTAGTATTGTATGTGTTGTAAATTATTATTTCGATGTATATGCAGTATTTAAACAAGATAAAGAAGTATATTATGGAAATATTAATTATAGATTTGCGAAAACAGCTCATATTTTAAAAAATAAAGAAAAATATGATACTTTTATATATGGATCGAGTCGAGTGCAGAAAATGAATCCATTAATAATAAATGCTAAAAGTTATAATATGGGTTCACCATCTGCGCTTCCAGAAGATTGTTTAAGAGATTTAATGTTATTTATCAATAATAATATAGAAATAAAAAATATTTATCTTGGTATTGATAATTTTTCATATAAATTGGATTATAGAAAATTAATACAAAATTTTGATATGACTCCTTATAATGAAAATAATTTAAATAATAAAAAATATTTATTTAAAATGTTATTGAAAGTTCCAGATTATGATAAAATCAAACCATATTTAAAATTAACAGATAGGAATCTAGTTAGAAATGATTTGTTAGATCTTGGTATGCTTGAAATACCACAATATACTGAATATGAGATAGAAAGCTTAAAAAATAAGTATATCAGTAATGAAAAATTTAATAAACCATATTATTTTGATGACAATAATGAACATATATATGATACAATTTTAATTATACGAAAAATAAAAAAACTGTGTGATGATAATAATATTAAATTAGTTGTATTTTTTAATCCAGTACATATAACATCATATTTAAAAGATGATATTCATTTATCAAATCGATTTAAAAAAGAATTAGTGAAAATTACAGATTTTTACGATTTCAATTATATTAATTTTGTTAGTATTAATAATTATTTTTGGTACGAAACGTCACATCCAAGATATTTTGTATGTGATTGGGAATTGAAAGTTATTACTAATCAATTTGATAAAAATATTCCGAAGGATTTTGGACGTTTAATAACGAAAGATAATGTAGATTATTATTGCGAGAAATATTTAAAAGAGCGTATGGAATTTAAAAAGCCGAGTAAGCAATATATACCGGAAGTACCTATTATTTGAGGATTAACCTATGCAGATTATAATTTCGCCGGCGAAGAAGATGCGCGTGGATAATGACGATATTGGCGCGGCGTCGCTGCCGGTGTTTCTGGCTAAAACCGAAGAACTTCTGGCAGCGTTGCGTGCGCTGGATTACAAGGCGCTGCAAAATTTGTGGCAGTGCAACGATGCGCTTGCGGAGCTGAATTACAACCGCCTGCAAAAGATGGATTTACGCCGCAATTTAACGCCTGCCGTGTTTAGTTACGATGGTTTGCAGTACCAGCACCTTGCGCCGAATGTTCTGGACGAGGCGGCGCTGGCGTATTTGGACAGTCACTTAAAAATTTTGAGCGGCTTTTACGGCATTTTAAAGGCGTTTGACGGCGTTGTGCCTTACCGTTTGGAGATGCAGGCGCGTCTGGCATGCGGCGGCGCGAAAAATTTATATGCCTTTTGGGGGCGCAGCCTGTATGATGAGCTGGTGAAAAACGACAGCGAAGTTTTGAATTTGGCCAGCAAGGAATACAGCAAGGCGGTTGAGCCGTATATTGCTGACGCCGTGCGTTTTGTTACCTGCGTTTTCGGCAGTTTGCAAAACGGCAAAATTAAGGTTAAGGCGACGGAAGCCAAGATGGCGCGCGGCGAGATGGTGCGCCGCTGTGC
>CASFHD010000018.1 GCA_949294455.1 uncultured Christensenella sp.
CTATATAGGAATCACACAAGATGAAATGGATGATGTGTATTTGGGTTTAGATTTGTAAACCTATGACCAAAATTGACATAGGTCAATGCAATAATTACAGCAAAGGAGAACCAAAATGATAGACAAAGAAATTTTAGAAAAAACATTTAAACAAATTACAGAAGAAAAAACTGATATGCTGAACACTGGTTTTAGAGATTTAGACGCTGTATTATCAGGGGTGGAAAAAGGTGTTTTAATTACTATAGGTGGACGACCTGCTATAGGCAAAACAGCATTTATGACATCTATTTTATATAATTTTTTAAAACAGAATAAAAAATGTCTGCTATTTTCTTTAGAAATGAGTACAAGTCAGTATTTAAAAAGGCTAATAGCTCATATTGGTGAAATAGGATTATTCAGCTTAAACAACCCTAATGTTTTAGATGATAAAAATAAAGAAAATATAAAAACAGCACTGGATATTATATCAAGTTGTAACCTTTCAATATTTGATGACACATACAAAATTGAAGAAATTCTTAGCAGAATTGAAACAGAAAAACCTGAATATGTTTTTATTGATTATTTACAGTTAATTGATATACCACGCAAAAAACAACGCAGTGAAGCTATAACAAATATAATGCTCGATTTAAAAAAAATTGCAAAAGAAAATAATTGCATTGTTTTTATTAATTCACAACTCTCACGAGCAATAGAAATTAGATGTGATAAGCGACCAATGCTTTCTGATTTAAGAGAAAGTGGTGATATTGAAAATATCTCTGATGTAGTTCTGTTGATTTATAGAGAGGAATATTATGATGCTGATGCCTTAAATAAAGGCAAAGCTGAAATAATTATTGCAAAAAACAAGATGGGAACAGTATGTACAATAGAATTGTTATTTAGAAGTCCAATCGCAAAATTTTTGGAGCCAATTCATTATGATGTATTTTAATAAAGTATTCATAAGCTCAGGATTTTACTATACAGTTTTCAGAATAAAAAACCGTATAATTTTGGCTCCTTGTGAAAAACTAAAAAAGGCTCAAAAATATATTTTAAATGCTATAAAATGGGAATATAAATTAAAAACAGATACATATAACGCAGCACAAATTCACACAGCAAAAAAATGGATTTTAAAAATGGATATCAAGGATTTTTATAATTCTGTGCCTTATTCTGATATAGAAAGATTTATACAAAAAGTATGTACAAAGATTAAAAATGCTGATACAAATTATTATTTGAATTTGGTTACTGTTGATAAAAAATTGCCAACAGGAGCTCCAACTTCTGCGCATATTGCAAATGCTTGCTTTAAAAAAACAGAAGATGAAATACGAAGGCTCTGTAATATTTATGGTGTGGATTTTTCAAGGTTTATGGATGATTTAACATTTTCATCCAATAATAAAAAACTCTTGCAAATCATTGAAAAGAGAGTAAAAAATATTTTATTCTTTTACGGTTACAAAGTTAATTCAAAAAAGACCAAATACATAAGCAAAAATAAACAGCAAAAAGTATTGGGGCTTGTTGTTAATAACAAGGATGCTTGTATTACTAATGAAGAAAAAAGAAGAATCAGAGCTTCGTTGCATAATTATGTCATAAGTATGGCATATTCTACAACAAAAGATTTGAAACACCATATATGGACTGAAAAAGAAGTATCAAAACTTACGGGGAAAATCGCATATATTAAAAATGTTGATTACGGTTTTTACATCAGATTAAAATCATATAATGAAAAACTTTTGAAAAAATACAAAATCTCTTTTCCGTCTTTTCAAAAAATCAAGAAACCGGCTCTATTAAAATAAAGCCGGACTTGGATTTTTGTGTTCACGACCGCAGGGAGTGAACGGAGTTATCTCTATTTGTTATTCGTGGCATAAAGCGAAACGCTTGCCTGTTTATATTTTATTTAAGTTTTGATTTATAAAATCACCGTAATCTCAAATTTCTTATGCGTTCGGTTTGCAATTCTTTTTGTTTTTGAATTTCATCAAATATTTCTTTTTGAAGAATTTGTCTAAAAATTATTTCCCAAGTGTTTTTATCTTCTTTTTGAATCATTTTTCTATTAAAAAAATTCGGTATTGAATGTTTTATTTCATCAATTATTACCGTTTGAAAATCAGATGAGATTTTAAAATCTTTTGATAAGATAAGTTCATATCTGGCATTTTCAAGTGAGCCTATAACTTTATTTGTACTAATCTTTGTTAATTCAGGTATAATTACAAAAACTTCTAATTTTTCTATAGAAAAATCAATGTCGAATTCAGCTTTAGGTTCTGTTGAAAATTTATTTAGCTTATGTTGTCCGTTTTCATCAAATATTTGATATAAATCATCCATTTTTAATTTGCTATTTGTCATAAGCAATACTCCTTATTCATGAATCTCTTATTAAAAATCTTTTGTCCCACCCCTGATAATTGCAATTTTTTTAACCGATTATAGCCAATTCTTTTATCGCAAACTTTTAAAATTTCAGCCAAACCCGCTTTGTCTATATAATCAAGCAGTTTGTTTTTAGGTAAATTAAGATAAGCTATTATTGATTGAATTGGAAATTCTATATTGATAAGTTTGTTGTCAATCTTAGCTTGTCCATAAATAAAGTTTTCATCTATTGTTTGACTTGTATCTTTTGGAAATTGCCAAATTATTTCATCATTAAGTTTTACTTGAAAAAACCTCAAAGTTATTTCACTCCGATTTGTTCTCTTTCTTAGAGGGCTATAATTGAAAGATATATCTAAGCTTGGTGCTACGATACTTTTAAGTTTTTTCTTTAATTTGTACCAATGATATTCTGCCATATATTTTGTTCCTTTGTGTTTTTATTATGCAATACACCCATGTCAGATTGTGGCATAGCTAAAATAGGCTTAATTGCCTTACCTCTACGGTTTCTTTTATAAGTTATTGTTCTGATTTTGTTTCAGTCTTTTTAAATTCTTTTAACCGCCAAGAAAAGCCGTTTAAAAAATACATTGGTGTATAAATCATTTGACTAAATTTCCAAGCAAGTGTATCACCTAACATTACTCTTGCAGGAATTCCATACAGTGATAATTGCAGATAAGTCATTAAAAAACAAAGCTCATCTATATCAATAGCCTCAACAAATAGTTGATTTTGGTAATTATAGCCCTGTTCTTTAAGCGTTTGCGCATATGCAATAATCATTGCACCACTACCGCAGCAAGGTTCCGATAATGTTATAAAATCTTTTTCTTCAAGCTGTTTTTCAATATCAACAAAACATATCTCTGCCATCATTTTGCTGACATGATAAGGTGTAAAAAACTGACCAGTAGCAATATTACCTAAATTTAATTTCATATATACACAGCCTAAAAAATCTTGATGTTTTTCTTCAAGCCCCATAACTAAAAGAGCAAGCAGTTTTGAAAATTTTTCTGCTTGCTCTTTAGTGTATCTGTTTATTATATCTAAGTAATTTTGCTCAATTTCTGGGCTTCGATAAAATGGTTGTGCTATTGCATAAGCACTTAATTTCAAAAAGTCTTGAAATACATTATCAACCCGTTTTGAATGGTCTAAATTTTGAAGTTTTGAAATAAATTCTTTTAAATAATCCATAATTTTACCTTGTTTATTCCAGAATAATTCTGATTTAACGAAATATTTTTTTATATATAAATATATTTAAAACCTTAATTCCGTTTAATCAGATACAATCTGAATTGAGTAAACTGAAAATTGTAACCCAAAACGGCTAAAAAGGGAGCTATTACTCCATTTTAACCATTTTTATTATTATAAAATAAATAAATTCGGTCGTAAACCGTTGATAACAAAGAAATTTAACCTATTTTTACAAATTTAAAGTATAGGGGTTGAAATATTGCACCAATTTTGGTACAATAATAATGTAGTTAAAAGTGAGGTAATATGTTAAATAAAAAACATATAGGGTCAAATTTTGATACTTTTCTTGAAGAAGAAAATATACTTCAAGAGTCAGAAGCTATTGCAATAAAAAGAGTTATAGCCTATGCATTGGAAGCAAAAATGAAATCTGATAAGATTTCGGTTAATCGTCTTGCAAAAGAACTTGATACTTCAAGAACTGCTATATGTCGTATTTTAGACCCTGAAAACACTTCAATCACATTGAACACAATAGAGAAAGTTGCAAAATACTTAGATAAAAAGATTATTTTATCTTTTGCTTAGCTCCCCTTGTATTATTGATTTGATAGATTGTTAAAGAGTTTTATAAAAAGGTATGAAACCTGTTTTTACTTTCTGATTATGTTTGTTATATTCTATTAAATTAATAATTTTATCTGTATTAAGTCCTAATTTAGATGCTTCTTCATCATCAAATAAAAAGATTTGAATATTATCTTTTCCAATGTCCTCTATCGCAGTATTTAATACTTTTCCTAGTGCATTAATATTTTTTTCATCAAATGGTTTTGATAAATGGTCACCAATAAATATTGGAATTAAAGGGTATTCACCATTTTTTATCAGTAGTTTTAAAAAGCCGAAATATCCACAGATTTGAATTAGAGTATGTCTAGCCATACTTCCAGTATAGTAGTTTGTTAATACATATTGTTGGACTTTTTCTTTGTTTTTACCTTTTTCAATAATTTGTACTTCTTCAATCTCTGGTTGTAAAATATTACCTTTTTTAAGATACCGAATATGGAATTTAGATTTATCGGTATCTATCTTGACAAAATCTGAAACATCTTTTGCAGAATTATATAAATTTGTTATGTACTCAGACAAATCATTGATTTTGGTTAAGTCATCTTTGTTTTTAAGTTCAATCAATTCATCTTTAATAGATTTAATTTTTGAAATTTTTTCTGCTAATTCTTCATTAGAATCGACTATATTTTGTTTTAAATAGTTTTCAAGTAAAATTACAGCTTTTTCTTTTTCCTTTATTGAATATAGTTTAAATTTAGAATCATTTTTCTTGATTTCATTTTTAATAAGTTCTCTCTGCTTTTGCAAAGTATCAATTGTTTTGTCACAGATGGAATTTTGACTAAACGATATGGTAGTATTTAGCTCATTTAAAAGTTTTTTTATTGCATCAAACAAATATGTATACTCATTGTTATTCTTTAATATATTATCTAAAGCAACTAATAATTTTTTCCTATTGTTACTCTCTTTTTCAATATTTTTAATACCATGTTTATAACTTTGATATGTTTTCAATTGTTCATCAATATTTTCAAGCATTAATGAGAGCTCAGTTATATTTTTATTATTGCTATTAACGGACTTTGTATCTTTTTCCATTAACTTGTATTGTTCAAGTCTTTGTTTTATCAACTCTATATTTTTGCCATTATACTGTATATTCAAGTTTAAAATTATAATATTGTTATTTATTTCTTTCGCTATAAAATCATATTGGTTTTTCTTTAATTCTAACTTTTTAACTTCTTTTTCTAAATTTTCAAGTTTTTTTTCCAATTCAAAAATTCTTTTTAAATTCTTATTAAATATGAAATTTAATAAAGATGGAAGCTTTACAGAGTATTCAATATCTCTACCTTTATCCAAAAAATCTTGGATATTTCCCTGTCGCTTTTCACCTAAAAAATTAAATATTGTAAAAGTTCGATATGTTAATTCCTGCCCAGTAAATATTTTTATATTATTTAATAATAACTCATTCAAGGTAAAAATGCTTTCTAGTTTTATTTTATATTCTCTGTAAGAAATTGGTTGCATTGACTCAAAATTTGTAGTTCCTTCTACTGTAAAATAATTCTCATCTTTATTTTTGGTTCGAGTTAAAATATACGAAATTCCATTATTGGAAACTTTCATGGTTATTTTTTTTACATTTTTATACCATTCCTCATTTTTAATTTCTTTGCTGGAGCCTAGCATATAATCAATCAAATTATAGAAAACTGTCTTTCCAGAATTATTTTCGCCTTTAAAATAATTTACCCCTGAAACAAATTCATAACTATATGGTTCTTCCAAATTATTATAAAATGTTAACTCTGTTATCTTAAACATTTTGTAAAATCTCCTTTAAAAATTGAATTTCTGGCATTTTTTTGCATTCTTCAATTGCGTTATAAAAGAATGTATTTTCATCATACAAAAATTTCTTTGCATTATCTTTTCGTTCTAAAAAGAATAAAATACCATCTTCTAAAGTAATATTTTCATTTAATAATAAAAGATGTAAGGCCTTTGATATAATTTTGATATTATGACAATAGTCAGAATATTTTCCATTAAGCAACGATATCAGTTTGTACGCTAAGTCATTGGAATCATGTGCAGTATATGCTTTTTTGTATAAATTATATTTTTTTAGTAAGTACGCAATTGGTAATAGTTTATTCACTGAAATATTCCTATGCAAAAATAAGATTTGACATATAATATCGCAGTATATGCTTAGTTGTATTGCTTCAGCTTCATTTTCTAAACTATTCATCTTCATCCTTCCAAGAAATTTGATTTTCTCCTACGATTTCTTTTTCTTTTGTTAAATAAATATATGTCCCTAAGCTAAGTTCAGGCTTTGGTACTATTTCATTTTTAATTTTTTGAGTTTCATCTAATCTATTGCGAGGAGTATCTTTATTATTATATGCTAATGTTTCTTGTACTCTCTCAAAATTTTCATAGGATTGCAGCTCTATATCGGCAATTTTTTCATGATTGCCCATTGCAAGAATTCTATGTCTAAAATCAACATAATAGCAACATTGTTGTAAATTCCTTTTAATTCCTGTTAATGGTAGTTCACAATGTTGAAGTTGTTTATATTCTCTTTTACGTGTGTAAGAATCAATATCAATTGTGTTTACCTTTTTGAATTCAGCGTAGGATAGTGGAATTGGCATTATTTCATTTGTATGTTGTATTATTTTTTCTTCAATCTTATTTAATTCCGCTAAATTAAGAATATAGGGCTTTGTTAATAAAACATTTTCCAGAATATTATGAGTTATATCTTTTAGAGCAGATACTAACCTTGCACAATAAATAACTTCTGAAACTGCCTTGCGTTTAAAATGATTACTAGCAACAGATTTTATGTTATCATCAATATCATTATTGCTTATATAATGCATATTATCTTTTATTTTCTTTAATAACTTATAAAACTCTCTATAGGTACCTTCTGTAAAGAATAATGTTTTAACCCTACTTTTGATTGAATTTGCTTTTTCTTTTTTAGCACTTAGTACATATCTATACAATTCTTTTGCAGATATATTGTTAATCAAATTATTATTTGAATATTTTTCGTCTGTAAATAGTATAAATTTTTTAATATTAGAATGGCTTTTTAACGCTAATAGCCATCGCAATATTACATCTTTAGTTTTCTTTTCAGTTATTTTTGTATACTTAACTTGAATAATTTGATAAGTAGAATTTTCATCTTCAATTTTACTAATAAAAGTTGTGTCATAGTTGTCAAATTTTTCTATATTCTTAATAGCAATATCATCTAATGATTCAAATTCTATAGAACTGTTTTCATCTTTTAGTAGCATTGCATAATAAAAAAAGACTTTTATTTGGTAAGCAAAGCCTGACAAACTGTATAATCCACTTTGGTCATTTCTATTATCTGCCATTAGTACCTAAACAATTTATCCACATTACTTGCATGATACAATAAAAAGTATAAGTTTTAGAAAATGTTAAATTATATTAAGAGGTACAATCAATCATTATAATATACTATTTTTTGTATAATTCCTTATATCGTTTAATAGCAACATCTAATTCTTTTTTAGGAGTTTCCTGTGTTTTCTTGATAAATGCGTGCAAAAGAACCATTGTATTGTCTTCAACATAGAAAATTACTCGTGCTATACCGTTTGAAATATTACAGCGAACTTCCTCCAAACCACCAGTTCCATGAAGAACACGAGTTAACGGCATACCAATTGGATAGCCATATTGAACAGTTTTGATATCAAAGCCGATTGTACGCATATCTTCTTTGGGTAAATCTTTTAACCATTCACGAACAGGCTCATTACCTGAATTTGTTTTATAAAAATATACTTCCAAGGCTTCTGCACGCTGAGTCATATGCTAATTATAGCATAAGAACGCTTGAATTACAGTAATTCACAAAATTACTTTTTTATTACATTCAAAAGTATTATGCTGATTATTTTTCAACCTTATTTTTAGTCTTTGTAATTTTGTAATTTTAAAAATCTTTAAAAAATAAAAAAATGATAATAGAATGAAAACAAGCATATATTCTAATAAAATATAATTTATTGTTAGTTAAGGATTAAACTGGGTACTTATTAATAACCTCTATTTGAACATTATGCCAATTTTCTAAAATTTTCTATCAATGTAAAAACTTTTAAGCTATTAATATTAACAATTTTCTCATAAAACTCTTGCACAAAAAGTTCCAATGTCGTACAATGAGGGGAGTTTTTCTTTTCCTTACTCCTAATAGCTTTTTAACCTTATTGAGTTTTATCTATGTCCGTTTTATGTCCATTTTCTATTTTGAATTAAATCCTAAGTATATAAATCAAATTAAAGTTTAGCTAAAGCTTCTTTTAAATGGTTCTGTGTAATATGTATATATCTCATTGTTGTTTGAATATCTGTATGTGCAAAGACTTCTTTTATTACAGCTACAGGAACACCTTTTTCTGCCATTCTCGTACCTACTGTATGACTTAAATCGTGAAATCTTAAATTTTCTATATTAGCTTCTTTACACCATTTTTTCCACATTCGTTCAATATTTCGATATCTATCACCTGTATTAGGGTTAATAAATACATATCCGCTTCTTTTATCCTTTGGTGTTTCATTTAGAATGTCATATAGCTTATCATTAATAGGGAGAATAATATGTTTATTTCCTTTATTCTTTAAGACTTCTATATATCTTAAATCCATATTTATTTGTTTCCAATCAAGTTCACAAATATTCTCCCTACGTAAACCACAGTTTAAATCAGCTTTAACAAGTTTTCTAAAACTATCTGGAAGAACTTTTAGTAAGCGTTTTTCTTCTGGTTTAGTTAAGAACCTTACTGAATAATTTTTCTTCTTAAATTTAGTGTTTGAATTAATTAAATTTTCTTTTACTTTTTTATTTAATATCCCTATATTAAACATCTTACTTAGAATTTCTAAAAACCTATTTATTGTTACTTCTGACCTTCCATTTTCAAGTAAATATTTTTTTAATTCTTCAATATGAATAGGCTTTAAATCATCTACATATTTTATGTGTTTCCATTGTTCTTGTACTATTTTTAATCTGTAAATATCCTTCTTATAACTAATTTTATTTAATGTTGCCCAGTTTATATAATCATTAATTATTTCTTTAAGACTATATTTCTTACCATCTCTGGGAATAACCCCATTTTGTTGTTGCATTAATTTAAACTTTAAAGCTGATTCAATCTGTTCTGCTTTTTGTTTATTAATTGCTCCTTTACATAAATAATGGTGTCGTTCCCCTTTGATTTGGAATCTACAGTAGTATTTATTATTTCTCTTTGTTATTGTCATACTACATTCATACCATTTAACTAATTTTCCTCAACCCATTTTTCAAATTGATTTATTTTGATAAAAACATCCCCTCCTAACCTCTTTTTATATATCTATCTTTGTGTTATAATTCTTTTGGTCTTTCTGACCCTTACATATATACTATTCCACGTTAGATATATTTTTAACCTAATAGGTACAAAATATTAAGAAATTGTTACAATTATGATTGATTATCCTCAAAGAATTAAACAGCTAAGAGTTAAATATAACCTAACACAAGAACAACTTGCTAAGAAATTAGGTGTAGGTAGAACTACTATTGCCTATATAGAACAAGGTTCTAGGGAAATAAATGATTCTGTAAAACTAAACTTGTTAAAAGAGTTCTACTATGATATTGAAAACGATGTTTATATTAAAGAATTAGAAAATATTGATATAAAACCTAAAAACTTAATTAAACTACCTTTTTATAGAATTGGAGTTAGTGCAGGTAGTGGAACATATATAAATGATGATATATTAGAAGATTATATTATATTTGATAAACGTGTTTTAAATGTTTTATTACCTAAAAATTCTAACCTTGAATATTTACAATGCTTCTCTGTTTCAGGAGATTCTATGACATCCCCAGAAGGAAAAGGAATTTTAAACGGAGATTTAATTTTTGTAGATATATCTAAAAAGCAAATATTTGATGGTATATATGTAATTGAAGCTAATAACGAATTAAGAATTAAACGATTAATTAAAAATTTAGATGGTACATTATTTATTCAATCTGATAACCCAAAATATCCTAAAGAAGTTTTTAATCCTGAAACTTCTGATTTTACTTTATCTATTGTTGGTAGAGTAATTTTTAATATATCTAGGAGTATTTTTTAATGGATGAGAATAATTTATTAAGTAAAATCTCAAATAATGTATTAACAAATTTAGAAAATTCTAAACAATGTAAAATCAATACTTTTATATTAACTTGTTTATTATCAAGTATATGGATTAAATTTGTTATATTGGATAGTAATTATGATATTATTAGTATAATTTTCCTAATTTTAATTACAATATTTATTTGCTTTTATATTAGTGGATTAATAATTTACTATACAAAATCTAAAGTTTACTTTATATATTTAATCCCTTTATCTTTTTTAATTTATAATTTACCAATCAGTTTACAACCTTATGATTTAAGTTATGTTAATTTATTTCATAAAGAAATAATTAGTAAATATGAGTTAATATATAATAATTCAAATATTTTAGAAGAAGAATTTAATAATGATATTGATAATATAGAAATCAAAGCTCTTACTTCTTTTTCAAATAAAAATAATGCAATAATTTATTTTACAGATAATATAGAAACAATAAAATGCAGCATAAATAAAAAAGGTTTTATTATTTATTGTTGGAATTAATTTTTATTAAACAACCTATCTCAAAACCTTTAATAACAAGCTCTTTAATTTTCTTATGTAGATTTCAATGCCCTGTATTCGATTTTACTATCAATATGATATAAATATACACCTAAAGTAAAAAGTCTCCAAGAAATCGATTAGTTCCCGTATGAAATTGAATGTTTTAACACACATCTACAAATTTAATTTTAGCTACCTACAAAAGTAAAAAAGTAACAATCAAAATTTATTTTCAATAAATTTAAAATAACACACATACTATAATTATATTTAATTAATATTAATAATATATAATAAATAATATATTAATTATAATATAATATTAATAATATAATAAATAATATAAATTTATTACCTATATCTGTAACATCTTTTCCTTGCTTTATTAAGTTATTTGCTTGCTCTGCTAAATCTGATACTGTCCTTTCAGCAGCTAAAACTTTTCTGGTCATAGCATTGACTAAATTAATATCACCATTAGCAAAAGCCTTTTTAAACGCTAATAAATTGTCTCCGCATATATTCTTCAGTTTAGAATATAATGTATCAGCATCTTCAGCTAAAGCTTGCCAAGTTGTTCCTGATAACTCTATATCTTTCGCTATTGTTTCATCAAGTATATTATCTACTTGATTTAAGTCTCCGTCTGCATTATTTATTCGTTCTGTGATAGGTCGGTGGTTGTGTCTGTTCTTCCTGAATGAATCCTAGACTCTTCGCTCTCTCGTATGCGTATTGAGCTATTTCCTTCGTTGTTGTTAACCCCTTCAGTTTGGCTTCTATTTTCCAAGCTGTCATCATTTGTCTTGTTATTTTTTTCATTATATGCCTTTTTCTTTTTGAATAAATTTTCTGCATATTCATCGGCTTCTATCTCGTAAGGATGATTATAATAATTTTCAAAATCTGCTTGTGTCTTTTGAGTTGAAGCTAATACATTTAATTCATTTTGTACTTCAGGAGGTTGTTTTAAATGTCCTATCTCGTGTAAGATATTAAATTCAACCTCTTCTGCTGAACGTGTTGCATCTACTTTTATTATTATACCACCATCATCAGAAATTATAACTTGTGCAGGATTTGTGTAACCTTCAATTATTCCTACTTCTATCTCTTCAGGTGTCATCTTTTGAATACGAACATCATTAAATTCAGCTAATTCATCACCATATGCTTCGTGATTTATAATTGTTTTTATTGAAGCTTCATTTATATCAGGTCTTTCTACCCATTGTTTTAAATTATTTTCTTGTGTAGTTAATTTAATATCAGTTTCAGCTACGTTTTGTATGGGTTTATTAATATCAACGGTATTTTTTCCTCGTTCATTAACTGTTGATACGCTCTCAGATACTCCTCTGTATAAAGAACTTTCATCCCCTGTTCTCGGAACTTTTCCCTCCATATCAGCCTGTATTTGGCTATTTGAGGTACTACTCTCTCTTGATGTATCTGTTTTGCTTCCTCTTCCGATGTTACCCTGATTACTTCCCTCGGCATTATTAACTCCTTTTTGTGAATTATAAGAGTTATTTTCTATACTGTCAATAATTTCATCAGTATTGACCTTATTTTCAAATTCGATACGATTTATTAAATCAGGATATTCTTCTACAAATTTATTATAAGATTTAACACTACCTTCTGATACTGCAATCCAAGCTATTTTTTTATCAGGATTATCTTTTGCAAGTTTAGCTATCATAGCTCTACCTACACCTGATTCCATTTGATAGTTGCTCTATACTTCCTGTATGTTCTGAAATTACTCGTACACTCATTGGAACTAATACATTATTAACTAAATCATCTTTAGGTATATCAGGATGATTTTTTATAATATTATTAATTACATTAGACATTACTATACCCTGTTGTTCCTTCGGTACTTCATAAAAAGAAGTTCGTAAAGCTTTAGCTGCTTCTGCATTAGTTTTCGCTAATGTAAGGTTATAAGTATTAGTTAACATCTTTTTTAAAAGACTAACTAACTCTGTGTCATTTAATGAATCACTATTACTCATCTCTCTTTCGTATACTAAGAACTTTAATTTATCAATAACTTGCTGTTGTCCTACTAAAATACCTAATGTATAAAGATTTATTTTTTTTCTGGGTATTTTATCAGGGAAATCCCTATCAAGACATTTAATTAATATCTCTGAAATAGGTGGATAATTTAGTTCTTTCTTTTTCATATATTCCTCCTTAAAGGGGGAAATATGTCCATTCTGTGTCCACTTTATATATTAATTCATATAGTTAGTATTTAATTCAATAAGGTTGTTTTTATTTATTTTATTGATATTATGTTATTAGAAAATTCCAAAAAGAGGGTTCGAGTCCCACCTGAGGAGTTTTTTATATCTTGGTTTGTTGTTCAAGAGGATTCTTATATGTCAAAGAAGTTTATTGTAGTATTGTTTTGTATAATAATTTCTTCTTATTATTCAGTTGCAAAGGCAGATAGTTCTTTTACTTGGTTTGGGTTTAAAAAAGATAATACTGAAATTGTTTTTAGTTCTCATCCTGAAAAAGTTGAATGTAATCATCATAAATGCCATCATAAAAAGCCAAAACATAAACCAAAACCAAAGTGTGAAAAACATAATAAAAACTGCCATAAAAATCATAAATTTATTTGGTGGTGTGATTAGTTATGTATTTTTCTGCATTACAATGTATGGATTATACTTATGATTAAGGATTTAACAAAAGGTGAACCGTTAAAGCTTATTTTATTGTTTTCGGTTCCATTATTAATAGGTAATGTTTTTCAGCAGTTGTATAATATTGCAGACTTAGTTATAGTTGGTAGATTGCTTGGCGTTGAAGCTTTTGCTGCAGTTGGTGCAGTCGCACCTTTATTCTTCCTTATAACCTTTATTATTGTTGGATTAACTAATGGTTTTGCAGTTATTACAGGACAAAGATTTGGTGCTAAAGATTTAGATGGAGTTAAGGACTCTGTTGTTATTTCTACAATTTTGAGTATATCAGCGACTATCTTTTTTACTGTCTTTTGTTCTTTGTTAATGCATCCTGTTTTAAGGTTGTTAAATGTTCCTCAAAATATATATCACAATGCATTTTGGTACATTGAAGTTATTGTATTGGGGCTTATTGCTACATCATTGTATAATTTACTTGCAAGTATAATAAGAGCTTTAGGTGATAGTAAAACACCTTTGTATTTTTTAATTTTAGCGTCTATCGCTAATATAATTTTAGCTTTATATTTTATAGAAGTTTTAAACTGGGGAGTTGCAGGTTCTGCTTTTGCTGTTGTACTTTCTCAAGGGATTTCTGTTCTTCTATGTCTTATATATGTTAAAAAGAAATTTCCAATTTTACATTTGAAAAAACAAGATTGGTTAATAAAATATAATGATAAATTTTTAAAATCTGTAATTGAACATTTACGTGTAGGCGTACCAATGTCTATACAGTTTTCTATAATTGGACTTAGTGTAATAGTAATACAAAGTGTATGTAATTCTTTTGGTTCAAATATTATTGCGGCTTTAACGGCTGCGCTTCGAATAGAACAAATAGCAACTTTACCTATGATTTCTTTTGGCGTAGCACTTGCTACATTTGTTGCTCAGAACTTTGGTGCAAGAAAGTTTAGAAGAATACGCATTGGTGTTGTTAAGATTTCTCTGCTAAATATTGGTTTAAGTATTCTAATGGCACTTATAATGCGATTTTGGGGGACTGAAATTATAAAAGAATTTATAGGAAGTGCAACAGTAGAAATTATAGATATTGCTCATGAGTATCTTTTAATTAGTACATTTTTTTATATTTTTCTTTCTCAAATTTTTGTATACAGAAATGCACTTCAAGGTATGGGAGAAATTGTTTTTCCTTTATGTGCAAGTATTGCGGAGCTTCTAATGCGTACTTTTGCAGCTGTATATTGGGCTATTAAATTTGGTTATGTTGGTATGTTTTATGCAGGCCCCATAGCTTGGGTAAGTGCTTGTTTAATATTATCTATAGGTTATTTTAGAAGCATAAAGCCAATTATACATAAAGTGAGGATACAGCATGATCATAACCATCATAATCATATGCATAGTGATAATTAAAATATTGTAAAAACAGAATTATTCATTTATAATTAACATATGGTTTGGGCGGTTAGCGCAGTTGGTAGCGCATCACATTGACATTGTGGAGGTCGCTGGTTCGAGTCCAGTACTGCCCAAATTTATAAGGAAGAGACCGACTA
>CASFHD010000019.1 GCA_949294455.1 uncultured Christensenella sp.
AAATTTTATGTATTTTATTAGTTTTTAAATTCATCATTTTTTGCTTTATAACTCTCTCGCATATCTATAGAATCCTGTTCTGATTTTTGCAATAAGTTATCTAGATTTTTACTATTAACTTTTTTCAAAAGTGCAAATCTATTTTCCTTTAATACATATTCTTTATAGTTCATTGTTGGGTCAAAACTATCTAGTTGCATTGGATTTTTTAGTCTTGGGTCGTATCTAAATAATGTATTGTAACCAGATTTAACAGATTCAAAACTATGATTTTGACTAAAACGCATATCATAGCCGTGATTTATGCACGGAGCATAAGCTAGTATAATGCTTGGACCATTATAACTTTCTGCTTCAGTAAATGCCTTAACAGCTTGATCAGGATTTGCACCCATTGCAATATGTGCACAATACACATCTTTATATGTCATTGCCATAGACAATATATCTTTTTTCCTGGTTGTTTTGCCTGTTATATTAAATTTAGCTGTTGCACCTCTTGGCGTTGATTTTGATGCTTGACCTCCTGTATTTGAATATACTTCAGTATCTAAAATTAATATATTAACATTTTCACCTGTGGATAATATATGGTCTAATCCTCCAAATCCTATATCATAAGCCCAGCCATCTCCACCAATAATCCATATACTTGGACTGATAATTAATCGCAAATTATCAAAAACTATTTTATCTTGTTCTTTTACTTTGTATTTATCTTTATAATTAGTTAATTTTTTTGTCAAAATTTTATTGTATTCGTGATTTTCGCTATTTTCTATAAATGGAGTTATCATCTTTTTTATAGTTGAACTTAATTTTGCTTGTTTCAATTCATTTATAAAATTTTGTCTTGTTTGTTTTAAGGCAACTGACATTCCAAATCCAAATTCAGCATTGTCTTCAAATAAACTGTTAGCCCACGATGGTCCAAATCCTTCTTTATCTTTTGCGTAAGGTGAAGTAGGGAAGGTAGCACCATATATTGATGAACAACCTGTTGCGTTTGCTATCAACATTCTGTCACCAAAAAGTTGTGTTGCTAGTTTTATGTATGCTGTTTCTCCACAGCCGGCACACGCTCCTGAAAATTCAAAATATGGTTGTTTGAATTGCACCCCTTTACAAGTGTTTATTGGGAATGGATATACTTTTTCTAGTGTTTTTTCGTATTCACAATTTGATATTTCTGTCTGTCTGTGTACTGAGTCGGTTGTCATTCTTATTGCTTTTTCTTTTACCGGACATACTTCACTGCATACTCCACAACCTGTGCAATCAAGTGGATTTACTTGTATTCTATATCTATTGCCTGTAATAAACGCTCTTGCACTTTTAAAGGTCTTTGGCACTTTTTTGTTTTCATCAAATAATGTTGGTCGTAAGCACGCGTGTGGACACATAAGTGTGCATCTTCCGCATTGAATACATTTTTCTGGTATCCATTCAGGCAATTCGTCTGATATTCCTCGCTTTTCTAACTTTGATGTGTCGGTTGGCATACTTCCATCTTTTGAAAATTTAGATACAGATATTTCATCGCCGTGCTTTTCCATAATTGGTTTTATTATATCATCATAATATGGATTTATATCTAATTGACATACGCTATGAGTTTGTGTGCTTAATTTATTAGTGTCAATTTCTTTTATGTTTTTATCTACATCTTTAAGTGCTTTCAAATTGCAGTTTATTATTTTATCGCCTTTATTTGCAAACATTGTTTTAATGCTGTGTTCTAATTCATCTAATGCGTATGAATAGTCAACAATTTTAGAAACTTTAAAAAATCCTAATGCACAAATCATATTTATTTTATTATTTAGACCATTTTCTTTTGCAATTTTATATGCGTCAATTGTGTATAATTTTATGTGTTTTTTGATTATATTTTTTTTAAAATCTGTTGGCAATAAATCATCTAGTTCTTCTTCATTCAAAGAACAATTGATTAATAGTGTTCCGCTTTCATTTAAACAACTTGTTAAATCGTATTTATTAATAAAAGATGGATGATTGATTAAAACTATATCACAATTTGCTGAATTAAATGGTTTTAATATTGGAGTTTTTTCCATTCTTATATGCGAAATTGTCATACTTCCTGATTTTTTGCTGTCATAATCAAAATATCCTTGAGCAAAAGAATTGTCTTGCTTTGCTAATATTTTTATAATACTTTTTGCACTACTAACACTTCCATCACTTCCTAGTCCATAAATTCTTGCTTTGAAGTTGTTTGACAGCTCAGTATATTTTGGTTTTACTTCTAAAGATGTATATGTTAAATCATCTTTTATTCCTACTGTAAATTTTTCTTTTTGTGATTTGTTGCTTAACATATTGTCAAACACTGCTATCGCCATATCAGGATTAAATTCTTTACCACCAAGCCCAAATGAACCAGATAATACTTGTATTTTTTTGTTATGTTTTTGTAATATTGACATTATATATGAAGTTATTGTGTCAACACCGTTTGCATCAATATTCCTTTCTAAAACTGATATTTTTTTGCAAGTTTTTGGAAGAATGCATAAAAATCTTTCTTCATCAAATGGTTTTAATAATCTTATTTTTATTAGTGCGATTTTTCTTTTTTTTGCATTTAATTCATCTACTGCAATTTTTACTACATCGGTAGAACTCCCCATTGCGACTATTATTTCAGTAGCATTTG
The DNA here is from genome assembly GCA_949294455.1 of uncultured Christensenella sp. Lineage (GTDB taxonomy): Bacteria > Bacillota > Clostridia > Christensenellales > UBA1242 > CASFHD01. The sequence continues at coordinate 2,681 of CASFHD010000019.1, forward strand.
GGTTTCCATAAAATTCTATAGTATCATAATGTCTCTTAGTAATTATTTCCTGCTTTGCAAATGCTGTTTTCACATCTGATAACACGCCTTTGTATTGTGAGGTAGAAGTTACTCTGTTTTGAAAAAATACATCTGGATTTTGGTTAGTTCCATAAACTTTTGGTTTGAAATTAGAAACCGCTCTTTCTTTAAATTTTTTAATATCACTATAGTCTATAATTTGTTTCAATTCATCAAGTTCGGTTTGGTAAATGGTATTTAACTCGTGGCTTGTTCTGAATCCATCAAAGAAACATATAAAAGGTGTGCTAGACTTTAGACTTGCAAGTACTGATGCAATTGCCATATCGTTGACCTCTTGAACATTTGCACAACTTAAAATGTTAAATCCTGTTTTTAAAGTGGCATATATATCAGAATGGTCACAAAATATATTTAGTGCGTGTGATGATACTGCTCGGCTTGCTACAAAAAAGGTGGTAGGTAGCAACTCCCCTGCAATTTTGTACATGTTTGGAATCATAAGCAGTAACCCCTGACTAGAAGTAAATGTAGTTGTTAAAGCACCTGATAACAAGGAACCGTGTACTGCACCTGCAACGCCCGCTTCGCTTTGCATTTCTATTACTTTTAATTTATTGGAAAAAATATTTAGTTTTCCTTCGGAATTAAAATTGTCACAAAGTTCACTCATATTAGAACTTGGTGTGATTGGATATATAAAAGCAAATTCATTTAACGAATATGCAATGTTGGCTGCGGCTGAATTGCCGTCTATTGTTACTTTTTTCATAATACCCCTTTAAAATATAAATATATTTTAAAAAATTCATTATAATATTGTCAAATATTTTTTTATCAATTGATGTTTTAAAATTTCTTTAAATACTATCTATTTATTATATAATATGGTATATTCTTATTTATGAGATATTTATGTTCAGTTTGTTATTGTGGGAAAAATTTTTCTGGTTGGCAATCACAAAAAAAAGGTGAAATAACAATTCAAGGCGAAATTGAAAAAGCTTTAAAAATAATTCTAAAAAATGATATAAAAATAGTGGGTAGTGGTAGGACAGATTCAGGGGTTAATGCTTTTTCACAAAAATTTCATTTTGATACGGATATTGCGTTTGATAAAAATAAATTGATAAGTAGTTTAAATGCAATTTTGCCAGAAGATATAAAACTAACAGATATTATTACGACTTCGCTAGATGCAAGGTTTTCAGCCAAAAAAAAGACATATTTATATCGAATTTATTTAAGTAAATTTAAGTTTCCAAATATTTATGGGAGGTTACAGGTATATAAAGATTTTGATATAAAATCATTAAAAAAAGCCTGTAAAATCTTATCAGGAAAACACGACTTTAAAAATTTTATGGCAGCCGGTTCTTCAGTAAAAGACACAGTAAGGATTTTATATAGTATAAAATTAAAAAAATACACTTTTGCTAATACAACTTTTATAGATATTTATTTCTGTGGCAACGGTTTTTTATATAAAATGGTGAGAAATATGGTAGGCTTAATGCTGGAATTGGCAACAAAAAAATTAGACCTAGAAACATTTAAAAATCTTGCTTTTAAAAACAATAAACAAAAATTTACTGCACCTGGCGAAAATTTGTATTTATATGATGTTAAATACAAATAATTATTTTTATTTATATGAAAAAAAATCGTTATTTCTATTGACAATTTTATTATATTCATATAAAATATACTAGATTTTTGTGACTGCTTACAATCCACACTGTCCCAAAGCAGTGTTACAAAATCAATTTATAAATGTTTGCGTGAACAAACATTTCGCGTTTAGGAGAAATTTATGAAAACTTATATGGCTAATCCATCTACAGTTAATAGAAAATGGTATGTTATTGATGCTGATGGTGTTGCTCTTGGTAGAGTTGCAGCAGAAGCTGCTAAAATCTTAAGAGGTAAACACAAATCTAGTTTCACTCCAAATGTTGATTGTGGAGATTATGTTATTATTATAAATAGTGACAAGGCAGTATTGACTGGTAAAAAACTTGTTCAAAAAGAATATAAAACTTATTCAGGTTATGCTGGTGGTTTGAAATTAATTCAATATAAAACTATGATGGCTGAGAAATCTGATGTTGCAATGTTAAGAGCAGTAAAAGGTATGCTTCCTAAAAATTCTTTAGGTAGAAAAATGCTTACACATTGTCGTGTTTATAAAGATGCTAATCACCCTCATGAAGCACAAATGCCAGAAGTTTTAAAAATAGGAGGAAATGACTAATGGAAAAGAAAAGTGTAAAGACTGTTGAACAAACTGAAAATGTTGAAACAGAAGCAGTTGAAGTAAAGAAAGTTAGAAAAACTCCTGCAAAGAAAACTACAAAAACTAAATCTTCAAAAGTTCAAGAATTTTTAGGAACAGGCAAAAGAAAATCTTCTGTAGCTCGTGTTAGAATTTCTGTTGGTACAGGCAAATTTATAGTTAACGACAAAAATTTAGAAGAATATTTTGATTTGGATACATTAATAGCCATTGCAAAAAGTCCATTAGTTTTAACAAATACATCAAGTGAAGTTGATGTAAAAGTTAATGTATATGGCGGTGGTATTTCTGGACAAGCAGGTGCTATTCGTCATGGCGTTACTAGAGCATTAATGTTATACAGACCTGAATTAAGACCTGAATTGAAGAAAGCAGGATATGTAACTAGAGATGCAAGAATTAAAGAAAGAAAGAAATATGGATTGAAAAAGGCTCGTAAAGCACCTCAATTCAGTAAGAGATAAAAATACACCCTTATGGGTGTTATTTTTTTTAAAATTTGCAAAAATACCTTTAAAAATAAGGTTAAAATTACGAATATATCTATTAAATATTTGCCCAAATTTGCAATATTTGTTATAATATAATAAACATTTTAAGGAGAAATTTAATGGAACTACATTTAAGACTTGCTAGCGAATTTAATATAAAAGAAGAATATGCTAAAAATATTATTAGTCTTATTGATGAAGGTTGTACGATACCTTTTATCGCACGATATAGAAAGGAAATGCACGGTACTTGTGATGACCAAACTTTAAGAGAATTTGCAGACAGATTAAATTATCTTAGAAATCTCGATAAGAGAAAGGAAGAGGTCGAAAAAAGTATTCGCGAACAAGAAAAATGGACAGATGAAATTGCTAAAGCATTAGATGACGCAGTGACTCTAACAGAAGTTGAAGATATTTATCGTCCTTATAAACCAAAGAGAAAAACTAGGGCTTCAGTTGCTATTGAAAAAGGTTTAAAACCTTTAGCAGACATATTGTTGGAGCAGACTACTGATGCAGATATGTTAGAACTTTCAAAAGAATATATAAATGTTGAAAAGGGAGTAAATACTCAAGAAGAAGCATTGCAAGGTGCTAAAGATATTGTTGCAGAAATAATCTCAGATGATGCAGGTTTAAGAAAAACTTTGCGTGAAATCATAGCTAAAAAGGCAATTATTGTTGTAAATTATGATGAAGAAGCAGATAAAGAAAAAACTTATGAAACATATAAAGATTTTAAACAAGAAGTTGCAAAAATTCCTAGCCACAGAATTTTAGCTATAAATCGTGGTGAAAAAGAAAAAGTGTTGTCTGCAAGTGTTGAAATTGACCCAAAACTCACTATTTCAGTAATTGAAAATGAATATCTAAAAGAAAATCCTACAACTTATGATATTATGAAAGATGTTATATTGGATAGTTATGATAGACTTTTATATCCTTCACTTGAAAGAGAATGCAGAACAAACTTAACTGATGTTGCAAACGAACAAGCAATTAAAATGTTTGAAGTGAATTTAAAGCCTTTACTTTTGCAACCACCTTTGAAAAATAATGTTATTATGGGTCTTGACCCTGCGTACAGAACAGGCTGTAAAATAGCAGTTATTGATAAAAAAGGTGATGTTCTTGCTACTACTGTAATATATCCTACACCTCCACAAAATAAAACAGAGGAAGCAAAAGAAAAATTAAAATTCTTAATTGATAAATGCAAAGTCGATATTATAGCAATAGGTAATGGTACAGCATCTAAAGAAAGTGAAATTTTTGTAGCAGATTTAATAAAAGATTGTGATAGAAAATTAAATTACGCTGTTGTATCAGAGGCTGGTGCTTCAGTATATTCAGCATCTAAATTGGGTGCAAAAGAATTCCCTGATTATGATGTTGCTTTGCGTTCAGCGGTAAGTATTGCCAGACGCTTACAGGACCCTTTAGCAGAATTAATTAAAATTGATGTTAAATCAATAGGTGTTGGACAATATCAACACGATATGCCTCAAAACAGACTTACTGAAGTATTGACAAATACTGTTGAAGATTGTGTTAACTCGGTGGGTGTTGATTTAAATACCGCAAGTGAAAGTTTGTTAAGTTATGTGTCAGGAATAAACGGAACAATTGCTAAAAACATTGTAGATTATCGTTCAAAAGTTAAGAAAATCAACAATCGTGACGAACTTTTAAATGTAACAAAATTAGGGCCAAAAGCATTTGAACAATGTGCAGGTTTCTTAAGAGTAGTTGGTGGTGATAATGTTTTAGATAATACCGCTGTTCACCCAGAAAGTTACAAGGCGGTTAAAAAGTTATTAAATATTTTCAAAATGACAGAAAAAGATGTTGAAAATGGAAATATTTCAATGTTACCTAATTTGATTACAGAAAAAGGCGAAAAAGCAGTAGCAGATATTTGTGAAGTTGGTGTGCCAACTCTTAATGATATAGTCAAAGAACTTTTAAAACCTGGTAGAGATATTCGTGAAGATATGCCAAAACCAATTTTAAGGTCAGATTTGCTATCAATAGAAGACCTTGAACCTGATATGGTATTAGATGGTGTTGTGAGAAATGTAATTGACTTTGGAGCTTTTGTTGATATCGGAGTTCACCAAGATGGACTTGTTCATATCTCACAAATCTCAAAAGATTACATTAAACACCCTAGCGAAGTTTTAAAGGTAGGTCAACAAGTTAAAGTAAAAGTTTTATCTGTTGATTTGCAGAAAAAACGAATTGCTCTAACAATGAAAGATATAGACGAATAAAAGACTGCAAAAGCAGTCTTTTTTATTATAAATTTTATATGTGTGTTATTCTTAAATATACATATAAAGTTTATTTTAAATCAATTTTAAATCAAATATTATTTGATTGTTTTTAATTTATTTTAAATTATTTTTAATAATATATAAAAAGGTAATCGTTTAAATTTGTATGTGCGTTTATATACATTTTATTTAATTTACTTTATTATTTGAATGACAAATTTTAATTATTCTAGATTTTGCTGTTTCTTTTACTTGTTGCAAACCTATTTTACCATACACTCTAGGGTCAAAATTTTCTGGATTTTCATGTAATGATTTTCTAATTCCTAAAGTATATGCAAGTCTTAAATCGCTGTCCATATTTATTTTACAAATATGTGTTTTGTATATGCCATTTAAAAGTCCATCATTTCCTTTCGCATTATTAATTTTTCCACCTAACGAATTTAGTTCAGTTACAATTTCAGGCTCTATTAAACTTGCCCCGTGCAAGACTAGGGGAATATGGGGTATATATTTTTCGATTTTTTTCAAAATATCTTTTCTAATTTTGCCATTACCTTTAAATTTATACGCTCCATGATTTGTTCCTATCGCTATTGCCAAGCTGTCAACATTAGTTAGTTCTACAAATTTTTTTGCTTCTAGAGGATTTGTAAATCTATCTACATCACTAGCGTTAGGGTTGTCATCATCACCTTTTAAAGCACCTATTTCTGCCTCTATGTGCACTCCTTTTTTATGAGCTAAATTTGCACATTTTTTTGTCAATTTTACATTTTCCTTGAAACTCAATAATGAGCCATCTATCATTACACTATCAAATCCTAAATTTATAGCAAGTTTTATAGATTCATAACTATGACCATGGTCTAAATGTATGCTGACGGGAAGTTTTTGTTCGTGTATGCTTGAAATTATTCCTTTTATTATGCAAGGTGTAAAATATTTTATAGCACTTTCACTAATTTGTAGTATCGCTGGAGATTTTGTTTCTTTAATCGTCTCAATTATGGCAAGTAAAATCTCTAGGTTTGGAAAATTAAATGCAGGAACTGCGTATCCCTCTTTCATCGCTTTTTCTAATAAATTTGTATGTGTGTTTTTCATATTTCCCCTTAAATTATTAAAATAATTATATTTAAAATTATTTTTGTGGTCAAATAATTTACTAGATTATTTTTATCTTATAAATATTTTTAAGATTAATGCAAAAAATTAATTGTGGAGGTTTTATGAAAGAAGTCAACACAAAGTTATTAACTAGAATATATCAAGATGCAAAAATAGGGGCTATGGCAATTGATAATGTTATTGATAAGGCAAAAGATGATGATTTTAAAGGATTATTATCAAGGCAAAAAGATGCGTATGAAAATGTGGCTTTTAGGTGTGAGGAAATAGCAAAAAAAGGAAAAACAAAATTGCCCGATAATAGTTTTTTTACTAAAGTGAAACAGAACATTATGATAAATATGAGTCTTTTTATGGACGACACAACAAGACACATTGCAGAAATTATGATAACTGGGACTACAATGGGTATTATAGATGCAACAAAATCCTTATATGATTTATCAAAAGCAGATGATGAAATAGTTTCTCTTGGGCAAAAGTTAGATACTTTACAAGAACAATATATAGATGAATTAAAAAAATTCTTAAAATAAATGACTAAATATTAGGTTTTTTGTAAACTTTTGTATATACTATGTAAAAAGGTGTATATGAAAGTTTTTTTTGTTGTTGATAATCCATCTCCTATAAAAGAAAAAATCGAAATAATTAAATCAATTTTTGATGCAGAATTAATTGTTCTTTTTCAAAAAAATTTGGAAAGGTTGCATTTGGGCGCGTATTATTTAAAAGGCGTTTTAACAAAAAATATTTCTAATGTAAATAGTTTTTTAGATTATTATTTTAAAGAGAATTTGATAGACGATATTATTATTGTATATTCATCTTGTCAATTTGATAAATTGCTGTTATTGAATTTGAAAACTGAAATAGATGCAGGAAATGATATAGTGTATTTAAAAAATAAAAATAGAATTTCGAGGCTGTATAATTTGTTCGTAAAAAAAACCATTGGGTTAGAAGATATGGGTGGAAGCAAAAAATTGCAGTACATAAGTAAATCTATAGTCGAAGAACTTGTTTTATTAGGCTTCAAATATAGAATTTTAAAAGCAGAAGCAAAATTAGCTGTAATAACAAATTACAAAACAAAAAAGGAAAAAAACTCTTTTAAAATAAAGTCATATAATTTGTGGGCATTGATGTCTTTATTTATTTTGACTATGATATGTACATTAACATTCAATTTTATAGATGGGACATACATATTGATTTTAGTTTTTATTTGTTTGTATGTAATATGCATATTTGTAAATGTAATATTAATTCTTAAAAATATTTTAGATGAACGATTAAGATAAAAATTAAAAATGCACAAATCATTATTTAGAAATAAAAAATAGCGTGAAAATACGCTATTTTTTTAAATGTTTATTTAATTTACAGTCTTTCAAAAAGTTTTTTACCACTACTAAATAAAATAATAAATATAGATATTAAAATTATTATAGATAATGTTATGCTTATAATTAAACAAATTAATGCGGATATATTAAACACAAAGTAAAATATTAAAGGAATAGCGGATAACAATATATCAATAAGCATTGTAAAAAGAGTGCTCATTCCTTGTTTTACTGCTTGATATTCGTTGTCCCAATTTAATTTTGCGTACCTTAAATTTAATAATAGCCCTACGAGTATAAATATAAATGTTGTCAACATTGCATAAACAAATATGCATGATATTGTTGCGATATTAATATTTGTAAAAATTAATATTCCTATCATACCAACTAACAAAAAAGGTAAATATAAAATTAAATTAAATAATATTTTTGCAATAGATATTGTTTTAAAAGATATAGGTAAACTTTTTATTTTATAAAGTTTACTACCTTCCATTGATATTGACACAGAAGTAGGAGGTGCTATACCAAGGCATAATACTAACATTAATGCTAATATTAATACTGAAATGTCAATTGAAACATAACTTGCAAAAGATTTAATATTAAGCAACATAGATACTAACATAACAATCATTAATATTGGACCCGTCATTCCATTAATGAAATATATGGGTGTCATAAAAAATGTTTTAGTTTCTTTTTTTATTAAACTTTTGATTATATATGATTGCTTAAAATTTAATTCTTTTTTCTTTGTAATTTTTTTACGAATTGTTTTAATAGATGAGTTTATGCTTTTGTATCCGATAGATACAATAAATATACTAATTAAGGCAAAAGCAACACTAATCAAAATAAAATAAAATGCATATAAAAAACTATTCTCTATTAACGCTTGATTTAAAAAATATATATGTGGGCAAATGACTTTTAAAAACATTGGCATTCCACCAGAAAATATTTCAATGATAGTGTTAGAATTCATTGAGTAAATTAAAGTCAAATATACAACTAAAAGTAAAATACTAAATATGCTTTTTATTATTGATTTATTTTTCATTTTGCTAGTAACTGCATTAATAATCCAAGCGAGTATGCTACCAAATAATTGAGTGTAAGCAGGCATTAAAACTAATGCTAACGCAAATAAAGTAAATCCTATTATAGTAATGTGTGAAAATATGAAATATACTACAAACGCAGGAATAATGATAGCGCAATTATATAACAAAGATATAAGATATGAATTAAGGTATTTTGCAGTTATAATATTTATTGGTTTGATTGGTAAACTTGCTAGCATGTCATAATCTTTATTGTTATAAAAATATGTTTGTGAGTCAAACATTGTAATCATTATCACCATAATAGTCGCTAGTATAAAAGCAAATAAAAGAACAATATTTGTATTACCAGTTTTAGATAAAGGCTCTGCAATAGTATAGAATGAAAAACCAATACAAACAGCGATAAATGCAAATAATACAATAATTGAAAATAAACTTCTATTTAATTTCTTTTTAGAATACATTAAGTTCGAAATGGTGTTGCGAAAATAGATTTTAGTTAAATTAATGGTCGTTTTCATCTTCTTCCAGCTCCAAGAAAATATTTTCTAAACTTTTCATTCCTTTAATGTTTGACATCGTATCGTAAGCAATAAGTTTGCCGTTTTTTATTATTGCTACATGTGAACAAATTTTTTCAGCGACTTCTAAAACATGTGTTGAATAAAATATGGCACTTCCGTTTTCTGCTAGTTCTCGCATAATTTCCTTAAATTCGTGGCTACTGATAGGGTCTAATCCTACGAATGGTTCATCAAGCAGAATTAATTTAGGGCTATGAATTAAAGCTGAAACTAGTGCCAACTTTTGCTTCATTCCATGGCTGTATGATGATATACTTTCATTGAGATTATCAACTATTTGCAGTCTTGAAGAATATTCTATAATTTTTTTCTTTCTTTCTTCACTAGACATATTAAATACATCTGCAATAAAATTAAGGTATTCTATTCCTTTTAAGTGTTCATAAAGGTCGGGATTGTCTGGTAAATACGCTAATTGTTTTTTTGCTTCCATAGGGTGAGTTTTTATGTTAATACCAGCCACTTCAATTTCTCCAGAATCAAAAGTGATTATTCCAGCGATTGATTTTAAAGTAGTAGTTTTACCCGCTCCATTATGTCCTATAAAGGCACAAATTTGACCAGGTTTGACTTGTAAAGATAAATCGTTAACAGCTATTTTATCTCCAAATTTTTTAGTTAAATGTGAAATTTTGAGCATACTCTTCCTTTTATTGTTTCATCTATTAATTCTATCATAAATATAAAAAAATGTCTATTTAATTCAGATTATTTAATTCAGATTATAGACATTTTAATATTAAGTATTTAAAAAATTATAAATAAAAATTACTTGTTATCAACAGAGTACATATAAGATACCATGTCTATTAGTTTATTAGAGTATCCCCATTCATTGTCATACCACGCAACTAGTTTTACAAAATTTGGACTTAACATTATACCTGCTTTTTCATCAAATATAGAGGTTCTGCTGTCTCCAATAAAATCGCTTGACACAACAGGTTCATTTGTATATCCTAAAATTCCTTTCATTTGATTTTCAGAATATTTTTTGATAGTTGCACAAATGTCTTCATAAGTTGTTGCTTTTTTTAGTTTTACTGTAAAATCAACAACAGATACATTCAATGTAGGAACTCTAAAACTCATTCCTGTTAATTTACCTTTTAAGTGAGGAATCGTTTCGCCAACCGCTTTTGCTGCACCTGTTGAACTAGGAATAATATTGTAACTTGCAGCACGACCGCCACGCCAATCTTTTTTTGATACTCCATCAACAGTAAGTTGTGTTGCAGTAGTAGAGTGTATTGTACTCATTAAACCTTCTTCAATGCCATACACATCATCAATAACTTTAGCGAGTGGTGCTAAACAATTTGTTGTGCAACTTGCATTGTTTACAACTAACATATTTTTCTTGTAAGACTTATGATTTACACCATATACAAATGTTGGATTATCTTTTCCTGGTGCTGTGATCAATACTTTTTTAGCACCGCCTTTTAAATTTTTTTTAGCATCTTCTGTTTTTGTAAATTTGCCTGTTGCTTCTAAAATATATTCTGCATTAGCACTTTTCCAATTAATATTTTCTGGAGACATTTCTGCAAAAAATTTTATTGTGTTTCTTCCAATTTTTAATACTCCTGATTCATAAGTCATAAGTTTTGAAGATTTTCCGTGTATTGTATCGTAATTAAATAAATAACAAGCATATTCTGGTGTCAAAAATGGGTCATTAATTGCTGTTACTTTTACATCAGAACGAGTTAAACTTGCACGAAGTGCCAAGCGTCCAATTCTTCCAAAACCATTAATACCTATTTTAATCATATAAAAAATTTCCCCCTTGAATGTTATATATTAATTGTACTTAATAAATTAAATAAAGTCAAACAATAATTATCTTTATAACACATTATAATTTTTATCAATATTTTAAAAATTTAAAAATAATCAACAAAATTATACAAAATATTTATAAAAAAAATAGTAAAAAATTAAAATTGTAATAAATTTTATGTATTTTTTATTTTTTCGTGTTTTATTATTTTATTATAATGAAATTTTTTA
>CASFHD010000020.1 GCA_949294455.1 uncultured Christensenella sp.
AATACTTATATCACATATCCAGATATTAAAGAACAAAATAAAATTGCAGAATTTTTAGATTTAATTGACCAACGCATTGACACCCAAAGCAAAATCATTAAATTTTTATTTTCTCAAAAGAAAATAATTAAACATATATTTAAAATTTGTGTTAAAATTTTTTCTTTTTTCTTTCCATGCTTAAAACTTATCTTTTTTATATTAAACTTAATTATGACTACAATTAAGGAGGTTAAAAAGATGGTCAAAAGAAAAAGTTTTAAAGAGATTGTAAATTTATGGAAGGAGGATAAAAAAAGGTTTGTAAAACAATCAACATTTTCAGCGTATGTTCTACTGATTGAAAATCATATTTTACCTTACTTTGGGGAAGTAGAAGAAATACAAGAAGAAGACGTTCAAAAATTTGTATTATTAAAACTAAAAGAGGGGTTAAGTCAAAAAACAATTAAAGATATTGTTATTGTTTTAAAAATGATTATTAAATTTGCAGTTAAATTTCATTATTATGAGTACAAACAGATAGAGATTAAGTTTCCAACTGATGAATTAAAAAAGGAATTAGAAGTTTTAAGCGTTAATGATCATAAAAAAATATTAAATCATATTCAAGAAAATTTTACTTTTAAAAACTTAGGTATTTATATGTGTTTAACAACAGGAATGAGAATTGGTGAAATATGTGGTTTAAAATGGGGAGATATCGATCTTGAAAAAGGAGTGATAAAAGTTAGAAGAACAATTCAGAGAATTTACATTGTTAATCAAAGTAATCGATACACAAAAATTATTAGTGATACCCCAAAGACAAAAAACTCAATAAGAGATATTCCGATTTCGTCTGAATTGTCAAAAACTATAAAATCATTAAAGAAACTAGTAAATGATAATTATTATGTTGTGACTAACGATGAAAAACCAACGGAACCTAGAACATACAGAAATTATTATAAAAGATTTATGAAAAAATTAGGAATAAATGAATTAAAGTTTCACGGGCTTAGACATAGTTTTGCTACAAGATGCATAGAAAGTAAATGTGATTATAAAACGGTAAGCGTGATTTTAGGGCATTCTAACATAAGCACAACATTAAATTTGTATGTGCACCCAAATCTTGAACAAAAGAAAAAATGTATTGATCAAATGTTTAGATCATTAAAATAATTTAAATAATTTAAATTTGCATGATATTAGTCACAAAAGAAAAAGATGTGAAACAACTAATATATAATCACTAACATTTATAATAAAACAAGTTTTGATTTGCGATTTTAAATGAGTTTGTAATTTTACTCTAATATAATTATATATATTAATACTTTTTGTGTAAGTATTTACTTTCAAAAGAAATTAATAATAAAGAAAAGTTTTCTTTTGTAATTAATAGTTTAAAGACATCAGTTTTGATGTCTTTTTTCTTTTGTGATAAAATATTTTTTTAGATTTTTCAAAAAAATGTATTTACTGCTTAAATTTTTTTCAAAAAAATGTCCTTATATAATAGTGGGATAAAAATTTTTGAAACTAATTTTTATAAAACCATAAATTTATACCTGACAAATTTAAAAAACATGTCCTTATATATAATAGTGGAATATCAAAAATTGAAATTTACTTTTAAGTTAAAAACCCTTTATTTTAGGGGCTTTTAGGCACAAAAGTGTATTACGATTTGTATATAAGTGAGGGGATTATAAATTAAATATATTTAAACTTTTTTTGAAAAAGTTGTTCAAATATACTACACGATTTGAAAAAGTTGTAGTTATTATTATAGAGGAGGTAAAATAAATCTTAAAAAATTCTTTATAAGAATGGCCAAAATGACCCCACGATTTAAAAAAACGTGTCCTTATATATAATAGAGGGATAAAAATATTTATAAGAATTTTTGCTAAAAACAGTAAAAATCCACGATACTTTTTAAAAAACATGTACTTAATAATATAGGAGGGGGAGTAAATTATTTTGTATAAGGTTATCAAGAAAAAGTAAAGTCCATGATGGTTTATAAGAACATGTCCTTGTAAATATGAAAATAAAAAATTTATTTTTTTGGACAAGGCTTAATTACTTTATTTTAGGGACTTTTTTAGCCAAAAGTGCCTTACGATTTGTATATAAGTGAAGGGATATAAATAAAAACTGGTTAAGCTTTTATTTACAAAATCATCAATTTATACCTTACAAATTGAAAAAACATGTAGTTAATAAAATAGAAGGAGTAAACATCTTTGCAAATTGCAATGATGTTTTTTTCTTATACAAATTTTAACCGCGTGTTCAAATGGTGAACATTCGACATTGTTAATATTTATGTGCAAATGTTAAAAAACTTTTCCCGCAGGTTCAAATGGTGAACCAGCGACAATAGTAAAATCATTTTAAAAGGAGGTGTGAAATGTAAAATTAAACTTAGAACTTTAAGAAAATCAAATTAAACAAAAGGAGGAACTATGAGAGATAGCAAAATTAAGTGCCAAAATATGCTCAGATTGAGAGAAAAGCGTTTGGTTGATAAATTACAAGAGATTTACGAAAATAGCCAATACGGATCAATTAACGAGTTTTTAAACGCATGTTTAAAACAAGTTGCCTTTAAAGAGATGAAAGAAGATGAAATTTTATCTCGACTTGACCAAATGGAAGATGTTTTAAACGCTATTTATGAAAGGATGAAAAGATGAAAGACAATATTGTTTTATTGTGTAAGTATTACAAACCAAAAGATAAATACAAATCTAGTCAAGAAAAAGAAATTGCAAAGCGAGAATTTTTGAGTTGCACAGCAAGTTATAACTATGTGAGTTATGTTGACACGGGGTCGATAGACAATACTCCAACAGATTATACAAAATATGTTGGCAACAATGAAAAATCTTGTGGAGCATTTAGCAAAGATGGACTCTTGACAGATGAGCAAAAACGAGAATTAAGAGAACAATTAAGAAATACTCAAAGTTGCATTTGGGATATGGTAATTTCATATAGAGAAGAATTTGGCGAAATGTATTGTAGAGATTATGAGCAAGCATATAGCTTTATCAAAAAGGAACTACCTAAATTTTTTACTCGTGCTGGACTAGACAAAGACAACATCATCTGGTATGCAGGGCTTCACGAGAACACTGAGAATAAACATATCCATATATCATTTTTCGAGAAAGAAACAAAGTTTTATAAAAACAATAATGAACTTGTTTTTCACTCTGGCAAAATACCTAAAAATGTTTTAATAACTAGTAAAGCAATTTTTGAAAAAGCATTAACAAATAGAGCTGCTGAAATAGTTAAAACAAGAAAAGATTTAACAGATAAATATGAAATGTTTTCAGATGCTGTAACTCTAAAAAAAGGACTTAAAAAGAAACTCTTAAATTTGTATGATATGATGCCAAAATCTGGTCGTGTAAGTTATGATAGTGAGAATATGGAATGTGTAAAATCTTATGTTGATGTTATCACGAATAACCTTATTAGAAGCAACAAAAATTTGCAAAAAAGTTTTTCAAGTTTTTTATATGAACTTTACAAATTAGACAAATGGCAAAAAGAAAATTACAAGCATATTCCAGATGAATACAATGTTGAAATTTACGAGCAAGACATTATGCGAAGATTAGGAAATAAGACAATTCAAACAGCATTAGAAATTGGTCATATTAGAGATAAGATTGAAAGTATAACAACTTATACAAAACGAGATAGGTATTACAAAAAATTGTTTTTACAAATGCAAATTTCTCATCAGTCAGTTTTTTAGATACATAGAACAACAGAATAATTTAATAAAATATCCCTTTATATTATTCAACATAAAATATAAAGGGATTATTAATTCTATTAACAATTATAAAGCTATTCCAAAAGATATACGTAAAGAATTTTTAAAGCTATTGGAAAAGAATAAACTTATAAAAATTGTGTGTTATTTAGGAATGTTTGCGGGGTTAAGAATAGGCGAAATATTGGCATTAAAATGGGAGAATGTAGATTTAGATGGTAAAGTAATTAAGGTTAGAAACTCATTATCTACTAAATTAAATTTTGATAACAGTGGTCAAATAACAAAAACAATAAGTGTATTAGGTTCGACAAAAACAGAATGTAGTTTAAGAAATGTCCCAATTCCTAATATTCTATACGAAGTTGTTTTAGAATGGCATAATGAAACTATAATTTTGAGCAAATTAAAAAATAAATCAAAACCAATATATGTTTTAGGTAAGCAAACACCAAGAACTTATACTTCTGTAAATAAATCTTTTCGCAGATTTTTAAAAAGAACGGGATTTGATAAACACAATATCCATTTTCACTCTATGAGACATACCTATGCTACAATACTATTAGAGAAGAATGTAAATCCTAAAATTGTTCAATTTTTGTTAGGTCATAGAAGTGTAAAGACGACATTGGAAATTTATAATAATACATCTTTAATTTTAAATGATATACTAAACATTATTAATAAAAAATTGAACTAAAAGAAACAGCATGTGTTATAATTACATTGAATAAATATTGTCAAAATTTATATCTGAGGAGTTACTTATTATGTATCAAAAATAAATAATTATTATAATAATGGAATTTTTGAAATAGATCAAAAAGACAATTACACTCAAATAAGAAGTTTACTTAGTGAAGAGGACATAAAAAGAGCCATTGTAAGAGCAAAAGAGAAGTTGCCTGTAAAAAAATGAATTATTAAACGAAATTAAAACTGTTATTAATGTTTTTAAAAAATAAATCCATTTGGTTAGAAAATTGTATGATAAATTTCACAGAGTTTCATATAAAATAATAACAGATGATAATCAAAAAAACAAATTTGGATTAATAATCAAAAATTCCAACAGAAATAAAAATTCCTAAGTTAATAAGTGGGAAAATTAATTTTACCAATTGTGACATAAATAATTATTACGATTTTGTTGAGATTGGAAATAAAAAAAGAACTGAAAATGATGCAATTATTTCAGACTGCAGCTGCATTTGTCTACATTCTGAGGACAGACGAATCGTCTGGCCTTTTAATTTAGTGTTTTAAATCTGTCTTGAATTGAACAAATCCTTGTAAATTTGAAATTTTATTTTATGATTATATACAAAAATAATAATTGTATGCTATAATATTTCGAGAGGATTTATGGTTTCTATGGAGCTATTGGCAATCATAAAATTCTTAAAAACATTATTGATGAATAAAAATCGGTATTAACAACAAATTTAACTAATAAAAGGGAGGAGGTATGCAATTAAGTTTATTTACGGATTCTTCAGATAATTATGAAGATATTATTTTGAGTTTACAGGAAGTTTACTTTAATAAGATTTTAAATGGGGAAAAAAAATACGAATATAGATTTAATTTTTGTAAAGGAAAGTCAAAGGCGTATGTATATTTGCCTAAAAATAAGCAGCAAATAGCTGGTGTTTTATATTTAGGGACTCCTATGTTGATGACCAAGAAAGATACTTGTGATTTATATGTTAAATGCGGTGATGGCGAATATGCAGTAATGGATGATTGGATTGGTGACAGAAAAGATTGTTATGTTATTCCTATAGAAAAGGCAATCCGGTTTGATAATCCTATAAAAAAAGAAGAACTAAAAAAATATGAAGAATTTTTAGCCCCACAAACATATTTACTTCTTAAGAATAGGCTGGTGTTGAAAGATTTTTTAAATAATTATGAAAAACAAAAGGGAAATGAGTATGTTAGATAAAAATGAAGTTTATTATAGCATGGGAGGTCTTCCGCAGTATTTTAGATCTTTGTGTGAGATGTTTGATTATAAGATTACAAATGAAACAAAAACGATAATTTTAAATACATCGTCACAACCCAATAGTATCCCACATCTAGGAACATTGACAACTTTAATGTCTGTATTTGCTCTTGCCGAAGAATTAAAAAAGCACTACAATCTTAATGTTCTTGTTCAATTCGATGAAATCGAATGTAGTCCAAGAGCGTTCGTTGAAGTCGATGGACATAAATATGTAAAGGCAATTAGTGATATTTTTGATGACGAAGGGGTTTCTATCGCTGAGAGAAACATGAAATATTATTTAGAAATCTTAAATTACTTAAAAAGTTTTTCTGGAGTAAATTATGTAATTAGAGAATATAAAGATTTTCAGCAAAAGAGTGCTATTCGCGAGGGATTAATTAAAGTTGTAAATAATCGTGATAGGTTTGTAAAGTTATTTAATCCAACAGATAAAAAATTACACATCAGAACAAAATGTCCTATATGTTCAGTTATGGATAAAGATATGCATAAGACGCAAATTAAAGAAATACATAATGGTAGTTTTACAATTACAAGCTATTGTTATGAACATGGAAATTACGAATTGACCGTTGCGAAAGATAATAATAGTTTTGTTGAAATCAATACTCAACTGAGAGATTTATTAAAAGGCTATTTAATAAGTAATGATAAAAAAGATACATTAACCGCAATGATTGATGGTGGTGATTGGGGAGGTTCTTGGGCTTTGCGTATACATGGTGAAGGAATGGCACTGTTGAATAAAAAGTTGCCTATAAGGCTTTTTGCTCCATTAATATTAGATAGATCGGGTGGAAAACTTTCAAAATCACATTATTTAAATGGTAAATCATATTCATATGTAAAAGAACGGTTTAATGATTATTTGAACTTTTATAAATATTACGGTGTTTCAGGTTTAAAAAAGTTGTATAAGGAAATATCGAGTTGGGTTAAAGAACCTAAAAAATATTTTAGAAATTATTCGATAGATTATATTGAAACTATCATGGAGGAAAATGAATAATGTTTACCGTTGGTGTTATTAAAGAAAAACTTAAAAATGAGAAGCGCGTAATTATTACACCAGCCCAAGTAAATGTTTTAGTTCAAAGTGGATTTCGGGTTTTGGTTGAACAAGGTGCAGGTTTAGGATGCAACTTTTTAGATAGTGATTATGAAAGCAATGGTGCTGAAATCGTAACAACGTCTATTGCATGGGAAAGGGCAGATGTTATTTTGAAATATAAAGCTCCTTTAGAAGAAGAATATCAATATTTTAGAGAAGGGTTAATTATTTGTGCCTTATTTCACGCGGAAAGCAATCCAAAACTTATTAAGGCTATGTGTGAAAAGAAAGTGACTGCTTATACCTTTGAATTTTTAAAAACAGAAGATAATATTTTCCCTATGGCTAAATCTGGTGGTGAAATTGCAGGTAAATTTGCAATCATTATGGGTGCTTATTTATTGCAAAAACAATTTGGTGGTAAAGGGAAATTCTTGGTCCAAACACGTGGAACTCAACCTTGCACAGTAGGGGTGATCGGCTATGGAAATGTTGGATCTGCGGCTATTAAGTTGGCGCAAGATTTGGGTTGCAAAGTAGTTTGTTTTGGAACAAATATCGCGAAAATGAATAAGTTGTCGATCGCTTTTAACAACAATGTTGTTTTTGTCGAAAGCACAAAAGAAAATTACAAAAAATATTTACCGCAAATAGATTTGTTGGTGGGTGCTATTTTAATTTCGACATACAACACACCTGCTCTTATAGACGAAAATTTAATAAGCTATATGCAGAAGGGATCTGTTGTAATAGATGTCACATGTGGATATGGGAAAGGATATTTGCCTTTTATTGATAAATATACCACATTAGAAAATCCTTATTATAATGATAAAGGTTTAGTTTATTGTAAGATAGATAACTTGCCTGCCGCATTTCCTTTAACTACGGTGGAGGCTTATACTAATAATGGGTTTCCTTATATAAAAGAAATGTTGAGCTTTTTGAAAAACTCTGAAAGACGTAATAAATTTGTTGAAACAGCAAAAATAATAGAAAATGGTAAAATAACCCACCCAATAATCAAGCAGCATATGAAGTTTTATGAAAATTAATTATAATGATAGAGCATTTTTTGTAGAATGCGTAGATAATGATGTTCAACTTGTTTTAAAAATCTTTAGCGATTTGAATTTGAGATGTTATAGAGTTTGTGAAATTCCTTGCAATAAGGACCGAAATATTATATTAACTAAGTATTGTAAAGAGTTGAAATTGTGTGACATTAATCATCATATTTTAAACGAAACTAGAAAAAGGCATGATAATATCGCAAACTTGTCTTGTCAAATTTGCGATATTACAAATATTTCAGAGATTGAAGCGGACATTATAATTTCACTTAGACAAGCTTTGCAAATGTTTTCATTAGACACTATGCGAAAAATGCTACTAAGTGCTAGAAAAAACAATAATTTAAAGTGGATGGTTTTTGATGTCTATGATTTTAAGTCTAAGATAAATAGATATTCGCCTTCTTATTTAAGGAAAGCTTGTCCTGTAACAAATTCTTTGAATAAAGAAATGTATATTAGGAAAAGTGTGGCTTTAGTAGAAGATAACTCGGTTATTTTGAAACATTATTACTATTTAAATAAAGATATAATTTATTTTCAAGAAATAAAGATGTTTAATCATTCTTTTAAAGATGTAGAGAGTTTGCTAGATGATTTAAAACTTAAATATACAACACCATGTAGGACTAAAAATTATAAAATATATCGCGTAGGGGTAAAATGATTTTAACAACAAAAGAGATTTCGTATTTAAGATTATATAAGCAAGGACTTATAAAAAAATTTAAAGACATTGACACGTTGTTTTGGCACATTGAAATACAATCGCAATCAGCGAAAGATGCACTTTTTAATGTAAATTCCAGGTTGATGGTTGAATGTGATTTAAATGAATTACGCAAGGTCGCAATTCGTATTTGGTATATTAGAAACACCCTTTTTTACATTTCTAAAAAAAAATATGAACAAGCTGTAGGTGTTAACAATTATATAGGGAACTGGTTTAATCGTAAATATTTATTCAATCAAAAAGCTAACGATGACTTTGATAAAATCAAAAATTACTGTTTACGATTTGAAAAAGTTTCGTCTACACAATTATTAGAAAATGATTTTAATGATAAATTTATAAAAAATTGGGGAGGTGTTTTTATTGAATTGACAAGGCTTGGCATCGTGTATAATAAAGAAAATAAATTTGTTGACATTAACAAAAGTCATAGAAATTTTGATTTTAGTATTGAAAAATTGATGAAGGATTATTTTAGAATATATGGTCCAGCAACTTTAAATGATTTTAAACATTGGTTTGGCTATTCATCTAAAAAAATTAATTTAATCTTTGAAAATATTAAAAGTGATTTTTTAATGTTAGATGATGGGAATTTAATTTATAAAGAAGATTTAAATTTGTTAATCAAACAAAAACAAATCCCCATTATTATATTGGGAAAATTCGATAATATTTGTCTTAGTTATAGCGATAAATCTTGGTTAATAGATCAAAGCAAAAAGAATGAAGTCTGGGGGAAAGCGGGTATAGTTGAAGCTGTTGTATTAGTAAATGGTAAAATAGTGGCTGTTTGGAGACAGCAAGGAAAAATCGTCAAAATTAAACTTGTCCGTTATTGTGATGATAATACGATGTTAAAAATAAAGCAGTCAATGAAGAAAAAATTTAAAGACTTAAAAACTGTGAGGTTTGTTGATGAGTTTTGATATTTATAGATTAAAAAAAGAATGTGATTACTTCTGTAATTATTATGGTCAAGAATTTGTTGAGGGGCTGGGAACAGAAGATATTTTGAAGTTTTTTGATAAATACTTTGTGGAAGGTGATTGGCTGGATTTGGGCGGGGGCTCATCATCTTTATTGTGGTGGTTGGCTCAGAAGTATTACAATAAAATTGATATAATAGATATTTCTCAAGAAGCTTTTTTTGTAGCAGACTTGATAAAACAAAGTGATTTTAATAAAGGTTGTTTTCAATTCGTGAGAAAACATTACTATAATAAAAATTTGTGTAAATGCGATATGAATTTTATAGTAAAAGATTTTTTTAAAGACGAATTTGATACGTATAATAAATATCGAAATATAAGTCAAATAGGTCTACTTGGTTTATGTAAAAATAAAAAAATGTTCTTTTCAAATTTAACAAAAATTATAAAACTGTTAGCACCGCAGGGAGTAGTTATTAATGCAAATTGGTTATTTAATGATGTTTATTCAAAGAAAAAGGGGCTGGATAATTCTTATATAAATCAGGGTTTAATTTATGAATTTGCAAATGAAAATGGATTAAAAGTATTGGAATGTAAGTTCGTTGAGTTTAATGATGATATTAATTATAAAGGAGTTCTCATTTATGTTTTGCAAAAGTAGAGTGTCTTCTCAAAATATAATTGATTTGCATAATTGTCAAATTGATTTAAATGATATTGGAACAGTTCAATCTGTAATGAGTAGCATTATTGATAAATATAGACTAACATCAATAAAAACCGTTTATCAGCAATTCCCGAAGCAGGGGATTACTTATATCGATATTTTAACGGAATCGCATTTAATAATACATACATGGCCGGAGATAAAATATGCAAGTATTGATCTATTTTCTTGTTCTAAAAAAATCAAAGTTGATAAAAATTGGTTTAAAAATCTTTTTAAGTGCAAAAAGATAAAATGTAGTTATGTTAAACATAATATAACTTAAAAATGATGGAAAATTAAATATTAAAAACGACATACCTGTGCTAAATCGAGAATTAGAAGATGAAAATGAGAATAAAGATGAGAGGAGATTGAGCTGCTGGAAAAATTACTTGGACAAAGCGAAAAATAAAAAGTTTTGAGATGTAAAAAAAGCCAGACAATTCGTCTAGCTTTTTAAGTGTGTGTTGGCTACTTAAAATAGGAAGTAGTAAAAATTATTGTCAATTGTTATTATCGTCAAATGTCGCATTATCTATATTACATGATTGATTGGTTTGAGGTGTTCTATTGTTTTTATCTATATCGTAGGTTAAATCTGTGCAAGAGAAACGACCGATGGCCACTGTTAGAGTCCACACGATCACCTGTGCAATTAAGTCAATTATTCGAATATAAGGAATTATGCTTAAAGGCAAGAAGATTGTGTTCACAATAATTTCTGTGATGCTAAAAACTAAAAAACAAATAGAGCAAGGAATAAAAATTATGACGAATAACTAAAAATACCATGTTAAAAATTTTACCGGATTAAAAAGATTTTTAAGTTGGCCAAATATAATTTCTCGAATTCTTTATTTGTATGTGTTGATTGATATCACACGAGTTGGTGGTGTCACAGTCATTGTATAATAGGTAAACACTCCAATTAAACTAAAATTGTGAATTCCATTAATGTGAAGGGTGTTACAATAAGGGGATACATTGCAAAAAAATGTAGCATACTTTATAAAAAAAGTCAACCTAAAGTCAGGCATTTAAGTCTGTCTTTTTTTATAAAACATAGTAGGACCATTTGACCCCAATTACACAGAAATAGACCGAAATAGGTAGAAAATTTTAGTCTTTTAATTTTTGATAAAAAATGGTTAAAAAATCTCTATAATGATGATAGTTCAAAAATTAAAAATGGCTCCAAATATATAATGTAAATTTTGGCAAAAATAAAAACCCTTTAAAGTGGCTAAATGCCTTTATTTAAAAGGGTTTTATGGGCTTGGAGCTGATGATCGGACTCGAACCGACGACCTATGCCTTACCAAGGCATTGCGCTACCTACTGTGCCACATCAGCATAATGAAATAGCTCCATAATTTTGGGGTATATTTAGTTTTTTATTTAGTCTTTTTTAGGCGCTAAAATTTCCTTACCAAGGCGGTGCACTACCGACTGTGCTAC
>CASFHD010000021.1 GCA_949294455.1 uncultured Christensenella sp.
TATATATAATTTAATATAAAATTTCAAATATATATTTTTGTAAATTAATTTATATTTGTATGTTTTATTATATTTAGTTTTTAGTATTTTTTTGATTAATTTATTTTTTTACCAAAATTATATGAATTATTTTTTTATGTTTATATGTTTGTTAATTATAATAATAATTTAATGTTTAATTTGATATTTTATTTGACATTGAACAAACTACTATTATAAAATTATTTGTAGTAGGAGGGGTAATGAAAAAGATTGTTAATTTTATAATGATTGCAATGATTATTGGAGTAGGGGGAATTGTTATTTCTGCCTGTAATAAAAACGAAAGGGTTACTCCATTAGTTGAAATACAAAATTTTGAATCTTCAACAATTACAATGGATGTGGGGGTTTTGCCTGCTATTCAACTAGTCTCTGCTGAGTATGAAGGTGTAAATGTTGATGGTACAATTTCTTGGGATAATAATGAATTGAAATTGGGCGAAAACTCTTATGGCTGGACTTTTACTCCTACAAACAAAAAAAAATATAATGTAGTTAAAGGAGAAGTTGTATTCACAGGTGTGAAAAAGTTGTTAACCGCTGGTGTAGATTTTGAAATTGTTTATGACGATTATATAGCAATTGATGAGGGCTTAGGTAGTATAAGTTTAAAAGAAGAATATTCTTATTTGGGCACGGTTGAATGGGAAGTTCCTGATTTAAAATTAACATCTTTGGGGCAAAATGCTGTTTCTTATGTTTTTATTCCTTTTAATGACCAAGTTTATGAATCTATTTCTAACAATACTGTTATTGTGGATGTAGGAAATTTTAGAGGAGGTACGGGAACTCAAGGTGATCCATATCAAATAGCTACAGTAGAACAATTAAATAAAATTACTGACGAATTTGTTCAATCTTCTCAATATGATTCAGATATTCAACCAAGTGAAATCTGTTATAAATTAGTCGATGATATTGATTTGAGCAATTCAAATTTGACAGAAAAAGGTAACGACAACAAATATAAATATATTTCATCTGATGGTAGTTATTTAAGTTTAATAAAGGGAACTTTTTCTGGAATTTTAGATGGAAATGGCAAAACAATTAATTTGGGGACTGTGTCTTCAACTTTGGAAAATTATGTGTTTTATCTTTTTGAAAATGTTTTAGGTGCTTCAATTTCATCACTTAATTTACAGGCAAGTGGTCCTGTATCATTTGTTAGAAATGCTGGTGACATTAGTAATTTATCAGATATGAATGAAGATGTAGTTACAACTTTTGATGGAATAACTTTAACAGGTAATACAAATAGTTCTGTTATTAATTACACTCCATTTATATATAAAGCTGGTTTTAATAATAAAAATAGTTTCCAATCTAAAATTATTATTAATAATTGCATAAATTATTACAATATAACATCTTCAAGTTCAGTAGGTGCATTTATTGCATACATCTATTCAACTGTTGAATTTAATTATTGTTCTAATTATGCAGATATTTCTGGTGATACTGTAGGCGTTCTAGTAGCTACAAAAGAAAACGTCCAAGACTTGCTAAATGTCAACAATTGTTATAATTATGGTAAAATTGTTTCAATTAACAATATTGAATCAAGCGGTTTAGTTACATTTGATGAATCAGATATAACTAATGAAGAAATTTTAACAGGTATTGTAAATGCAGTAAGTGGGAATTATCAAGGAAGCGTTAGTAAAAAAGAACAATAATTATAGATTGTAAATTATTAACTAAACGATGCAATATGATTTATAAGATAATGGAGTAATTTATTAATATAATAATTTATATAATGTTTAGAATATAAAAATCGCTCATTGGCGATTTTTTTTAATTTTATTTTATTGACAACTAGTTATTAGCAAGTAAAAATCAAGTAAAATATATATTAAATATTAATAAAAAATTATATATATTTAAGATTCTTTAAAATTTTTTTTATAATTGATTGTTTTAAATGTTATATATAATATAAAAATATAATACCTCTAAGATAAAATTAAAATGTAAATTTTAATTATTACAAAATATTTTAAAAAAAAACTATAATGTAATTAAAAAAATTTAGGAAATAATCTAATTCAATAAATAGTTAAAGTTTGATGATTTTGAATAATTAAATTTAGTAAGATTAAATTGATGCTTTAAAAATAGATAAACTTATATTTTATATTTCAATTTGATAAATTGTTTTAGAAATTTGTTCTAATAATAGTTTTATTAGCATAATATTCATTAGTGTTTGGAGGTTTAAAGTGTACTATCATTTGTACGAAGATTTAAAACTTAGGTCAAAAGGAGATGTTTATATTGGTGTGGTAGGACCTGTAAGAACAGGAAAATCTACTTTTATTTCAAAGTTTATTGATAAATTTGTTTTACCAAATGTTACTAATGCATATGATTTAAACAGATGTAGAGATGAAATGCCACAATCAGCCGATGGGGTTACTATTATGACAACTGAACCAAAGTTTATACCATCTCAATCTGTGGGTGTGAACATTGACGGCGTTGAATTCAATGTTAGACTTGTTGATTGTGTAGGTTTTATGGTAGATGGTGCATTGGGTGCTATAGAAAACGACCAACCTAGAATGGTAAAAACACCTTGGAGCAATACAAAAATTCCGCTTATTGAAGCAGCATCTATTGGAACAAAAAAAGTTATAAATGAACATTCAACTTTTGCTATAATGTTGACTTCAGACGGTTCTTTTACTGATTTAAAAAGAAGTGACTACAAAAATGCAGAAAAAAGGACAATCGCTGAATTAAAAAAATCTAAAAAACCTTTTGTAATTGTATTAAATACTGCTAATAAAAATCAACAAGAAGTAAAAGTTTTAAAAGAAAAAATGGAAAGAGAATATAAAAAAGAGGTGTTGACTATGGACGTTTTAAATATGACAGAAGAAGATACTAAAAATATTTTGATGCAGGCATTAAATGAATTCCCAATCGAGCGTATTGATGTGGTATTCCCACCTTTTTTAAAGGCATTAAAAATTGATGATTCTATAATAGTTGAAATAACTGATGAATTAATGCGCGCTTTGAATGGAGTGGAAAAAATAGGGCAGTTTAAAAAAGATGTAGTGTTATTTGAAAATAGCGAGCATTTTGAACCTATAATTGCAAGCAATATTAATATGTCAAACGGAGTAGTTGAAATACAAATTGTTCCAAAGCAAGGTTTATTTTTTGAAGTGTTATCAACACAATGTGGGCAAGAAATTAAAAGCGATTATGAATTAGTCTCTGTATTAAAAACTTTAACAGATGTTAAATCAAAATATGATAAAATTGCAGCCGCTTTGAATCAAGTTGATGAAACAGGTTATGGCGTTGTAGTGCCATCTATGGATGAAATGGAGTTAATGGAACCTGAGATTGTTAAGAAAAATGGCTCTTGCGCTGTCAAATTAAAAGCAAAAGCACCTAGTCTTCACATAATGAAGGTTGATGTAGAAACAGAAGTCAGTCCTATTATGGGTGGAGAAAAACAGAGTGAAGACTTTGCAAATTTCTTGTTAAAAGAATTTGAAGAAAATCCTACTAATATTTGGCAAACTAATATGTTTGGAAAATCACTTGAAAGTTTAGTGAATGAAGGTTTGAATTCAAAATTGACATCTATGCCTGAAAATTTACAATTAAAATTAAGAAGAACTATTGGTAAAATTATTAATCAAGGCAAGGGCGGTATTATTTGTATTTTATTATAGTTTGAAAATGTTTGTCATCTTTAATTAATAAAAAAAATAATGTACTTTAACGCACATTATTTTTTATATTTTATATTTGCATTTAGATATGTCTGTTTTTATTTAATATTAATTCATATTTACAGTTTAATTTAAATTATTGTTTTTTATTAAATTTTGTTTTTAGTTTTATTTTATTAAATACTTATTAATTTAAATTTTATTAAATATTATCGATGATTTTTGTCTATTTTTTTAAAATCATTGCAAAATTCTTTTTTCCTTTTTTTACAAAAATGCCATTTTTTAATTCTTCATTTGTTATTGTGATATTAGGGTCAGTAAGTATTTTATCATCTAATGACAAACCACCTTGTTGGATTAATCTTTTACCTTCACCTTTACTGGATATAAACCCTGTAGATGCCAAAATATCAAGAATATTTACTTCATTTTGGTTACAATTATCAAAATATAGTTTTGGAGCATTATCTTTATTAATAACTGTATTTTCAAATAAATTTTTAGACATTTCTTTTGCTAGATTTGCATCATTTTCTCCACGAATGAATTTGGTGATTTCGTATGATAGTCTCTTTTTTGCTTCTACAATATCAGTCTTTATTAAATCATCTACTTCGCTCATTGGTATATCTGTAAACATACTAAACATAAGACGCACACATGAATCTGGTGTTTGATATATTCCTTGATAAAAATCGTAAGCTGATATTTTGTCTTTGGAAATCCATATTGCTCCTTTTTCGGTTTTTCCCATTTTTTTACCTTCAGGAGTCAATAACAATGGATTAGTCATTGCGACAAAAGTTCTGTTTTCGTTATTAACAAAGTTTAATTTTCTGCCTAATTCAACACCTGCTACTATGTTTCCCCACTGGTCTGCACCACCGATTTGCAAAGTGCAATCATACAATTTATTCAAATATACAAAGTCGTATGCCTGCATTAACATATAACCCATTTCAAAGAATGTTAAACCGCCATTTTCTAATCTTTTTGCATATATTTCATTTGTTAACATTTTGTTTACATTAAAATGGACGCCAATTTCACGCATAAAATCAATATATGAATAGTTTTTGAACCATTCAGCATTATTTACAATTATTGCAGGATTTTCGCCGTCAAAATTTAAAAATAATTTAGCATTTTCTTTTATTTTTTCAATATTTGCGTCTATTGCTTCTTTTGTTAGCATTGAGCGAAGTTCAGTCTTGCCTGTTGGGTCGCCTACAGCACCTGTTGCACCGCCTATTAAAATTATTACTCTGTGTCCTGCTTGTTGAAATCTTCTTAAAATTGTGTATGGTACGCAATGACCTATATGCAAACTATCTGCTGTTGGGTCAACACCGCTATATACTGTGATTTTTTGATTTTTCAACATATTTTTTAATGCATTTTCGTCTGTTGTTTGATAAATTAAATTTCTTTCTTTTAGCAGTTCAAATAAGTCCATAAAATCTCCTAATAAAAAATACACCTAATTATATCACAATTAGATGTATTTTCAAAGTATTATTCACTTTTTTTATCCCATAAATCTGAAATCCAATTTTGTATAGCCTCTCCGTCGATTACATATTTTTCTAAAAGATCATCAGTTGTATTATATATAAATTTGGTAACTTTGGTTTCTTGAATAATTGGAGATACTTTTTCGTTTACTGTTGGAATTAGTGTTATAAGTGCTGTAACGGCACACAATGCTACAACTATAACTAAGCCTTTGACTGCTCCCAAAACGAAGCCTAATATTTTATCGACTGTTCCCAAAGTCCCGTGGTCTGTAATATTATCGAAGAATTTTATTAATATTAATACAATAATTTTCAACAAGAAGTATATAACAATACCTGTAATAATTATCATTAGCAAATTTCCAATTGTTAGCCCCAAAATTGATGCAACATTATCATAATTAGATAAAGTTTCGGCAGATATTGGTTCAATAATATTTACTACAATTTTTTTTAGCATAGAAAACATTCCACCTGTTGCCTCTTGAAAACTTTCACTTTGAACAAGCGTTGCGCCATCTATACCAGAAGGAATACTTTCTCCTAATAGAGGGTAATGTTTGATGAAAGCGCTTGCAATCCCGCCAGAAAATTTTGATCCTAAATTATAAACATTGTTGTTAAACCAATTTGCAACAGGGGTCGCCATAAAATATGCTACAATTATAGTAACAAAAGTTGAACAAAGACCTAATATTGCGCGTACGAATCCCTTTTTAATTTCAATTAATCCTGAGATTAAAATTATAGCTATAACAATAATTTCAATAACTGTTGATAACATTTTAATTTTCTCCAATAAAAGTTTATCACAATAAACAAAAACAAGTCAAATATTAACGACAAAATCTGTACAATAAATTTTTAATTAAGCACATTATGTCTGTAATTGTATATTATATTAGATTTATATAGTTATTTGTTATTTTTTACTAAATGCCTTCAACTTATTTATAATATTTGTTTAATTGAATAAAATATTTTGTAGTTTACAATTTATTTAAAATACAAATACATTTTGATTTATTTAAAATAGTTATCACTTAAAAGTGTTGCAGAATTTAATTAATTGTGCTAAAATACCTTGTAAACATTTAAGGAGAAAAAATGAATAAGAGTAATAACAATAAAGGCAAACTATGGTCTGCCTTAATCGTTGGTTTTATATTTGTAATTATTTTAGTTCTTTTGTTTAATACCGGAAATTCTTCTAAACGCATTGACTTAGAAGAATTTAATGATTTAGTTCAAAATACACAGTATTATAATGAAGGAAATTTGGTAGATTATGTTGAAGAAAAAGGTGTAATTTATTGTATTGATATTTACGATTATACTGTTCGTGTGTATATGTCTGAAAAGTCATACAAAGATGGTAATCCTGATTATTATTTTAATTTCCAGTATGAGCATCAACACTCTGAAATTTCACAAAAATGTGAAACAGCAGGAATTATAATTAAATCAACTCAATGGAAGGGTGAAAGTTGGCTTTCCAACATTTTGCCATATATTTATATTGCAATAATAGTTGTGTTAGGATTCTTTATAATAAGAACCTTTATGGGTAAAGGCAATAATGGAATGGGTTTCGCAAGGAGCAAGGCAAGACTTGTAATTTCATCAAAAGTAAAATTTGCTGATGTCGCTGGAGCAGACGAAGAAAAATTAGAGTTAATGGAACTTGTAGATTTCTTTAAGGATGCTTCTAGGTTTGCCGAGTTGGGGGCAAGAATTCCTAAAGGTGTATTATTGGTTGGTCCTCCAGGAACCGGGAAAACCTTGTTGGCAAAAGCAGTAGCAGGTGAGGCTAATGTTCCATTCTTTTCTATATCTGGTAGTGATTTTGTAGAACTTTACGTCGGAGTTGGTGCTAGTCGTGTAAGAGATTTATTTGAACAAGCAAAGAAAAATGCTCCTTGTATTGTTTTCATTGATGAAATTGATGCTGTGGGAAGACAAAGAGGCGCTGGTATGGGCGGCGGAAATGATGAAAGAGAACAAACTCTAAACCAGCTTCTTGTAGAAATGGACGGGTTTGAAAGCAATAGCGGTATAATTGTGCTTGCTGCAACAAATAGGGCGGACATTTTGGACCCTGCTTTAACTAGACCAGGAAGATTTGATAGACAAATTTATGTTAGATTACCTGATGTAAAAGGTAGAGAAGAAATATTGAAAATTCATTCAAAAAATAAACCTTTATCAGATGATGTCGATTTAAAGAGAGTTGCAAGACTTACAAGTGGTTTTGCCGGTGCTGATATTGAAAATATGTTAAACGAGGCAGCGCTTTTAGCAGCAAGAGATAATCGTGTTAAAATTACAATGATTGATATAACTGAAGGCATAAATAAGGTTATTATGGGGCCTAAGAAAAAGAGTCTTTTAGTAACAGAAGAAGATAAAGTTATTACAGCATATCACGAAGGTGGTCACGCAATTGTAGCAAGGGCATTGCCTAATTGCGACCATGTTCAAGAAATTTCAATAATCCCAAGAGGTATGGCTGCAGGTTATACTTTAACTTTAGATGAAAAAGATGAACAGCATATGACTAAATCTAAATTGTTAGATACAATAACTATGATGCTTGGTGGTCGTGTTGCAGAAGAAATTATGTGTAATGATATTACGACAGGTGCTTCAAATGACTTGGAAAGAGCAACTAAATATGCTAGGAAAATGGTAGCAGAATGGGGAATGAGTGATAAATTTGGTTTAGTTAGTTATGGTGAAGGCGGAGAAATTTTTGTAGGCAGAGATTATCAAAAACAACAAGCGTATAGTAGTGATGTAGCGACAAAAATTGATGCTGAAATTAAAAATATTATCGAGCAAGCACACAGTCGCGCTAAAGAAATTTTGAAAGATAAAAAAGACTTGCTTGAAAATTTAAAGATATTATTGTTGGAAAGAGAAACAATCTTTAGTGAAGAATTTGAAGAATTGTATAATGGTGCAAATGTTCAAGATGTTTTGAATAAAATAGATGAAAAAGAAAAAGAGAAAAAAGAGTATCACGAAAAGGCTAGAAATGAGGCAAAAGTAGCAAAATTAGAGAAAAGTCTTCAAAACAGATTGGATACTGCGACTGCTTATCATAAAGCAAAGATGATGAGTGATGCTGAATATGAAACAATCAAAAAAGAAATTGAAGAAGAAATGTTAAAACTTTCATCAGAAAAAACTTCTGCTAAATCTCAAAATGAACAAGATAATAATAATTTGTCAGATAATGATAAAAAGCAAAATTTAGATGAAGACATTAAAGGTCAGAATACAAATAAAGAGCAAAATACAGATGACGATAACAAATCTTCTAACGAAAATAGTGATAAAAAAGACTAGACAAAAAATTTAAAATTTTGTAAAATACTATTTGTTAAGGGAGAAGTTATGAAAAAAGTTTTACCTATAATAAGTTTAAGCATAATTGGCGTTTTAATAATTACTACTATTGTAATGTTCTTCACACCTATTTCACATTCGTTTAAGATTGAAAAGCCTGAAGATATAAGGCTATATGATAATAGTTCGTTTTATGACCCAGATTATACAGTGTCTGACAATGTTACAAATAAGGAATATTATGATGAGGTAAGAAATAAGTTGACAAATGCTTTTAAAGATACTGCTTTGGAAGCGTTGTTTAACGGAAGACTTGGCAAAAATGCTGAATTAGTACAAAGGTCTTCAACTTTAAATTTAAGCGAAGGCGTGTATGTTGTATATAGTTACGGCGAAAACACAAAGACAGTAAAAGATGGAGATACACGCGTATCTTATAAGTATATAGCATTTGAATTAAGTGATGTAGATGATTATGTTACAGTAAGAGCGTATTTAATTGAAAATGATGATGATATAGACGAAGATGGCGTTATAACTTATTCTTATTATTTTAATATGATTGGAAATACAAGCAATCTTTATAATTATGTTGTAAATGATTTACAACCTGCATATTAAATAGGCGTTTGCCTATTTTTTATTTGCACAATTTTCAATATATAATTCGTTTTGAAATATTTAATAAATAAAATATTAAATATTTATTAGAGAAAATGTTGGTATGAAGTGATATGTTATGGATATTTATATGTAATTTATATATAATTAAAAATAAATAGTTGGATAGAATTGATAATTTGTTTTTTGTTTTTCATACAATTTGCTAATTTAAATCTATATCATTTTAATGCTTTTAAATTATTTAAATTTTACTGAATATTTTATTAAATGAATTTTATTGAAATTTAATAATGTTACATTATTTTATTTTTAATATCTATCAACAAATTAATCAAACGAGATTTTCATAAAAACATTGAATAATACAGTAGCAAACAAAAAAAATCATAAAATTTTTTCAATTTATGATTTGTTTTTTTATTTAAAATTTTTCTATTAAATCTTTTAGATTATCAATAAATGTTGGAGCTTTAATTTGTTCATTTGATATTATTGAAATAGTCTTTATTAGTTCTCCATCTTTTATAATTTCAACGAATCCAACCTTTTCGCCCAAATTTATTGAACTTATTTCATTTGGTACTGTAAATTCTAAAGAAATGTTTGGTTCTATGTTGTTTTTTATGGTTGTAATATATTCTTCATCAAACTTTACACTCAAACTTCTGTTTTGTCCTTTGATATTTATTGTAGGAAGTTTATTTTCCAATAAGTTTTCTGCTTTGTAATTTGCAAAGCCGTAATTTAATAAATCGCTTGTTGATTTGAATCTATCCTTTGAATTTGAACTACCTAAACTTACTGCTATTAATTTTAAATTGTTTCTTTCTGCACACGTCGCTAAACAATATCCCGCTTCAGTGGTTGAACCTGTTTTTCCACCCAAACAACCATCATAATGTTTAATTAATTTGTTTGTGTTTGTCATAGCGGTGGTTCTGCCACTAGGGTGCTTAAAGTCTTCTAACCATATTGAACATAGTTCTGTGTATAATGGATATTTTTCAACTTCTTTTAATAATAAAGCGGTGTCTTTTGCAGTTGAATATCCGTTAGGCGCTGGTAACCCTGTACAATTTACATAATTAGTATTTGTCATATTAAGTTCGGTTGCTCTTTTATTCATTTCTTCAACAAATAGATTTTCGCTTCCAGATATTGTCTCTGCAAGTGCTACAGCACTATCATTTGCGCTACAAACTATTACGCTTTTTAATAATTCTTTTAAATTATAATCAGTATTTGCGTCTAAGAATATTTGGGAACCTCCCATGCCAGATGCTCTTTCAGATACTCGAATATTATCTTCTGTTGAAAGATTGCCGTTTTCAATATTTTCAAGTGTGATTAATATTGTCATTAATTTAGTGATACTTGCAATAGGAAGTTTTTCATCAGCATTGTTTTCATATAGAATATCACCGTTTATGTCCATTAATATCATTGCTTTACTTGACGCATCAGTAATTTCTTGAGACAAAGCGTGAACAGAGATGGTTGGTGAAAATAATGCTACAGAACATATTAGACCTATGATAGGTATTAGAATTTTTTTCATAATTCCTCCTATCTATATTTTTTATTAATGCTAAAAAATTATACTAAAAAACTAACACTATAACAAAATTTTTAAGAAGTCCCACTAATATTGTGTTTAGTATTTGTAAGCATAAAATAATTAACAGAAAGTTTAAACTCGAATTTGTAATATTTTTAAAATTCATTTGATACCTACAACTATTTCTAAAAGATATTATGTACAAAACAATAAACAATAGTTGTATTGAAAGCATTATTATTTGAGGAATGATTATTATGAATGTATTTAAAAACCCATAAGTTAAAATTATTGATAAATAAATTAAATATTGTGTGTAAGCAAAATAAGAAAATATTATTAAGCCCAAAATATAAAAAGGTTTTTTGATAAAACAAAGCGATAGACATATAACCATAAGTATTAAAGTAAGCAGTGTAAAAAACCAAAATGAAAATATGTTAATATTGCCTTTTAAATAATTCATAATTGGAATGTTATAAAATGAAATATACTGCAAACCAGAATTGAATTTAAAAGCATAAATTACACTAAATATTAATGCAATTATGTAAGAAATAAGAAAGAATAGAAATAAAATTTTATTATTTCTAATAATATAAGAAATTATATTAAAATTGAATTTTATTCTGTATTTTCTCATTTATTTAATTGATTGTCCTTTCTAGTTGCACTACTAATAAAGTGTGACCTCGCGTATGAATTTTTTCTTTTCTTATGAGAAACACTATGAGAAATTAGTTTCTTTTTTTTTTTTATGTTT
>CASFHD010000022.1 GCA_949294455.1 uncultured Christensenella sp.
TTTTTTAATAAAATTTACTTATTTAGTTCATTTTTGCAGTTTATTTGAGAAAATGTGCAAGATTTAAAATCTCACAATCCCTTTATTTATAAGGATTTCTTGGAGGGGTTTACTAAATCGGTATCAAGCAGTTGATATTCATTTTATTTTCATTCATCTAAATCACTTCCTATTTACTATTTCATTTCTAATTTCTTGTTTGCCTTACTTTCCAATCGTTTTCTTTCTTTTTCAAGTTCTTTTAAACTTTTTTTAGGAGTTGGCATATCTTCTGGCATCATTCCACCGATATCGGCAATTGCTTTTCTAACCTTTTTCCCCACTTCATAATGTACATTTTTAGCATTATCTTCACCTTGAACATTATCTCTTAAAAGTTTTTGTTTTGTTTGATTAATTCTAAACAAATTTGCTATTAACTCATCCTCATTCATATTATCTAGAATATCTTCTCTATATCGCAACTTTTTTCTTTTAAAAATATCATCAGCTGTTTCACCATTATTTAATCCTTTATATCCTGCATTATGAAATTCGGCCATATTTTTCACTCCTGCAGATGAAGCAACTTGTTGTAAAGTATAATTCCCCTTCTTTGTTAATTTTCTTTGATAAAGTCTTTTCTCATCATCTGATAGAGAATCATATTCTTGCTCCGTGATTTCTTGTTTTCGTGTTTGAACTGCAAAATAAGTTTGACCTAAAGCAACAACTTCTTTACTCGGATCAGCATTTTGAACTATCAAATAACAGGCATATCTAGAAAGTTTATAGTCAAGAATTTTTCTTTTTGCAGTTTTACCTATTTCTATCATTTTGTTGGTTTCAACAAAATGATCAAACACATTAAATTTACTGTTTTTGCAAGATGTAATAGCTTTATCTATTACTACTTTGAAATTTCTCCATTCTTTATATTCCAAAACTTTTTGCAAATCACGAGCAAGCCAATACTCACTTCCATACTCATCAATATGTTTTATATCTTCAAAAGTTTTAATAGTAGATTTATTAATAATTCCTTCCATTCTACCCTCCTTTTTAAAATATAATATTAGTAGTTTACCTTGCGGTATCAACTAAAATGTTTTACCCCATTTTTGAATAAAATTTGCTCATTTTTTGCTATTTTTTAGTCATTTTTAAAAAAACGTGCAAAATCAAAAATCAAGAAAGCCTTTATTTATAAGTGCTTCGCTAGGTGTGGCAATAAATCGTAATCAAACAGTTGATATTCATTTTGTTTTCATTCATCTAAATCACTTCTCTTTAAAGTTTAATAACTTAATGGTTCAAGAAAATAAACTTCTTTGTTTAGTGAAATTGCATATTCTATTTCTTTTTTTGTTGAAGAACCTATATATCCTCCAACATTAACTACATATATTGCATCACTAATCTCTATTCTTTTCATATGAAGGTTTCCCATTATTTCCAATTTTTTTTATGTAACATTTATTTTAAAATTTATTAATATCGTAATATGATTCATCAAAGTTATTTTTATATTTTTCGATGTTTCTAAATTTTCCTGTTAACAGTTCTTTGGTGTAGTTTTCTAATTCTGGATTAGTTTTACTTTCTTGCAACTCTAAATTCCTATCATAATTTAAAGAAACAAATTCGAATCTAATATCAGCATGATCTTTACTATCTATTTCTCCTTCGATAATCAAATAATCAGCATTGGTTGTATTTTCATACTTACCATCTTTTTCTTTGTTTCTAATTATATCAAATGCATTTCCTACTGAACCAACATTAATTAAAGTTCTATTATATAATTTCATTAAATTTTGGGTATGGGTATGGGCATATATTACAATATCAGCTATTTCATTATTAGTATATTTAGTTGGCAAGAATTGCTTATACATTTTATCTATTCTATCTATTTCTAAAACATTATCTCGAGGATTACTAGGTGTTGCATGAAACATTCTAATCAATCTACCACTTATATAAATTTCATAACACAAAGGTAATGTTTTTAATCTATCTTTATTTTCCTTTGAAAGTTGTTTATCAAGTAATTTATATCTTTTTTCATCAAGATCATTAATGCAGGTTTTTTTGTTAAAAAAATCTTCCCAATTGCCATAAGTCATAGTACAATTTTTTAACAAATCTAAACATTCATTTGATCTAGAACCTTTTCCGATAACATCTCCTAAACAATATATATGATTGATTTTTCTTTTTTTTATATCAGCTAATACTGTTTTGAGTGCTTCATAATTTCCATGTACATCTGAAATAATCGCTATTTTGTCCATTTTTTCCTCCTCAAAATCATTTTATTTTTCATATTTCATATAATATCTAGTTTTTTCTTCTTGAATTATTGAAAATCCTAGTTTTTTATATAAAGAAATAGCTCTTGTATTTGACTTATATACCCATAAATAAATAATATTATTTTCTTTTGTTATGTTTTTTATAATATCAGTACCAATTCCTTTATTTCTATATTCTTTTTTTAAATATATCTCATCTAATAATTTACCATCTTCTTTATCAATCAATAATAAACAGCCAACGATATTATCATTAACTACGATATTACAATAATTTTTGATTTCTCTAGGTATATTATTATTGATATAATTATTTATTTTATTTTTTTCCTCTTCAGATAAATTGTTAGCATATTTAAAAACAGTTTCTTTCTTATATTCAATCAATTTTTCTACATCATCATTAGAAGATTTAACTAAAATATAGTTCAAATTAATCACCTCTTTTTTAGTTATATCTATTTTTAAAGGAATTATTATGCAGCATTATTTTTTATTTTAACATATACTTTATCTAATGTTTTATCCTTTATTTTTAAATTTTCCATTTGTCTTAAAATATTATTTTCTATTGCTTCTATTTGATTTAATAAATCTTTCGCTTCTTTGTTTGCTCCTAATAAAATTAATTCATCTTTAAGCAAACTTAATTCGTTTAAAGAGTTATTACAAAGGTTGTAAGTATTTGTTATTATATCCTTATTACTCATATAACTTTCTAAAAACAACTCGTAATTGATATTTAGTTTT
Organism: uncultured Christensenella sp.; assembly: GCA_949294455.1. Classification (GTDB taxonomy): domain Bacteria; phylum Bacillota; class Clostridia; order Christensenellales; family UBA1242; genus CASFHD01. Next base: position 3,048 of record CASFHD010000022.1, read on the forward strand.
GGATTAACCATTTTACGCATTGTTTTAATCGAATTGTTAATCATAATCGCACTAACTAGAGTTCCTAATAATTTGTTCTTGAATATAGAAACCGGCAATAATGAAATAGTAAAATTTAAAATAGTTTTAGAAAAATTAAATAGCGAGGAAAAAATTGTCTTCTTTTTATTAGTTGATTTGGCTAACTTTTGAAAATAGTTTTCTAAATATTTGTTTTGATTGATAATGTTATTTAAAACATGATTTTTAGCTTCGACGAACTCATCAATTTCTTTTATTTTAGTTTTTTCTTCTTTCTTTTTTTCTTCTTTTTTAGCTTCTTTTTTTGTTTCGATTTTAGTAACTTTTTTAGTAACTAATTCTTTCTTTTTTGTTTCAATTAGTTTTAAATCATTATCAATTTTATCTAATAATTCGGTTATTTTATCACCTGATTTTATTAATTTGTATTTATCGAAATCAAGTTCGATATTAGCATTGAATTTATCTTTTAATTCAGCATATTTATACTTTAATAAATTAATTTTTTGATATAGGTATTTTAAGTCGTTTTCCAAATCATAATAATGGTTGTATTCTTTGATGGTAGGTATCTTCATTTCTATTTCTTTTATTTTTTGTTCAGTTTCTTTTATTTGTTTGTTGGTATCCTTAATAAATTCTAATTCATTATTTATAGGTTTTGTTTGGGTTTGATTAGAAATAGACTTGTTTTGTTTTTGTGGTTCTGGAGCTAAAGCAATAGGAATAACTGCTAGTTTTTTTAATAATGGACTGTTAATATTTTGGGGTTTATTGATATTTTTATTGGCTATGTTTTGTTCTAACGAATCATTGATAATTTTTGCTTCAATAGTCGATATTTTGTTAGGATTTTTAATAAAGTTTGTTTTTATTTCTATTTCTTTTAATTTATTATCAAAGTAATTTTTAGTTGTTTTACTCATCGGTTGATTAATTTCTTTTTTTAATTTTTCTATTTTTCTTTCTATATTTTTTATATTTTGTTTTTCACCAATAATTATTTTGTCTAATTCAATGTTTATTTCTTCAAATTTTTTATATAATTTTGGCTTTTCAAATTTTGCTTGTTCGTTATTTTTGGCAAATATGTAACCGAATGGACTATATATTATAGCTATTGCGCTATAGATAAATGATGTTAAACGTGGATATTTAGTTATTTTTTTATTTGTTTCTTTCTGTCTTTTTTCTTTTTGCTTTCTTTTTTTTAAATTAATTCGCCATTGGCGTAACATATTTTTAAAGCCACCTAAAACTCCATTCATTTAAATCACCTGTTACTTATTATAACATATTCGAAAAAAAATAAGCAATTATAAATGCTTATTCGACTGATCCAAATGGCCATAAACTAAATGAAGTTGTTCCGTTTATTGTTTCTGCACTAATTGGCCCAATGATTCGACTATCACTAGAGTTTGAACGATTATCTCCCATTACGAAGTAATGGCCTTCAGGTATAACGTCGATATTTAGGTCTGATAGTTTAAAATCCTTTGTTGCTAAAGCAAATGGATCTTCTACTTCTTCGCCATTTATATATAAAACGCCATCTTTATATTCTAGTGTTTCTCCTGGTAGTCCAATAATTCTTTTAACTAATTTTGAATCACCATAATCAAAAACAACAATATCAAAACGCTCATAGCTTTTATCATATTTTTTTAATAATAAAAGTTCCCCATTTTTTAATGTGTCATCCATCGATGTCCCCGAAACAATTACTGGAGTCAAAACGTAAGTTCTTATAACCACAACCGTAATTATAATTATTATATAGGGAATTACAGCTTTAATAATATTCATATCTTATCACTTCCATTAATATTATATACCATTTTCGAAAAAAAATAAAATTAAAGAAGCTTATGCAGCTTCTTTAGTTCTACGTTCTTTAATTTTTGGTTGTTTTACCATTGTTCTGATATAGCCTAGTTTAGCTTGTCTTACTTTACCAGTTCTAACAACTTCAATTGAATCAATAATTGGGCTATTAATTGGAAATGTTCTTTCTACTCCGATGCCACCTGAAACTTTACGTACGATGAAAGTTTTTCCTACACCACTACCTTGAATAGCCATTACTAAGCCTTCGAACGCTTGAATTCTTTCTCTTTTTCCTTCAACAATTTTAACATTAACCTTTACTGTATCTCCAACTCTAAATTCAGGAATATCAGTACGGATTTGTTTTGAAGTTATCTTTTCTACAAGATTCACAGTGTCACTCTCCTTTATATAAACTATAATCATAATATTAATCAGCGGATTACGTCATCAACCATTTTAGCATAATAGCTTATTTGTGTCAACTATTTACTTCGCAATATCTTATGTTTTTTACTGTATAGTTCAGTTGTTATATAGATAATAATACAATATATTATATTCAGTAATAACGAAGAATATATGCTTTCTAATAAATTCATAAAATCAAATGGTTGGTTTTTGAAAATTACGACAAATAGATAATTTATGATCCTATATAGGATAATTGCAATTACTGTTATGATTGTGCTGGTATACAAATTATTAGATAGTAGATAGTTAAATAAACCAATAATAAATCCTATCATAACAAAAATAAAGAAGTTGAAAAATAGTGTATTTAAGTAAGTTATATCATATAATAATCCGATAATTGCTACATAGCGAAAGTATTTTAAGTTATTATTATTAAAATACGGATAAATAATAACTAATGAAACAATTGTAAAAAGTGGTAAAAATAACGTTGTTGGTAAGATATAACGTGATAAGATTCCATCTAATAAAAAAGATAATATAGAAATGAAAACTATCATAAATTCCTCTTTAATAAAGTGACATAATTTATATTGTCGAAGTCAACTTCGGATTTCATCTCTAAAACATTCGATAAATCAAATGTATCAGTTCTTACACCTGTTATTTTACCTATCATAACACCAGCTGGAAAAATATCACCCATACCAGTTGTGGTTACAATTGCTCCATTTTCAATTTCTTCTGTTTGAGATATTCCTTCGATTATATGAGTTTTTGTTTCACTATCATAACTACTTAAAATTCCATAGACATATTTATTGCCAGTTTGAATTTTGACTGATATCTTATCGACAACATCGGTTGCTGTAATGAGGCGAATTGTACTATTAAATGTGGTAGTAGAAATGACTTTTCCAATCAATCCTTCGCCTACTACTGCTGGCATACCGATTGTTACACCATCATGTTCTCCTTTATTAATAGTAATTGTGTCATACCAGTAGCCTAAGTCACGATTAATAACTACTGCAGTCAATTCAGTATATTCTGCCAAAGTATCGTTTATTTTTAATAGTTCTTTCATTTCTTCTAATTGTTTTTTTAGTTCTTCATTTTCAATTTCATAGTGATTATTATCAGCTACTTCTTGTTGTAGTTTTTGATATTCTTCATACATTTTATCTTTTTCTTTGTTTTCGTCTATTTTGTTTGTGATAAATTCAATAGGATAGCCAAGAATTTTTTGAACAGTTAAAACGCTATCTTTGATTGCTTTTTCAAAAATCGTAAGTTCACGGTCAGTTACAACAACATTAACAATAAAGCCAACAATTAGACAAAATATTATAATACAACTGATAATTATTTTGTTTCTTTTATCTTTTTGTTTCTTTTTATACATATTCTTTCTTCTCCTTTATTTATTATACCCCATTTATAATTTTTTTAAAAGAAAAAAGAACAATTCTTTATTTCAAATTAAACTTACTTTTAATTTTATCAACTGTTCTTTTAGGATTACTACAAAACATGTTATATAATTCACGATTTTTCTTTATTTCTTCAATAATTTTTATATCGTTATTGGCCATTTTTACTGGATATTCTTCGCCATCTTCATTTATTACTTTGACATCCATACCTAATACGTATTTTGCATCTAAGTCTAAAATTTCGATTAGTTTTAAAAAATTACTCATATTTGGGGTTCTTGTCCCTGTTTCGTACCCACAAATCGAAACTTTTGATACACCTAATAAACCACCCAAAGTTTCTTGCGACATCTTTTTTGCTAGTCTAGCTTCTTTTAAACGTTCACCTATTATCATAAATACCCTCCGTAATCAGTTTGTTAACCACATTATATCATATATTGCTTCTTTTACAACTTTTTTAATTTTTTGTTAACTTTTGTATTGAAATTAATTTCATGTTAATGTATAATTAACTATAGGAGGGATATAGATGAATAAATTACAGGAAACCCGCATAAAAAATAATTATAGTTGTCAGTTTATGGCTAACAAATTAAATATTAGTAAATCGTTTTATTGGCAAATCGAGAATAAAAAAAGAAGGATGAGTTATGAGATTGCCGTTAGGATTGCTAATATTTTTAGCACTAAGCCGGATAATATATTTTATGAGGAATACAGTAAAAAACAAGAATGTTAAGCATCGCATTCTTGTTTTTTACTTGATAGAAACGTTACTCTTTCGGCCACTACTTCCATAACATTTCGTTTTGTATCGTTTGGATATTCTACTACTCTTGTTTGGATTCGACCACGGATTCCGATTAAATCGCCTTTTTTGCAATATTCAGCTGTTGATTCGGCAATTCCCTTCCACAAAACACATGAAATAAAGTCTGTATCATATTCGCCTTCAATATTTTTATATGATCTTTGAACTGCTAAAGTGATATTAGTTACTTTATTGCCGTTTTCGGTCTCTCTTACTTCTGGTTCTTGAACGATTCTTCCTACTAATATAGACTGGTTAAGCATGATTTTCCTCCTTTCGCCATCACTATAACATTTTAAAAAAAGTGATGCAAATGATTATTTTTTTATATCTATTTTCTTTATTGCGCTAATAATGGGTTTTGTCTTAGAGAAAATTCATCTTTTTGATAACTACTGATTAAAAATGATGTTGAAATTTCAAAATTAATAAATTTTTTAAAAATTATAAAAAAAACTATATTGAGTTAAACTATTTAAAAATTTAATCTAAACATAGTTTTTTAGTTTAATATTTTATTCACATTGTAAGAAAAATTTTACATCTTGAACATCTTTTGTATTTTCATCGATAACAAGTTCAACATATGAATCGTCAGTGCATTTTTCTAAACCTGTTAAATCAAAGCCGGCTTGTACTTGTTCATTAGCATCTTTTAATTGTTGAATAGAAATTGTAGGAGTTGTTAATCCTTCGCTACCTTTTTGATAGTTATTGTAGAATGTAGTAGCATAATTTCTCATTAATTCCTCATATTCACTTTGGTTATCGCAACCTACTAAAATTAATGAACAAGCTAAAATTGTCAAAACTAATACTTTTTTCATAAGTCCTCCTTTTACTATAACAATTATATTATATCACATATTTTTAAAACAAAAAATAGAATTTGTCATATTTTTAAAAAAAATGCTTTTTTATTTGTTTTCCTCAATTATTTGTTTATAATTCTTGATTATTTTTTCCATTCCTATCCAAGGTAATAAAGCACATTTTTTTCTACTTGGTTGTTTGGCGATGTCATCATATACATTAGCTTCTTCTAGAATATCGCTGTTATATTGTTTTCCTTCTAGCATATTTTCAAAATTAGAATAGATTTGTTCGGCTTCTATGATTGTTTTTTCTTTTAAAAGATTTGTCATGATTGATGCACTACTTGTACATATTGCACATGATTCACCATCGAATTTTATATCAGTTATTTTACTATCTGTTATTTTAGCCATCAAATTAACTTCATCGATACAACTTTCGTTATTAGTATTAGAAAAAATATAGCTACTATCATCAATTAATCCTTTATTTTTAGGATTTTTGTAATTTTCTAATATTATATTTCTTTTTAAATTATTATCCATATTTTTCACCTTTTCTTATATAACATTATAATACTTGTATTTTATATAGTCAATTATCTTAAGATTATGTTTTTATAAGATTTCATAATCAATTAATTCTATTTGATTAGAAATCAAATCTTCTGAGGTGATTTTTTTAGTTAAATCTGTTGTTAGATATTTTTTTAAATCATCCGGGAAAATTGTGGCTATGTTATTTTGGCTTGCTATAACCGCACCCAAAAAGTTAGCCCCGCTTGATATACCAACACCTAATCCTAATTTGGAAGCTAATTTCTTTGCCATATTTATAGCATCGATATCGTCAACTAAAATTACATCGTCAATCAAGCTTGTATTGAGTATTTTTGGTATGAATTCATCACCTATTCCTTCGATTTTATGAGTTCCTATTTTTTCTCCTTTACTAATAATAGGTAGACTGCTTGGTTCTAAAGCTAATATTTTTATTTTTTTGTTTTTCTCTTTTAGTCTTTTAGCTACGCCCATTAGGGTACCACCAGTTCCTACTCCACTTATAAAACTATCAATTTGAGGAAGTTTATCGATTAGTTCTTTAGCAGTTGTTTCATAATGCGCGGTAATATTATCTTTGTTTTCAAATTGATTGGTTGTGAATCCATTTATTGATTTAGCTAATGTATTGGCTCGATTAATACACTCTAAAAATCCGCCTTCTTCTTTGGAAACTAGAGTTACTTTAGCACCATATAATTCCATTATCTTTATTCTTTCTTTGCTTACCCAATCTGGCATGAATATATATACAGGATTATTGTAAAGTGCTCCTAATGCAGACAATGAAATTCCCGTATTACCACTTGTAGCTTCTATTATTGGTTGTCCCTTTTTTAAGTCACCATTTTTATACGCTTTATCTATAATGTAATATGCCATTCGATCTTTGATGCTACCAGTCAAATTGTAATATTCTAATTTTGCATATACACTTTTGATTTCATTTTGATATTTATAGTTTATTTTTATTATCGGAGTGTTTCCAATCAATTCATTCATATTTTTCACCTAAAATTAGTATATGAAAAAGAGGCTATTTTGCCTCTACTATTAATTTAATTGCTGTTCTTTCTTCTCCGTCTATTACTATGTCAGTAAACGCAGGGATACAAATTAAGTTTTTCCCTGAAGGAGCGACAAAACCACGGGCAATAGCGATTGCCTTTATTGCTTGATTTAATGCCCCCGCTCCTATTGCCTGAATTTCTAAACTTCCTTTTTCTCTAAATACATTAGCAAGTGCTCCTGCTACTGAATTAGGATTTGATTTTGAACTTACTTTTAATGTTTCCATATATCTTATTCCTTTCTATAGTTAAACTATATGTTTAAAATATATAAATATGATTTAGAATTAATATTTTTTTATTAACTGAATATAATATATTAAAGAATTATTTTCAATAATTTTCATAATTTCTAATTAAAGGGTTGACAAATTATCTTTTTTCAAGTAAAATTAATATTGCCTACTAATTTTGCAGGTGTAGTTCAATGGTAGAACTTCAGCCTTCCAAGCTGATAACGTGGGTCCGATTCCCATTCCAAGCTGATAACGTGGGTCCGATTCCCATCACCTGCTCCATTTTACTAATTTAAAGTCTTGTCTTTGCACAAGACTTTTTTTATGCCACGTTATCAGCTTGGAAGTCACGGTATAAAAATAAGTTTTATAAAATATCAATGACAATTATTTTTATACAATTGATCATTTTTATATTCCAATATATCGTCTAACAAACTATACCATTTTATCTGCACGCAAAATCTTAATTTTTCGTATTTTTTATTATAATTCAAGCATCTACTCATTGGTTGACAAAACAATGGTCCAAAATGAATACCAGTAGCATATAAATCTTTTTTATTTATAATTATTTCTTTTATTTCATCTTTTTTAACAAATACAAAGTCTTCAACAGTTCCGTAGATTAAAGCATCAATATAATTTATATCATTATTTCCTTTTAAGACAAATTTGTCAATTGCTTTTTTTAAAATACGGTCTTGATTTAAAACCATATTTAATTTATCTAGCTTTAATTGATTATCTTTTTTATATTCTTCGCTAGATAATCTAATTTTGCCGGTTCCATTAGTCGTTCCGTCAGCATATTGATATTTTAAGTATTCAATTACATCTTCACGAGAAATACCATTTTCAATTAGAAAATGAATAAACTCTGATATTGGTTCCATATGGACTGAATTTTTACTACCCATTTTAATACTTATTCTTTTTTTAATATTGTTAATTTTAATAAAAATATCAGTTTTTTGCTTAAAAGGATTTTTCCAAGCTGTAATAACATCATCTTCATTAACATTATCAAATAATGCTTCTATCAACTCTAATAACATGATATTTAATTTTTTGACTTTATGTCCATTTAGATAATTGACAAAATTTAGCTCATTAGAATAACCATTCATGTTTTCACCTCCTACTAGTTATATACGATAAAAATCTCTGATTTCCTTTTTTTTTGATGATAATTTGTCAAATCAAGTGCAACAATCACATAAATACTCATTAAATAATTCTTGTGGTGTTTTATAATTTATACATTTTCTCGGTCTATTATTTA
>CASFHD010000023.1 GCA_949294455.1 uncultured Christensenella sp.
ATAACAAGCACCTAAATTTGACATGGCTTCTATATTACCTAAATCAATAGCTTTATTATAGTAAGAGACTGCCTGAGTATAATTTTTTTCAACTCCGTAACCATTTTCATAACAATATCCTGTCCAATTACATGCATTAGCATGATTCTTATCAGCAGCTTTTTTAAACCAAGAAAATGCTATCCTATAATCTTTATTGACCCCATGTCCATAATAATAACAAGCACCTAAATCAAACATAGCATCAATATTACCTAAATTAATGGCTTTATTGTAGTAAGAGACTGCTTTGGTATAATCCTTTTCAGTACCATATCCATTTTCATAACAATGTCCACTCCATTCACATGCATCAGCATGATTTTTATCAGCGGCTTTTTTAAGCCAAAAAAAAGCCTCTTCATAATCCTTTTCATGATAATAAGCATATCCCTTTGCGAAGTCATAAGATATATTGCTGGCATATTTTTTAATATTATCGAAAAGACCCATATTTTTCTTCCTTTCATTAGAATGCTTAAATATATTGTAACATAATTTATCAAGACATTTAAGAAAGTGTCCCCCTAAAAATAGAGTAATTCTTTTCATATATAATATAGTCGAAAATTAAATAGCTTAGTCAATGGAGCGTAATTAACATTGAACAGCGACAAAATGCGGCTAAATACATTTTGGGCAACGCCAACGTAATATAGAATATTGGAGGACATGAACATGAGTTTTGATATATTTGGAAATAGTGGAAGAAGAAAAGGAACTATTAGAAAAGAAAGAGGATTTTTTGGTGATACAAGTTATGTAACAAGAGATAATTATGGAAGAAAAAAATCAACAACAAGAAAGGAAACAGGATTTTTTGGCGATACAAGTTATGTAACAAGAGATATAATTACGGAAGAAAAAAATCAACAACAAGAAAAGAAACAGATTTTTTTGGAAATACAAGTTATGTGACTAGAGATCAATATGGAAGAAAGATAAATACAAAAAGAAAAAATAATGGATGGTTTTAATTGCTAAAAATTGAAAACATCAAAACGAGAAAGAAGGTGATATGGGATATAAACATTCATTGATTTTAAAATAAATGAAATAGTTCTTATAGAAATGATATATTTAATAAAGAGAGGGAAATCAAATGAGTCAATTTCAAGTTAAAAATAGAAAAGGATATACTTTAGTTAATAAACAAAAAATATATTTATCTGCTCATTCAAAAGATTATAGATATATTGAAATAATTACTGATGATATATTAAAACAAGTAGATTGTGTTGTTACATATATAGAACCACATACTCAATTAGAACATATTGACGATTTAAATGATATGAGTATTTTGGTTTTTGTAGTCAGTCAGAAGTTTTTGTGTGAAAATAACTATGCAAGAGATTTTGAATTAAAATATGCTTTAGAAAATAATATCCCTGTCTTACCTATTTTAATAGAAGAAATTGAATATCAATTGTACATTCAATTTTTTATGAATGCGCAATATATTGTAAGAGAATCCCTTGACACTACAGAACGTCTATATGAACATAAATTAAAAGAAACAATTATTGAATATATTGGAAGTGCGAGTTTAAAAGAAAAGATAAAACAAGAATGTATAAGTCAAATATTTATAAGTTATAGAAAAAAAGATCGTCAATATGCAAATAAACTTATGGAAAATATTCATTCTATACCTGAATTAAGAGATACTATTTTTTGGTATGATGAATACATAATAACAGGTAAAGATTTTGAAAAAGAAATTCAAAATGAGTTAAACGAAGCTGATTTTATGATATTGCTGGTTACTGAAAATATATTAGAAAATAAAAATTACATTTTAGAAACAGAGTATCCATATGCTAAAAATAAAAATAAAAAAATTATTCCAATAGAAATGAAGTCAACAGATCATGAATTGGTTCATAAGCATTATCCTAAACTTGATCATATTATTGATGGAAATAATTTACAATATTTAAAAGATGTATTATTACCTGTTCAAAAGAAAAAAAATAGAAATAATCCATCACATCTATACCTTATGGGATTAGCAAATTATTATGGAATTTATATGCTAAGAAATCAAAAAAAGGGGATTGAGTTATTAGAACAATCTGCGCAAAAAAATAACTATAAAGCCTGTGAGAAATTGGTGAAATATTATCGAAATGGATTGCAAAATCAAAAAACTTCTCATTTCACTACTCAAGAAACAATAAATGAAGTAGAAAATATATTCAGACAATCAGAAGAACATAAAGATAATGAGGCACATGGAATATTTATTCATAAAAATGATTTTATAAAAGCAGCGTTTTATCAAGAAAAAATAATAAAAATAATTTACGATCGTTATAAAAAAAAGAAAACATTTGAAAATGCATTAGCGATTTGTTTACAATTACTCAATCTTCATTATATATATGTCAATTATGATGAAGAAAAAAATAGAAAAGTTTTACTTCAAATGGAAAAAGAAATCATTTGTTTTCATAAAAAATATCCTGCATATAAAGATTATTTTTCACATGAATTAAAACGTGTTTATTCTAAATTGGAAGAAAGCTATGAATATTATGGTGAAATGGACTTAGCTAATTATTATCAACAAAAATCCGCTTCAATAAAAGTTGTTGAAAATATAGATGAAAAGGTTCATCGCTTAATGGGGTTACAACAATATCAAGAATGTATCGATATTTTAGAATCATATTTAGATACAGATGACCAAATGAATACAAGAGTATTATTAATGCATTGTTACATACTTTTATGTAAACAAAAAGAAGAAAATCAAGAAATTGAAGATGTTGTTAAATATGCAAAGATAGGAAAAGAATATGCTAGGCAATTGGTTAATGAAAGTCCAAATGTTTATAAAATGAATCTAATTTTTTTTGATACATTCATTGAAAAATATGATTCATCAAAGAAAAAACAATATTTGCTAAGACAGGAAGCTGATGATTTAATAAAAAAAGGAAATAAACTGATTGGTGAAGAATATAAAAAAGCAATACAGTGTTATGAAAATGCAAAGAATATCTATAAGACATTAGTAGAAGAATATGATGAATATAATGATTATTTGTCTTTGGCTGATTGTTACAGGTGCTTACATATTCTTAAATGCTATCCCAATACAATTCAATTTCATTTTGATGATATTGATCAATGTATTCAGGTATGTGAAAAAATATATTTAAAGTATGAATCAAAGAAGAATATGATTAATTATATAATTGCACTAGTAAGTAAAGCCTTATATTTAACATATTTTTTAGAAAAAACCACATTTTTATTTTCAGGCAAAAGAAAATTATATCAAAAAGAACTTGAAGAATTAATCAATCAAATAAATAATCTGATGGATAAAAATAAAAGAAAAATCAATAGACAAGAATATAATCATTTACTTATGTTTGCTTATATGTTAGAGGGAATTTGTTATAATGATATGGATAAAATAAATAAAGCATGTGTATTATTCAAGAAAACAAATCAAAGCGATTGCCTATTATATGAAATATTACAAAGTTATCAAAGAAAAAATACTACTGATATTCTTCATAGTTTTAAAGTTTTCTTTCGATATCAACCTGAAGGATTACTTATTACTAAGTATTAAAAACCATGGGGAGGAAAAAATAATAATGAATCATGAACGAACAATCACAAGAATAATGGAGAAAACATTTGAAGAAATACAAAATGAAATGAAAGTGTATTCATATAATGATTTTCAAAGAGTTTTATCTCAAATAAAAACAGCAAAAAATAGGGGGATGGAATATAAGGGTTATGCGAAGTTATATCAGATGTTAAGTGAAAGTCATATTGATTTTATAGAAACAAATGATATTTGTTATTATGAAAAACTGATAAATGATTCTATTGAAAAAAGCTTTGATGAAGAACAGGTTGTTAAAGGAATTTTACATATATTATTCAAACAATTCCAAAAATTTCCATCACCTTATCATTATATGAATCGAATGGTGACTTTTCTTTATCCAAAATATCCTACAGATTCTTTACGTTTAAGAATTCTTAAAGGATTGATTGATCAAGAATATGGTGATTTTCTTCCCAATAGTGGTATTTCAGGAAAAGAAGCTCTTGATCAATATATGAAGTATAAATATTCATTAGATAATCCTACTCATAATCAATATCTTGCATGTTTAGATGAAGAAATATTTAATTATTTTTTAAATAATGATCATCAAGAACATGATAGTCTAGCAGCGATGATTGAATTTTTAGAATCATTGAAGTATGACTATATGATCAAAGATGGATTGGTAATAAAAGGAAAAGAGAATAGTGCTTTAGATTATTTAATGAATGAATCCTGTTTTCAAGAGAAATTAAAAAGTATTTTTACCGATTTTGTATATGAAAATTCATGTGGGCAATGTTCATTAGAAGGGTTAAAACAAATTTATACGAATGATAAAATTATAGAATTTAAAAAGCTAGAGAAGAATTTTAAAGGTATACTTAATCAAATTTTTTATAGAAATAAAAATGGCAAGGAAAATTCTTTAAAGATAAAATATATAGATGATGTAAAAAAATTTAAAAAACGTAAACATCAACAAAACACATGTGAAATTGTTGAAATGGCAGATATGTTAGCCAATGGGCAATTCAAATCAGGTGGTAAAACGAAACAATATTTATATCTTTTTGCTATAGCGTTTCATATGACTTATTGTGCTTTTTCTGATGAAATACCTGATTATAATAGTGATATAGAAATTAATTTATTTAATGATTATTATCAAAATAATTTTATGCGTTATCTAGAAGATGTTTATAAAAATAAAAATAATGGGGCTTTTGCTTCTCCTGAAGGTTTTGCAATTAATTATAGAAATTATGCAGAGATGATCTATCTTTATTATTTATGTCAAAAAAATATGTCATCTTCTGACAAAATAAAAAAAGCTAATGAAATGATAAATATGATAGCAAATGAAAAGTTAACAGATCATCAATTAGAAAATGATCCTTTATTTGATTATAAACAAAATACAGTCAATAAATTTTATAGTAATGAAAAAGAATTTTATGACTATCTTCATGATCATTATGACTTTAAACATAATCAAAATCATTTGATGATAGAATCAAATCAAAAAGAGGCTTATTTACAATATGAGAAAATCATTCAAAAAATAAAAGAGTTGAATGATGGAAATTTAAAAGATTTAAATTATGGTTTATGGTTTATAGATATGAAATTTGATGATTTAGAAAAACAATATTCGAATCAAATGACAGAACAAAATGATGATTTTATATTATTGTTAAAAAAAGTAGATTCTTATTTAAGAAAGAATTTTAAAAATCATGATAAAAAAGAAGTATTATTCAATAGTCATACATCCAATTCTTTAGATAGTTTATCAATAACAAGAACAGATTTAATAGCAAGTTATTACTACTATTATAATTTAATGAATACTTCTGAAAAGACTTTTAATGAAACATTTTATGACTTTAAAGAAAGTATAAAGTCATATCTAGAACAAGCCCATTATCAGCCTATTTCAAAAAAGAATATATTCGATGTGTTGGTTATCTTAAGTGCATATAGTTATCAAAAAATTTAGTGAGGGGTTTTTAAATTGATTAAAGAGTATAGTAAAATTGGTGAATATCATATCGCAAATCATAAAAAAAGTGAAGATTATTTATTAAGTGAAGACAATGAAAATATGATGTTTCTGTGTTTAGCAGATGGTGTGAGTAGTTGTGAAAATAGTTTGCAAGGCGCAAAGGTTATTTCGAATAAGGCCAAAGACATTGTCGCTCATATCGACTTGTTTCACTTTGATGAAGAAGTTATTAAGAAACTTGTGATAGATGAACTTCAATATTCACTTAGACAAATTTCTCAAAATGAAAATATTGATTTTTTAAGTTTGTCATCGACATTATTGTTTGTTTATTATAATAAAAGAAAAAATAAAACACTTGTTTTTTCTTTGGGAGATAGCCTTTCTTTAACTGTATTCAATAAAGAAATAGAAATCGTTTCTTACCCTGTCCAAAATTTTCAAGGAATTTATACGGTTACACATCATAATATTAAAGAACATACTCATATTCATATTTTTGATGGCTGTTTTCAAAATATTTATTTGTTTAGTGATGGTGCCTGGAAGGAAATGGTCGAAGAAAATAAAATAAAAAAGAGTATTAAAGACATACTTATTCGAAAAGACTACCAAATGTTAGACAATTATTTTAATCATTGTCATAATTATGATGATTGTAGTTATATAGGAGGTACTTTTTAATGGACAAAAGAATTGTATTATCTCAGAATATAAAATTATTTGATGAAAATAATAATGAATTTATAGTGCATATTAAAAATGGTAGTGAAGAATATGGAGGAAGTGTATTAAGTTATCAAGTTAATTTAGATCAAACAACAGGTCGTCTTAAAGAATATTATCCTTATGAATTGAGTGAATTTATAGAAAGAAATGATGAAGGATATTTATTTATTAATGAAGTTTTAAGTGATAAAATCAATGAATTTCAAAAGGGAAGAGAGAGATATTTAAATGCATATCAAACTCTTTTAGAAAAAATAAATGAAAAGAAGGAGCTATGGTCCTATATTCCTTATTTTAGGATTCTATATGCAAGTCGTGACAAAACAGGAACGTTATATATATTTACTCCCGATTATGATTTAGAAGTGTATGAAAAAATGATAAGAAATGTTCAAGAAAATCCTACTCATGATACGGAACGAAATCTTTTTGTTATTTTAAATAGTATACTTTCATTAACAGAATGTATTTATTCATTACATAATGCTGGATTGTTACATTTAGATATTAAGCCTAGTAATTTTGGATATTTAAAAAAGAATAATGAAGTTGATTATGATCTATTAAATCTTTTTGATATTGATACATTATGTCCTATTATTGGAACTCAAAATAACATGAGAGAAACACCTAGATATAGTGATCCCTATCTTCATTTGAATTTTAATAATCAATATACAATACAAAGTGATATTTATTCTATTGGAGTTGTGTTATTTGATTCACTTGTTGTTTTGGATCAAGAAAAATATCCTCATTTTAATGGATATCAAAAAGAATATCTTGAAAATATAGAGCAATACATCAATGATTCACTATTTATCAACTCTTCACCTGTTACATCTTATTATCAACTCAAAGATACTCTTATATATATATTAAAAAAATGTTTAACAGATGAAAAGATATTAGATAATAACCAGCAAGTTATTTTAAGATATAATCATTGTCAAGAACTTATGGAAGATTTAGAAAAAGCAATTTGTTATCTTGTACCTTCACATTTTTCTCATTACATTTCTAATAACAAAAGAATACAATTAATTGATGTTAAAAAATATTTAGAACAGGATATGCAAGTTATATTTCAAAATTTATTATATAATCATCCATTATATGAATATGCCAAAGAAACAATACAAGTGTTAGTTGCAGGCTTTGGATTATATGGTCAACTATTTTTAGATCAATGTTTACAATCAGGACAGATGATTGATAAAAAATTAAAGGTGACAGTTTTGTATGAAGATAGTGTTAAACAGTATCTTGATCAAAGACCATCATTAATGGATTTCTTTAATGGAAATAAGAAAAATAATTATGGAGATATCGCTTTTATTCAAATGAACTCTAATGAATATGATGGGATTTTGAAAGAAGCTAAAAACTGTAATTATATATTTATTTCGTATTTAGATAACAAAAAAAATTATGAACTTGCAAGTCAAATAAATAATTGTTATCAAAATAAGTCAATTCAATATATTGCAACTAAAGGATATGATCAAGATGATATGCATTCCGTAATTATTGATAAAGAATATAGTCAGTTGCAAAATTATGACAGAATGAAAGAATTAGCGTTAAATACACATATTGTTTGGAATGAACATAGAAAAATTTCCTTTGATAAATTACTTGCAGAATTCAATGATAAATATAATTTAGAATCAAGTTTATCATTTGCTTTATCACTTAAATATAAATTATATAGTTTAGGTATAAATGCTGACGATGCATCTGCTGCTAAGTTATTTAAACAAAAGATTGATAAAGCAGATAATCTAGAAAAAATAGCATGGATTGAACATCGTCGCTGGGTAACAGAAAAATTAGTATCTGGATGGACTCCAATGGATGTGGAAGAAGCAGCAGCTAATTATCCTCATACCAAAGATAAAATGAATAAAAAACATCTATGTATTCTTCATTCATCTTATGGAACGAAACTAGATAATATTTGTCATAATGAATGGATGAAAACTCACATAGGATTAGATGATTTAGATAATGCATCTATTCAGTTACATCAAGAATTGACTAAGAAAATAGATGATAATAAAGACTGGCTTATGCAAACATCAGACTTTGATTCAATCAAAAAGATCATTGTTAAATATTATCATTCATTAGTTTTATTCAGCGCTTGGGAATTATGTATAAATAGTTTAATAAGTGGAGACTATTATCAAAAAGGAATTTATTCTTACTATAAAGAAAAATTTGAAGAGAGTCTGGCGTGTCTTTCCAAAATACAACTTGAGAATACGATGAATTATATATCTAATATTGATTGTCATGTTCAGCCAATTTTAGGTGCACATAGTTATAAGGACTATAAAAAAATTGATTTTGATCTTATAGAAAAAATACCTTATATACTGACTTATTCACCTTCACTTCATTTAATGATTCCATATGTGATAGATAACATGTTTTTAAATGTATGTTCTGTTTTAACGTCTGATGTAAAAGAAGTGACATATCTTTATGAATTAAAAGGAAAAAAAGAATTTTTAAATTCATATAATAAAGTTAAAAAATTCTTTGATTCTAAGAAAAATGATGTTATCATTCATTTTATTATTTTAAATGATACAGATTATCGATTATCTGTGGAAGATTTTAAGGATTCTAGAGTTAAATCTGTCATTAATTTAACGTATCATCATGATATTCATGTGATAGATAAATATCTTGACAATATTTATGCTATTGAAATGAATAAATCTCCACTATGTCAATTATTAAATAAGAAAGAAAATCATTATCCAAGATATTCTTTTAATCTATCATCACAAAGTTTTCAAAATATCTATTTAGCTGATAGATTGACATATATTGATAATAAGGAATATTTAAGTGTTCTTGATTTTACGGAACTCAGTCAAGCATCTACACAAAAGAAGGGTCAACCATACTTTAAAAAAGAATATCTTGATTTATGGAAAATATATGTGAAGAATAGATCCTTATGGAAAAAGTTAACAGAGGGTATTGAAAAAGTTGTTTCTGAAAAAGATCTTATTACAATATTTGAGATTGAAGAACAAATACAAGACTATGAATTACAATTTTGTATGCCGGTTGTATGTTTGAAAGGTGTTCATAAAATAATTGATGGTCTTAAGAAACATAAAATTATATCTGGAAATTCAAATTTTAAAATTGATTCAAATTATATTGTTATCACTTTATATATACATGAATCAAATAAAGAAAAAATAAAATTAATATTTAATAAACCTATATCTATGTTTATGGATTATTCAAATATTGATATTGTTCCATTATATAGTAGATATGAAAATGGAAGAAAATACAAACTTGCAGTGAGATATTACAATTTAGAATACAGTCAATTGAATATTGATAAAAAGTATAATGATATACTTCATCAGATAGAACAAAAGCAATTAATAAGTAGATATAGTCAAGATAAACAATCATTTTTTAGATTTCATTCGTTTCAAATTAAAGAAATGCTTTGTAAAGCTGGAAAATTATATGAAATTTATATTTATTATTTATTAAAAGAGTCTTTATTATTTGATGATATTGAAAATGATGTGACTGTAAGTTGTAATGGTAATCCATTTACAAGTGAAATAGATATCATTCTCACAAAAGGATATGATTCTCTTTTTGTAGAATGTAAAGCAACTACCGATCTTATAAATGAATATTATGAAAAATTAAATAATATTGTTAATCGTTATGGTAATCAAACAAAAGCAGTGATTATTACTGATTCACTAGAAAAAAAGAAGGATTGCCCTTATGGTATTCAAACATTTAATAGAGGTGAATTGGATAATATTGCTGCAAAACTCTTAAAAATTATGAAAGAAGGAAAGTAAAATGACATATAAACCACAACCCAAAGATACAAAATCAATTGTATTAGATAAAGAACTATTAGAATTATTAGAATCACTAGCAAAAAACAATCATGATGTATGGGCGTCTTCAAGAATTGCAGAGGGATGGACATATGGCGAAGTCAAAGATAGTCGATTAAAAACAACACCATGTTTAGTTCCATATGAAGATTTACCTGAAAGTGAAAAGGAATATGATCGTAATACATGCTTAGAAACTTTAAGACTCATTAAGGCAATGGGATATGAAATTATAAAAAAGGAGTCATAATATGAAATTGTTTGTTGATGATGTTAGAGATCCTGTTGGTGAAGGATTTACAGTTGTACGTCAATATAAGCAAGCTGTTTTATTGCTTGATTTATTAGAATTTGATTTTATTTCATTAGATTATGATATACAGGATGGTTATACTGGTTTAGATATATTAAAATATATGTCTGATAACAACAAGTATCCAAAAAATCAATTAAATATACATTCAACACATTCAATAGGAAGTGTTGCAATGTATAAATATGCAAAAGAACATTTTCCTCATAATATTCGTATTACTCAAAATACTATACGATGATATTCTAGATGCATTAAAAATTGTTTAGATTTGTTTTTGAAATATCTAAAATACAGTTTTCTTATAAGAAATATATGTTGGTAAAGAAACAATAATGAGATTTAACTTTAGAAAAATATTGAAAAGTTAAAAATGAAAATAATTAAAAGAAGCTGTAGTGAAATAGTGTGTCTTTCAACTTTTGATGGAAATGTGCAGTAATAACTTTTAAATTAAATAGTAAAAAACATCTTATAAAATCATCTCAAGAATATAGAGGTGATTTTTTTAATGTGATATAATGTATCCCATAAAATATAGGGTAAGCGTCAAATAATAAGCAAGAAATAAAATGAACAGGATGCCAGCCATTCAGGTAAAAACATCCTGTTTTTTCTATTGCACAAAAAGAACATATCACTATGCCTTTTTGT
>CASFHD010000024.1 GCA_949294455.1 uncultured Christensenella sp.
GTAGCTACAACTTCGTCTTGTTCATAATATGCGTAAACTGTTACATTATTTTTTAATTCAATATCTTTATATGTGGTTTCTTCTAACTTATTAGTCCAAATGCCGTTGTCAAAATACCAACCTTTAAAGGTATATCCTTGCTTTACTGGTGCCGTTGGCAGTTCTATTGTTTCTTTACCTGCCGTGTAAATTTCTTCAACAACTGTGTTATCAGCACGAAATTGAATACAATATTCATGTTTTGATGTAACCAATAAAACAACTGTAACTATAATTCCAACAATTAGTAAAAACATAAGCCATTTAAAAAAATTAATTTTCATAAAACACCTACCATTTTGTAATTAGTATACTATTATAAAAATTTTTTACAAAATATATTTTAATGTTTCATAAAAATATATTTTTTTCTTCTTATTTTTTTATACAAATTAGCACTATTTCAGTTGCATACAACGGACCAACGTAATAACGCAAATAAAATTTATAATTTTTGTTATAACCTGAAATCATCTTGGGAATTTCAATTATATCACTATTATTATGGTAAACTGATATTAAAAGATTTGGACTTTCATCAATTATATGATTCTTGCAACCTTTAAGTGCTTTTTTCTCGCCACCTTCAATATCCATTTTTATTGTTGTTATTTTTTCACTAATATCATTATCTAAACTAACACAATCAACTTCTATTTCGCCGTTTGTACTAATTTGATTTGCAGAACTTGAATAACCATTTTCACACATATATAGTTTTCCATTTTTATCACTTACCGCAAAGTTTTTAAAAATAATGTTATCGTATGTGTTTAAATTTTTTCGCGCTTTCTAATGATTTTTTTGTCATTTCATAACAATAAATTTTTTTATAACTATCTGTGCCGTATGAATTTATAAAATCTAATGTTGTATCTCCAATATATGCACCCATATCTACAAAAACCTCATCTTGTTGTAGTTTTAATATGTCTAAATCAAAATAGTGCTTATAAATATCATTTGTAACCTTGCCTAAACTAATAAAATCAAAATTGTAATAATTATTTAATATTGCATAAAGTATATATTTTGATTTATAATCTGCAAGGTTTTCGTACAACCAAACAAAATCCATATAATGATGTTTGCAGGACTAAGAACTGGCGAAGTGTTAGCTTTACAATGGCAAGATATAAACTTTGAAAACAAAACAATCAATGTTGAACGAGGTTTTACAATAGAGCCCAAATTTAATAGCGAAGGCAAAGTCATTAAAAGAATTACTATTATTAGCGAAACGAAAACAACCTGTTCTAAAAGAGTTGTCCCAATGCCTGATATTTTGATAAATGCTTTAAATGATTACAAACAAAGGCAATCACAAATTTCAAATAAAGGCAAAGTTGATTTACTTGATAAACATTGTTTTGTGTTTGCTAATGACGATGGAACTTTTAGAACTTATTCAGGTACTCAAAAAATATTAAATAGATTTTTGAAGAAATACAAACTTACAGAGTATAATATCCATTTTCACGGATTAAGACACACATACTCAAATATGCTATTTGAAGCCGACCAAAATCCAAAAGTTATACAATCGTTGTTAGGGCACAAAGATGTTAAAACAACAATCTCAACATACAACTCTGTTGATAAAAGTTATTTTGAAAAAGCAACTAATGTGCTAAACGAACAATTTAAAGAACTTGATAATAAAAAAATAGTTGAAAATATCAAAGACGATGATATTGATAAAATCATAGAAATGCTACAAGAAAGAAAACAACAAGAACTTCAAGAGCAAGAATATGAAAGAGAACAAAAGAAAAAGAAGAAAGAAAAAGATTTTGAGATGTAAAAAATCTTTGTAGCTGTTTGTAGCAAATTGTAGCAAATATATCAGTTTTAGGCAGTTTTGAAAAGAATTAGACCGATAGGAAAATTTTGTTCTTATCGGTCTTTTTTATTGCAAATTTTTAAGTAAAAAATATTTGATTTCAAATTTTGGTGCATTTGATGTCAAAATTTAGAGTAAAAATTTCGATTTCAAGACGCTCAAATTTCTAAAAATTAACTTTTGGTAAAAGTCCTGAAATGCCCGAAATTACTGGGTTTTAGCCACTTTTTAGATAAAAAAATGAGAGCAATTTTTGCTCTCAAATGTGGTTGGAATGAGTGGACTCGAACCACCGACCCCCACCTTATCAGGGTGGTGCTCTAACCGACTGAGCTACATTCCATTATAATGTTTTAACGACTTTATCATCTGTCAAATAATAAAATTGCATTGGTGGAGATATGCGGATTCGAACCGCAGACCCCCTGCTTGCAAGGCAGGTGCTCTAGCCAACTGAGCTATACCCCCATAACCAAATGCAAAATTATTATAACTAAATAAAAAATATTTGTCAATAATTTTTACAGAATTTTCGCAAAAATTATTACATAGGTCTTCTTGAATCTATTGCTTTTGATAAAGTCATTGCATCAGCGAACTCTAATTCACTTCCAATTGATATCCCTTGAGCAATTCTAGTTACCGTAACACCTAGAGGTTTTAACAAATTTGAAATATATATAGCAGTTGCTTCTCCTTCAACATCTGGATTTGTTGCAACAATAACTTCTTTAATGTGTTCTTCATTGACTCTTCTTAACAAACTTGCAAGATTAATATCGTTAGGGCCCTTTCCTTCTATAGGATTAATAACTCCGTGTAAAACATGATATGTCCCTTTGAAATTATTGATTCTATCAATAGCCATAACATCTTTTGGTTCTTTAACCACGCAAACAATAGGTTCTCTGTCCGTTCTTGAACAAATAGCACATTCTTCGGTATCTGTAAAATTTCCACATCTTGGGCACTCATGTATATTTTCTTTTGCCACCTTTATAGCATTTGACAAACTCTCTGCATAAGATTTATCGTTTGAAATTATAAAATAAGCATACCTCTGTGCTGTTTTTTTACCGACTCCCGGAAGTTTGGATAATTCATTTACCAAAACGTCCATACTTTCAATTGAATTATAAGCCATTATAATAACCCGCCTAATCCTCCAAGATTACCAAAAGCACCCATTTTATCAGCATTTGCTTTTTCTACTTGAGATTTTGCATCATTAATTGCTGCTAAAATTAAATCTTCCAACATTTCAACATCTTCAGGGTCAACTGCTTCTTTTTTTAACTTAACGCTTTTGATTTCACCTTTTCCAGTCATTACAACTGTAACCATTCCAGCACCAGATGAACCCACTATTTCCATTTCTTCTAGTTCCTGCTGTGCTTTAACTAATTTTTCTTGCATGGCTTGTGCTTGTCGCATTAGATTTTGCATATTTCCAAAACCGCCATTACTACCTCTAAAATTTTGCATAATTACTCCTTTATTTTAATTTTATTCCCAAATAAATTTTTTAGACACGAAATTGTATCTTTTTCGCTTTTAGTCGAAGTGTCAAATTCAATTTTAACATTTTCAATGCTTTCATCAAAACTTTTCACTATGTTTAATAATACATCAATTCTCGATTTATCGTCAAGCAAAGAATATGCAGTTTTATCATTTATATTTAATTTTAAAACTTTATTTTCTATACTAACATTGTATACACTTTTTAATGCTGTGTATAATGCGTAAAGATTTTTATTTTTTGCTTCTATCAAAACATTTCCAAACAACTTTCCCGCATCTACATCTGAAGGTATTTCTTTATCTTCTGTTTGATTTGTAATTATATTTGATAAATTTTCAATATTTTTTTCAATATTTTCAATTTTTTCATCATTTTTATCGATTTTTTTGTCATTATTTTGAATATTTTCATCATTTTTTAATTTTTTTTCGTTATCACTAGTATTTAAATCTGTTTTTAATATTTGTTTAAAATTTCCATCAAAATCAATTAATGACAAACATATTGAATAAAATAAATTAACAGGATTAATGGAATATTTTAAATCTAATTCAATTTTTGCAAATTTTTCAAATGCTTTTGAAATCCAACTACGCTCTAAATTTTTTAATTTATCAAAATATTTATAGTCACTTTTCAATAAATTCAAATTAGAGAAACTGACTCCTGAATTTATCAACATTAAATTTTTTAAAAACTCGCACATTTCTTTGCACATTACATTTATTGAAATATTGTTTTTCAATGCTGTTTCTATTAGATTATATATCTCTTTTGCATCATTGACGCTGATGCTATAAACAATTTCACTAATAATATTTAAATTTCCATAAGATAAGACTTCTTTTGTTTTTTCTATTGTTATATTATTATTGCAATATGAAGCAACTGAATCCGCTATTGAAAGCGTATCTCTAGCACTACCTTGTCCTGCGTTTGCAATAATAAGTTTACTTTCTTCGTCACAAGTTATATTAGAGTCTTTAAAAACATTGTCTAAAAGTTTAACTAAATCTTGAGTGTCAATTAGTTTGAAATCAAATCGTTTACATCTTGACAGAATTGTGGCAGGTAGTTTATAAACTTCTGTTGTCGCTAATATAAAGATAGCGTGGGCAGGTGGTTCTTCCAAAGTTTTCAAAAGTGCATTAAAGGCACTATCAGTAAGCATATGAACTTCATCTATTATATAAACTTTATATTTACCAATAATAGGAGGAAATTTTACCTTTTCTCGCAAATCTCTAATTTCATCTACACGATTATTAGACGCAGCATCAATTTCAATAATATCGGTATTGTTTGGTTCAGACAATGAAACACAAACTTTACATTTACCGCAAGGTGAACCGTTAACAGGATTTAAACAATTCACTGCCTTTGAAAATATTCTAGCACAAGTAGTTTTTCCCGTTCCCCTACTTCCTGTAAAAAGATACGAATGTGATACTGATGAATTTTTAACCTCATTTTGTAATGTGGTTACAATATGGTCTTGACCTATAACTTTACTAAAATCATCTGGCCTAAATTTCCTATAAAGTGTCAAATGCATAAAAACCTCCTATGATAGCAAATCGTCTTTTTTTAAATTCAATTTGCGTTTTATAATTTGCAATAAATTATCGACTTGTTTTATTGTCAAATTGTTTAATTTGCCAATTTCGCTATATGTATAACCATTCAAAAATTTTGTAAACACATCAAATTGAACATCGGATAATATTTTTTTAATTTTATCTGTCACGCGTTCAGCAGTAATTTGCGACAAAAACTTTTGTTCAATGGATAGAGTTTTAGTATCAATAATTAAACACAAATCACTATTTCCAATTCCACCCAATATGTTTATAGACAAATAATCATTTAACATAGCATTCTTTTTTCGATTAGCGTTTTTTATAGCGGTTTGAATTCCCCTATGTATACACATAGATGCATACGCTGAAAAATTATCATTTTTATTTTCATCAAAAGAAAGTATTGCCTTGTAAAGAGCAATGAATCCTTCTTGTAAAATATCGTCAAACTCTGCACCAACCAAAAAATATTCGCGTGAAATCGACACAACTTTGGTTTTGTATTCTTTCAACAATTTTTCCATAGCATCACAATTATTCTGTTTTGCCAAGGCTAAAGTTTCATTTAAGTTTTCCATAACTCACCTAAAATTTATTTTCTAAAATCTAGCACTTTATAAATTACAATAGCAGCAGCATTAGAAGCATTTAAACTATTAACTTTCCCCTTCATTTTTAATGATAAAATTTCATCGCAATTTTTCTTAACTAAAGGTCGAATTCCAAAGCCCTCACTTCCTATCACCAAACAAATATTCCCACCTAAATTAACATTAGAAATATCCTTTCCATTTGCCTCAAGTCCATACACCCAAACACCTGATTGTTTTAATAATTTTATACAATCGTTGATATTTGTAACTTGCGCAATTTTAATATGGGCAACTGCCCCTGCACTTGTTTTAAAAACTGTCTCATTTACAGTACAAGAATTTGTTTTTTGAATTATTATGCCGTGCACGCCTGCACATTCACAAGTTCTAATAATACTACCCATATTATGTGGATCTTGAATACTATCTAAAATCACAATAAAATTATCTTCATCCAATTCTTTTGCAAGATGCAATATTTCATCTACACTGCTGTAAATAAATTGTTTGACAAAAGCTATAATTCCCTGATGAGCCTTTGACTTGCAAAGTTTAAATAGGTCTAAAGTTTTAACATATTCAATAGGAACATTTTTGTATCTTGCTAAATTTATGATTTCCAAGATTCCCTGTTCTTTTTTCTTATCATCTATAATAATTTTTTCAATTTCATAATTTGATTTTAATAGTTCTCGAATTGTATTAATACCTTCAACAATCATAAAAACTCCTTAAAAATAATATCAAAAATATAATTCAATCTGTTATTATTTTCTGTTAAATATAAAAAACCAACTACAGCCTCAATCATTGTAGCTTTAGAATACTCTTCTAAAGTTGAATGCTTTGCAATATTGTTATAATGAGCATTTCTGGCACGCCTTGCAATATCTTGTTCTATTTCTGTTAAATTGTCTTTC
The DNA here is from genome assembly GCA_949294455.1 of uncultured Christensenella sp. GTDB lineage: Bacteria > Bacillota > Clostridia > Christensenellales > UBA1242 > CASFHD01. Next base: position 6,501 of record CASFHD010000024.1, read on the forward strand.
ATTAATTCAAATACTTTGGCTTGATTTTTTGCACAGACAATTTTGTTGCATAATTTATTTAAGAAATTTAAGTTTCTATTAAAATCTTTTAAAATTTTTTCCCTAACTCTAAGACTGTAAACCGCATCTCCAATATATGCCAAGCTTAAAGCGTTCATTTCATATACTTTTAATTTATCCACAGACAAATTATATCAAAAAGCATAAGATTTGTAAAGAGTTTCACATTTTGCTTGTCAAAATATGTCATATTTTGATAAAATATTTTAAAATACATTAGGGGGAAATATGTTTCTAAAAAGAATGAAACGACGCGAATGTGTTGAAATGGTATTAAAGACACTTACTGCGTTGTTTGTAGGAGTAATTGTAGCTATAGCGATGGAATATATGATATATGGAATATATTTAAGGAATATTCCTGTAGTTTCAAGCAATACTCTTATCAGTTCTTCAGAATATGTTTTGTATTGTGATGAGAACAAAAAAACAGACACTTACACAATATTCATAAATGACAAATTAGATAATTGGTTTGTATATAAAACAAATGTAACAGAACAAGAATTAGATGAAAATTATAGATTTTTTTCAAAAGAATTTAGACGCCCTAGTATGAGTGAACTATATCTTGATACCGACCATTATATTGTAATCGGTGCATTTTTAGGAATTATCTTAATTGTATATGTTGGACTATTTATTGCTATGTTAAGCGCTTATAAAAGATTAATGCGAAGATACGCCTTAACAGGTAGAATGTTTGATAGTTATGATTAAACTGCCACAAATGGTAGTTTTTTTATCTTGACAAAAATAAAAAAATATTTATAATAACTTATTAGGTTAAGTATGGTAACAAAAGAAAACATCAACAGTAAAATCAACGAATATATCCCAATTATATTCCAATAAAAGATAATTAAACTATGGTTAAAAGAAATTTAAAAAAACCACTTATAAAACTAAATAAGTGGTTTAATTTTTTATATTTAGATTTTAATAATTTTTTGTTTCAATTTCAAAGAAACTTTGAGGGTGCTTACAAACTGGACAAATAACAGGAGCAGTTGTTCCAATATGCCTATGTCCACAATTTCTACAAACCCATATAACTGCTTTTTTCTTAATAAATGCACTTTTAGTTTTTAAATTTTCAAGAAGTTTTAAATATCTTTCTTCGTGTGCTTTTTCTATTTCTGCTACGCCTTCAAACTCTTTAGCAATATCTAAAAATCCTTCTTTTTTTGCAACTTCTGCAAATTCTTTATACATAGAAGTCCATTCTTCATTCTCACCTTGAGCAGCTGTTTTTAAATTTTCCATAGTAGTTGGAACAGCACCGCCGTTTAAATGTTTAAACCACATTTTAGCGTGTTCTTTTTCATTATTTGCAGTGATTTCAAAAATTTCAGCAATTTGTTCATAACCATCTTTTTTTGCTTGAGAAGCAAAGTATGTGTATTTATTTCTTGCTTGAGATTCGCCTGCAAAAGCATACATCAAATTTTGTTCAGTTTTACTTCCTTTTAATTCCATAAATCCTCCGGTTAAATTCTAAATCATTTATAAATATTTTGCAACTAATTTATTACTTATTTCTTTCTTTTTTTCTTATTAATCCCTTTTCTCTACCGTTATTAGAAGGAATATAATAGACTCTATCTTTTAAACTGTTTGGCATATATTGTTGAGCGATATACCCTCCAAAATCGTGTGGATATTTATATTCAACATTTGGTTCATCATAGTGATAATTCTTTAGATGAAGCGGTATTTTATCATCAGCAAACTTTATAGCATCTTCTTTTGCCTTATTTAGAGCGACAATTACGCTATTTGATTTTTCTGCTTCACACGCATAAATAATGGCGTGTGTTAACGGAATATTTCCTTCAGGTAACCCAATATTTTTCATTGCAATAAGGGCTGACACTGCTAATAATAAAGCATTTGAGTCTGCCATACCAATGTCTTCACTACAATGGCATATTAATCTCCTACAAATAATCAATGGGTCGCAACCAGACTGTATTAACCTTTGAGAATAGTAAAGAGCAGCTTCAGTATCACTTCCCCTTATACTTTTACAAAAACAAGAAAGCAAATCAAAATACATATTTTCATCAACAGAAATAGCCTTTTGTTGTATGCAGTTTTCTGCCACTTCTTTATCTATAGTAATCACACCATTTTTATCAGGATTAGTAGTTAAGACTGCTAGTTCCAAAGCATTTAAAGCATTCCGTAAATCACTAGAACTTGCAAAAGCAATATGGTTTAAGGCATCACTTGTAATATTTACATTAAATTTGCCCAATCCTCTTTCTTTATCTTTTAACGCTCTTATTAATGCATCTTTTATATCATTTTCGCTAAGTGGCAAAAACTTGAATATTCTACATCTGGATACAATTGCAGGAGTCATTGAAATATGCGGATTTTCAGTAGTAGTTCCTATGAATGTAATGTAACCTTTTTCAATTGCCTCTAAAACCGAATCACTTTGTGCTTTAGACCATCTGTGGCATTCATCAAGAATTAAGAAAGTAGATTTGCCATATAATTCAAAATTGTGTTTTGCATCAGCGATTACCTTTTTAGCATCACTAACCCCTGATGAAACAGCATTTAATTTTACATATTTTTGTTGCAAAGTGTTAGCAATTAAATACGCAAGTGTAGTTTTGCCAACACCTGGTGGTCCGTAAAAAATGACACTTGATAACCTTTTAACTTTTAAACATCTCCAAAGCAGTTTCCCCTCCCCTACAATATGTTTTTGTCCAACAAATTCATTTATAGAGTTTGGACGCATTCTTTCAGCGAGTGGAGTGTTTAAATTCATAGTTTTAAAAAAATCTTCCATAATAAAATTATACCACATTGACTAAATAATTACAATATCTATTAAAACAAAATTCTACTCTCAAATTTTGTTTTGAAACAGTTTAAAAAATTAAAAAAATAAAAATGTTCTATACATAATTAAATCAAATTGAAAAAATTTAAAAATATATTACATTAATTTTAAAATACATTTAATTTTATTGTGTATTTTTTTAATATTTTAATAATAATAAATTACAAATAATAATTTAA
>CASFHD010000025.1 GCA_949294455.1 uncultured Christensenella sp.
AAAATAATAAAATAAAATAAAATAAAAAAACAAAGCAATTAAATGCTTTGTTTTAGATAAGACTTAATGCAGTTGTTGATATTAAGAGCGAGAAGTTTTACTTGGTCAAGAGTATTATATTTACCGAAACTAATACGAATATTACCATCTTGGAAATTTTTTAAAATACCCATTGATTGCAAAGTTCTATTACCCTTAAATTTAGAATTGCAAGCGCTACCGGTACCAACTATAAAACCACGGGAAGCCAACATATTTACCAAAGTTTCTCCCCTAATACCTTTGAAGCAAATGGAAATAATAGCACTAGAGCAATTAAAATCAGATACTAGCAAATACTCACAATCAAGGTTATCTAGTAAAACTTTTTTAAACTGAGTGTAATCAGAAAGTTTAACATCTTGTATAGCGGTTTTAAACGACAGAATTCCTGCCACATTTTCAGTCCCTGCGCGAAGACCCAACTCTTGTTCCCCACCAAAGATAAGTGGAGTTATTTTTACACCTTTTTTAATAAAGAAACCTGCAATACCTCGTAATCCATAAATTTTATGTGCAGAAATTGTATAAAAATCAACATTAGATTTTTGTAAATTTATATCAATTTTCCCTAGTGCTTGAACGCCATCAAAATGAACCATAACTGACTTATTTTTATTTTTAATCATAGCAGTTAATTCATTAATATCATTAATAGCACCTGTTTCATTAGAAAGATGAATAAGACTAACACCCACAGTGTTTTCATCTATTAGATTTAAAAGTGTATTTTCATCTACGCAACCATTTGGTTTAAGATCGGCAACACGAATATCATACCCTAAAGATTTCATATGCATAGCGGTATTATAAATTGAGGAATGTTCCCCTGCTGATATGATATAATTTTTATCCTTTCTTTTTAAAGCAGAGTGCAAAATTTGATTATTTGCTTCACTCGCGCACGAAGTGAACACAAAACTTCCTTGTCCACGCAAAATATCTACAATTGACAATCTAGCATCGTCAATTAATTTTTTCACTTCAACGCTAGGCAAATAATTAGCACTAGGGTTATAATAAAGTTCTAGTGCTTCATTGTATTTTTTTATTGCAGATTGACTAGGATTAGTCGTTGCCGCATTATCAAAATAAATATATTCCATAATAAAATTTTAACAAAATTAATTTTTTTTGTCAATATTAGTTAAGGCACCAAATCTAGCATATTATCTAAACTATCAGCATTTAGATAGGTATCAGGAATTTTGCCGACTATCACACTTTCGCAAAGCAACACATCTGTGTTACAATTAATCGTATAACTTTTGACAGGTAGAACCAAAGAAACATCAATTCTAAGATTTAAATATAACGAATGAAGAGTATTATTTATACCAATAGAAGTGAATTCTGAACGATAAGAATTAGATACTACGCCTATAGGTACTACTTTTATGTGAAGATTTGGTCCTCTACCAGCAAATAGCGGAATACCTGTAAAACTGCCTATAGGCAAGTCCACGCTATCTTTAAGCAAAACTTTTTGCATATTATTCATAGCAACTTTTACTATTTCTCTTGTCATTGCATTTATTACATATTGATTTGCCTTCATTAAAACAACATCTCCATTATCGTTAGTTACAACATCTATAACATTTTCATAGTTAATTGTTACATTAATTACATCAGAGACGGCGGAATTAATAGACCGATAAGTCAGACTTTCGACTTGTGCTTTTGTAAGATTTAAAATGATTGGGTTAACGACTTTCACAATATATAGTAATAGCAAAATAAAAACAGAAAAAATGACTAATAAAAATAGCCATATTTTTTTATTTTTCCGTCTTATAAATGTCATATTACATATATATTAGGTATTATAATTATTATGCAAAATTAAAAAGTGCAATTATCTAAATAGTCGTCCCAACAAGCCCATTTTTTTACCATTTTTCATTTGCTTTAGCATATCTTTCATACTTGAAAATTGTTTTAATAATTGATTCACATCACTAACGGTACAACCACTACCTTTTGCTATTCTCACCCTTCTTGAGCCGTTTATAATGTTAGGATTATTTCTTTCTTCTTCTGTCATTGAAAGAATAATTGCTTTTGTTTTCAATAATTTTTTCTCATCAATTGCGTTTTCAATATCTTTTAACTTTCCGCCTAAATTTGGCATCATAGATAACACAGATTTAATTCCGCCCATTTTATTTAGACTATCTAATTGAACTAAATAATCAGAAAGAGTAAATGAATTTTCCCTAAATTTTTTTTCTAATTCTTTTGCCTGTTTTTCATCAACTGCTTCTTGAGCTTTATCAATTAATGTGTAAATGTCCCCCATTCCTAGAATTCGACTTGCCATTCTGTCTGGATAAAATGGTTCAATATCAGTCAATTTTTCGCCACTAGAAATAAATTTAATAGGTTTTCCAATAACTGAACGAACAGAGAGTGCTGCTCCTCCCCTTGTATCTCCGTCCATTTTAGTCAAAATAACGCCTGTAACATCTAATGCATCGTTGAATGCTTTTGACACATTGACTGCTTCCTGACCTATCATACTATCAATTACAAGCAATATTTCTGTAGGATTTATAATTGATTTAATGTCTTTTAATTCATCCATTAATTTTTCATCAATTTGAAGTCTGCCGGCAGTATCAATTATAACTGTGTCAAGTCCAAATTTTTTTGCTTTTTCAATTGCTTCTAAAGAGGTTTGGGACGGATTTTGAGTATTTTTTTCATACACTTCTACTTGAATAGATTTTCCTAATGTTTTTAACTGTTCAATAGCTGCGGGTCTATATATGTCACAAGCAACAAGTAATGGTTTTTTACCTTGCTTTTTTAGATTTAATGCTAGTTTACCAGCAAAAGTAGTTTTACCACTACCCTGAAGGCCACATAACATAATTATTGTTGGTGGATTTGAAGAAACTGTTAATTTTTCGTTAGAATTTCCCATTATTTCAGTTAATTTATCTCTAACAATTTTTAAAACTTGTTGACCTGGAGTTAAACTTTCTTGAACTTTTTTACCTAATGCCTCTTCAGTAACTTGAGCAATAAAACTTTTTGCAACAGAAAAGTTTACATCTGCTTCTAATAGTGCAACACGCACTTCACGCATTGCTTCTTTTATTTCAAGTTCAGTTAATTTTCCACGATTAGTAAGTTTTGAAAATATGTGATTTAGCCTATCGCTTAAAGTTGTCCTTTCCATTATAAATCCTCCAAAATGCCGTTAATTTTTGACTTTATATCTGAAATTGATGAGATATTTAAAATTTCTTTTAATCTTAATTTTAAATCATTTTTTAAAGCATATAATTGCAATTTCTTTTCAAGGTCATTCAAATAATTAAATGCAGTGTCCAAATTGCTTTTTACAGCCTGTCTTGAAATTTTTTCATTGTCCGCAATTTCCTGCATACTTAAATTGTCAAAAAGATAGAATTTAATCATATCCTTTTGTTTTTCAGTTAATAAATCGCCATATAAATCATATAAATTGCTATAAGATATTCTTTCTTTTATATCCATTAAAACAATCTAACAAATAAGATAAATAAAGTCAAATTATCTTTGTAGTTATTTAAAAGATAATGATGTTAAAATGCTATGTTGTAATAAATTTGATGTTTCAACAATAAGTAATTTGTATAAAAATAATTTAAAAATATATAAAAATGCTGAATAATATAACATCTATATGTCTTGATTAAAAGTGTTAATATCTTATATATATTAATTAAAAAATGAATTGTATTAATAATAGACAAGTCAGTTATGTATGATCAGTTCACATAAATATATAAAAAATAGATAAAAAAGCATTACAATTTATGTGCAAAGGTTATAAATTAGTAAATATAAAAATATAGAAGTTATTTGTAATACTATGAAATATAATTATGATTTAATAGTTAGTATATAATTAATACAATCAATTGTTTTTATTATTTTTTAAATTTTCTCTTTTTTTAGTATTAATATCAGACGACTTTATTTTCCACTCTTCTATTTTTGCATGGTTGCCAGAAAGTAATACATCTGGAACTTTTAATCCTCTAAAATTTGCAGGACGAGTATATTGGTCATATTCAACTCTATTATCTGAAGAAAATGTTTCATCTTGTGTACTTTCATCGCTTATTACACCAGATATAAGCCTACTTACCGCATCTACAACAACCATTGAGGCGAGTTCACCACCTGTTAATATATATTCACCAATGGAAAGTTCTTCAACTTTAAAATGTTCAATGACTCTGTTGTCAATACCTTCATAATGACCGCATATTAAAATAATGTGGTTTAGTTTTGACATATCTCTTGCTTTATTTTGATTAAAAACGCACCCTCTAGGACTCATATAAAATATTTTTGCTTCATCATCTAAAACACTTTCAATAGCATTAAATAAAGGCTCTGCAAGCATAATCATACCTGCCCCACCACCAAAAGGATAATCATCACATTTATAGTGAGGAGGTTTTGCAAAATCCCTAATATTTACTAAATTTATTTTTACTATACCATCATCTTGCGCCCGCTTTAATATCGAGAAATTCAAAGGAGAAAACATTTCAGGGAAAAGTGTCAAAATATCAATTCTCATATTTTGACCTCATCAAAACGCTTCTTGTTTACTTTTAGAACATTTTCTGATTTAGAAAATCTAATAATTTCATCTACAAATGGCACCATATAGGACAATCCACCATTTGATAATGTTATAATAGGTTTAGCACCATAATCTTCTACTTCAGTCACTACTCCTAGAATTTCACCTGTTAAATCATCAACAACATTTAAACCTATTAAATCGGTTAAAATTAATGTATTTTTTAATAAATCAATATACTCTTCCCTTTCAATTAATAGTTCTTTATTTTTTAGATTTTCTGCTTCTTCTGGTGAATTTATTTCATTAAATTTTAATATATAAAAATTGTTAAGGTTTTTAACATATTTCATAGTCAACTTTGACTTTCTTTGACTTTCGTTATAAAAATAGACATTTTTTAATTTTTTAAAATTAAATTCGTAAAAAATTGGAGACACTTTTACTGCTCCATCTAAACCATGTGGTTTTAAAACTTTTGCTAATGAAATCATTCTATCTCCAATGCTTCAAATTTAATAGATATTTTGTCTTTTGTCATAGAGCTTATAATTGTTCTAATACTTTCAGCGACAGAACCACCCTTTCCTATAACATTTCCCATATCTTTGCTTGCCACAAACACTTTAAAATTATGATATCTACCTTTTTTATTTTCTTCGATTTTTACTTTGTCTTTTTCTTCAACCAAATGTTTAACTATTGTTTGCAAAACTTCTATCATACGCACCTCTTAGTAAATTTAACACAATCTAGCAATTTTTTCAACTATTTAGTCAAATTTAAGTAATTTAATTAATAGAGTTATATATAGAGTTATTTTTTATATTATAAATTATTATAAATATATTTGTGCCTAATAATATATTTATTACATAATAAAATGTTCGATTCTACTCTACTTATTTGAATATTTATCATCTTGTTACCTATATTGTCAATTGAAAGTTGCTATTAAAAGACATTGATATAATTATATAAAATTATTCATAGATTAAGTTTAATATATTAAACATTTAAGCTAATTTTTATAAAAACACCGAAAATAAGTTTCTAATTAATTTTAATAATAAAAAATGTGTAATGTAGGTCATTACACATTCTTTTCTATCACTTGTCTATCAATTGTTATATCTTAAGCGTGCAATTTTAAAACTTTTACTTAATTATTACTACCATCAGTATTTTTAATTGATTTATTTTTTTTAGTTTTGTTAATTTATTTTTTTAAGGATTTTAAAAAGTTTATTTCTTTGTTAGTTAGTTTTTTATACTCGCCCCTAGATAATCCACCTAAACGAATTTCTCCTATCCTTGTGCGTTTTAAAAATACAACTTCTTTTCCTATTGCCTCAAACATTCTTCTAACTTGTCTGTTTTTGCCTTCGTGAATGGTTAGTTCTATTCTAGATTTACCATCTTTACTGTCCAAAAGTATTGCTAAACAAGGTCTAGTAATAATTCCATCTCCTATATCCACACCTTTAGATAACATTTTTAATTCGTCTTCTGTAATGTTACCTGATATTGTTGCAATATAAGTTTTTTCGACTTCATGTTTTGGGTGTGTCAAAATATTTGTCAATTCCCCATCATTTGTCATTATTAGCAAGCCTTCAGTGTCATAATCTAGCCTACCAACTGAAAAGACACGCGTCTTTACTCCGCGCATCAAATCTAACACTGTGCGTCTGCCAACATCATCTTGAGAAGTTGAAACTACGCCTTTTGGTTTATTTAGTTTGTAATATACAAAATTAGTTGCAGTTTGAACTTTTTTACCATTTACAGTTACTATGTCGTTAATTTTAACATTGTAGCCCAAAGATGTTAATACTTCACCATTTACTTTAACCACACCAGATTTAACTAGTTCTTCGCTTTTGCGTCTTGAAGCGACTCCAGATAACGCTAAAAATTTATTAATCCTCATAACCCTCAACCCATTGTAAAATAATAGATTTATTTTCCGCACTATCATCAAGTGCATCTATTCTACTAATATTATACAATTTGGAAGAATTAATCAAGTTATTTCCTAAATAAACTTCAACATTTCCAACATTTTCGCCATCACTATATGATTTAGTTGTATCAAAAAATGTATAAACATATTTTATTGAAGTTTTTTCGTCCTGACTTATTGGATAATAAAAATCTTCATCGACTTTTAAATAGTAATTATCTTTATTGATAACTTTTTCTTTTGATAAGAGTTGTAAATTTTCATAATCAATAAATGAACTTTCTAAAAAATTTTTACTCTCTTCAAACATAGGTCCACAATTTAATACTGTGCAGACTACCCTTCTTCCATCAATTTCTTTTGCGCTAACCAAACATCTGCCTGCTTTAGATGTAAACCCTGTTTTAACACCAACACACCCTTCCATCGAGGTCAAAAGTTTATTTTTATTTGTCAAATATCTTATTTCGCTTTCATTTGTCGCAGGTATTTGATAATTTTTTGTTGAAACAATTTGTTTAAATATTGGGTTATTCAATGCATACATGGCGATTTTTGATAAATCATAAGCAGTAGTGTAATGATTTACATCATCTAATCCATGAGGATTTGCAAAATGTGAATTAGTAGCCCCTGCTTTTTTTGCAGTTTCATTCATAAGGTTAGCAAAATTTTCAATAGATTGAGCGGTATGAATGGCGAGTGCTGTTGCTGCATCGTTTCCACTTCTTAACATTAATCCGTATAGTAAATCTTTAATCTTAAGCATTTCACCTTTTCTAAGATAAATTGAAGTGCCTTCTACACCTACTGCTTTGTCATCAACTGTAATTACTTCATCTAGATTCTCTACATTTTCCAAAACTGTTATTGCAGTCACTATCTTTGTTGTTGAAGCATTTGCTCGTTTTGCATCTTTATTTTTTTCATACAATATTCTACCACTTTCATCTAGCACACACATTGAACTAGCTGAAGATGTCAAAGCATTTACATCAAAATTATATTGCTGATTGAATGATAAAATAGTTGTTATTAATAGAAAAATTATTAATATTGTGAAAAATAATAACTTTTTTGTATATTTTTTTAATAAAATCATAATTACTCCTTATTTTCTGCAAATTTTTTCAATACATCACTTGCACTTTTCAATAGAGTTAAATATGCCGAAGATTTGTCAGCGTGTACAATTTTAAACTTGCCTTCTTTTAAGACAAAGAAACCTATAGGGGACACAGAAAATCCACCACCCGTTCCACCTGCCATAGGAAAATCTGCACTATTTCGCTTTGCATTCAAATCGTTGTACTCACCCCCACCAGAAAAAAATCCTACTGCAACTTTTGAAATAGGAATTATAACACTACCATCAGGTAAGGTAACACCTTCACCAATTACGCAGTTTACATCAATCATTTCTCTAATTTTCTGCAGACTGCTGTCCACTAACTTTTGAACTTTCGCTTCTTTCTCTTGTTGAATCTTTTTCATAAATTTTACCTCTTAAATTTAATAGTGTATTTATAAGCGTGTACAATATATCAAAAATAGATAAAGATAATTTAGTAGATATTATTGATTTAAATACATCTTGTTGATATTGTGGCGTACTTTCAACAAAAATATGTGCAGATTTTTTGTGATTTTTAATTTTTGCTAAAAATGATTTATAAATACCATCGACACTTGCTGTTAAAATGCCTGTAAACATAGCATTATTTATATATCCTATTTCACTGCTAACGCCTAAAGATTGTAAATTGGTTCTAAAGAAGATTAGTTTAATAAATTCATAAATAAATGCGAATGAAAAATTTTTCTTTGTTATTTTAATTCTTCCAGTGTGTTTTTTAGTTGATAGATAAATATATCCATTTTTTACTTTAACTCGTATTTGAATTACTTTAAAATTAAAAATTCGTATTTGCAATTTACCTAATAAACTCAAAAGATTAAATTCTAGTCTTGCTTTTAAAACAATAGGAAACATACTACCTATAAGTATTGAAAAAAGTATTGCAACTAACATATCTATATGTTGTGTATTTATTAAATTAAATATACGACATTTGAAGAGTATAAAACAATAAAAATTTAAAAAATAATAATTTTTAATTTGTAAAATCAATTAATATTGTATATTTATAATTATTTGACAACTTTTTAAATTTATTGAATAATCAATTTCAAAATGTTTTGATTACAACATATTTGTTATATCATAAATAAATTTAAACTTTTTTATTTATATGAGTTTGCATTTTATAAAAATAAAACATTAAACCTAATAATTTTTTA
>CASFHD010000026.1 GCA_949294455.1 uncultured Christensenella sp.
CCGGCGGGCCTAACAGCGCTTACCTTGAGGATTCGCCCACTATCAGCGCGGAAATTTATGAACTGGGCGTGCCTGTTCTTGGCATCTGCTACGGCAGCCAGCTGATGATGCACATGCTTGGCGGCCATGTCTGCAAAGCGCCGGAGCGCGAATACGGCAAAACGTTGGTTGATTTTGATACGGAAAGCCTGCTGTTTAAGGGTATCCCGGCACAGAATGTTTGCTGGATGAGCCATAACGATTATATTGAAACCGCAGCGCCCGGCTTTAAAATTACGGCGCACACCCCCAACTGCCCGGTAGCGGCGGCAGAGGACGTAAGCCGCGGCTTGTACTGCGTGCAGTTCCACCCCGAAGTGCTGCACACCGACAACGGCACCAAAATGCTGAGCAACTTTGTTTATAACGTATGCGGCTGCGCCGGAACGTGGAAAATGGACAGCTTTGTTGAAGAAACGGTGCAGGAGCTGAAGGAAAAAATCGGCGACGGCAAAGTGCTGTGCGCTTTAAGCGGCGGCGTAGACAGCAGCGTCTGCGCGGCAATGCTGGCCAAAGCCATCGGCAAGCAGCTTACCTGCGTATTTGTAGACCATGGCCTGCTGCGCAAAAACGAACGCGAAGAAGTTTGCAGCGTATTCGGAGAAGGCGGCCAGTTTGATATTAACTTTATCTGCGTGGACGCGCGCGAACGCTTTTACGGCAAGCTGGCAGGCGTAACCGCGCCGGAAGGCAAACGTAAAATCATCGGCGAAGAATTTATCCGCGTGTTTGAAGAAGTAGCCAAACAAATCGGCGCCGTCGATTATCTGGCACAGGGCACCATTTACCCGGACGTTGTTGAAAGCGGCCTTGGCGGCGAATCGGCAACGATTAAGAGCCACCACAACGTAGGCGGACTGCCCGACTTTGTAGATTTTAAAGAAATTGTTGAGCCTTTGCGTGACCTGTTTAAGGATGAAGTACGCCAGGCAGGGCGCGAGCTTGGCTTGCCTGAATATCTGGTAACGCGCCAGCCGTTCCCGGGACCGGGCCTTGCAATCCGCATTATCGGCGACGTAACGGCAGAGAAGGTTGCCATTGTGCAGGACGCCGATTATATTTACCGCGAAGAAGTTGACAAACTGCCGCTGGCACAGCGCCCCAGCCAGTATTTTGCAGCGCTGACCAATATGCGCAGTGTCGGCGTAATGGGCGACGAGCGTACTTACGATTATGCCATTGCCCTGCGTGCCGTAACCACCACCGACTTTATGACGGCCGAAGTAACCATGCTGCCGCCGGAAACCATTACCACCGCAGCCAACAGAATAGTAAACGAAGTAAAACACATCAACCGCGTGCTGTTTGACTACACAACCAAACCACCAGCAACGATAGAGTTTGAGTGATGTGATATAATAAAATTATATAGTTAAAGTTATATGGCAGGCTGTCTTTTAAAGATTGCCTGCCATAATTTTGAGGTATTATTATGAATGACGTTGTAGAGTTACAAAAAATTTTTGAGAATGCCAATAAAAGTTTTTTAAAAAAGAATAAATTGCTGTTTGAAACACAAGTATCTGAAAGATCGTTGTGTGGCGCATTGATGGTAGAATTGTATGAGGCTGTAAAAAACTCACAGTATAGTAATTATTATGTTGATGTTGAATATAACAGAAATGTCAACGGAAAAGTGAAAACATTCAAAAAAACACTTTCAGATTTGGAAATTCAAGTAGTTACTATTAATTGTGATTTGATTATTCACAGTAGAGGAGAATTGGTTAATGATAATTTACTTGCCTTGGAAATGAAAAAATCAACAAGATCTACAAAAGAAAAAATAAAAGATAAGGAACGACTTGAATGTTTAACCAAAGAACCTTATAAAGATGTTTGGAGTTATGACGGACAAGTTCATCCTGAACATGTTTGCGGATATAAATTAGGAGTTTATTATGAAATAAATTTCAGTAAAAGTACAATATTAATTGAGTATTATAAAAAAGGACATTGTTTTAAAAATTATCAAGTGAAAATATGACTTTCAATTTATTGTCAATGTATTATATAATAAAGCAGGATACAAAGATTAACATAAGCAATTGCAGAAAGTTGAGTTGATCTTTATTTTATGTTAAATACGATTTTTTACAAGGATGATGATGCAGTAATCTTGCATGAAGATATGCTCGGAGATACGAAAATAAGGGATAATCATATTGATTTGATCGTTACTTCGCCTCCTTACAATGTAGGTAAAGAATATCTAAATAATGATGATAATTTAGAGTATGAAGATTATTTGAATTTTACCGAAAAATGGCTTTCAAAATGTTATGCGTTTGCAAAAGATGACGGACGACTTTGCATGAATGTGCCTATTGATACAGGAAAGGGTTTTCCGAAAAGTATAGGTGCGGATATAACATGCATTGCCAAAAAATGCGGTTGGAATTACCGTACTACTATAATTTGGAACGAAGGAAACATTTCGAACAAAAAAGCCAGAGGCAGTTTTATGAGTGCCAGTTCGCCACATGTTATAGCACCTATAGAACTGATTGTTATAATGTATAAAAAACAGTGGAAAAAAGTAAATCCTGGAATATCCGATATAACAAAAGAAGAATTTCTTTCTTGGACTGACGGATTATGGAATTTTCATGGAGAAAGTAAAATAAAAATAGGACATCCTGCTCCGTTTCCGTTAGAATTACCCAAGAGATGTATAAAATTGTTCAGTTATAAAAATGATATAATACTAGATCCGTTTATGGGGAGCGGAACAACGCTGCTTGCCGCCAATATGCTTTCAAGGAAAGCTATAGGTATTGATATATCAAGAGAGTATTGTGAGTTGGCGATGCATAGGTTATTAAAATTATAGGGATGAATTATTATGCAAAAAACGAAAGAGCAAATCAGTTATAATATGCAAAGGGTTAAGAATAAGGGTTCAAAAATCGAACTGGCTTTGCGAAAAGAGTTGTGGAGCAGAGGTTTGCGCTATCAAAAAAATGTAACTAGTATTTTCGGTAAACCGGATTTGGTTTTTAAAGGGAAGAAAATAGCAATATTTTGTGATAGTGAATTTTGGCACGGCTATAATTGGGAAGTCCGAAAAAAGGATTTTAAATCACACCAAGAATTTTGGATACCTAAAATAGAACGAAATATGCAGCGTGATAAAGAAGTTACCGAGGAATTGGAAAAACAAGGGTGGGTTGTTTTGAGATTTTGGGGTAATGATATAAAAAAAGACGTATCTAAATGTGCTGATTTGATTGAAAAGAAATTTAAAGGAGAAGAATAATGCCTTACAGAACAATTGATTTATGTGCGGGAATTGGTGGTATAAGAAAAGGGTTTGAAATGACAGGTGCATTTCAAAATGTCTTATCCGCGGAAATTGATAAATATGCTTGTATGACTTATGAACATTTATATGGTGAAAATCCTTTAAATGATATAACAAGTGAAGACTTTAAGACAAAGGTTGAAAAAACTAAATATGATGTTCTGTTAGCCGGATTTCCGTGCCAAGCATTTAGCAGAGCAGGCAGGCAACTGGGTTTTCTTGACAAGACTAGAGGAACATTGTTTTTTGATATTGCCGATATATTACAAAGGACAAGACCAAAAGCTTTTATGCTTGAGAATGTTGATAATTTGATAACTCATTCTAAAGGAAATACTTTTAAAGTCATTATTCATACCTTGGTTAAAGATTTAAATTATAAAGTTATAGGTGTAACTTCCGATAAAGATGGCAAATTAGAATATGTCCCCAAAGAATTTGTGCGAAATTCCAAAAATTTCGGTGTTCCGCAAAACAGGCCGAGAGTATATATAATGGGATTCGATAGAGAGTATTGGGGTGACTGTGTTGATGATTTAGATAATACTTTGCCAAAAGAAAAAGAAGAAAAAATTTATGAAGACCTCAACGATTTATTGGAGATGAACGCGGAACCACAGTTTTTCTTATCTTCCGGTTATGTTGAAACATTGGAAAAACATAAAGCAAGACATGAAGCTAAAGGAAACGGCTTCGGTTATAAAATAGTAAATTTACCGGAAACAGAACATCCTGTGTCCAATGCTTTGTTGGCTACTGGCGGTTCAGGTAAAGAGAGAAATCTTGTGCTCGATCACAGAAAAGGAATCGCCGGTATGCAATTGGCATTAAGAAAAACTCCGTTGAATGATAAAGGAATTCGTGTCATGACTCCGAGAGAGTGGGGGAAATTGCAAGGCTTCATAAATTATGGCTTTATTGATGATAACGGAGTTGATCAATTTTCTTTTCCGAAAGGAGTAGGCAAAGCTCAGCAATATAAGCAGTTCGGTAATGCTGTTACAATACCGGTAATAGAAGAAATGGCTAAATTTATGAGCTTATGCTTAAATTATTTGGAGGAAAAACATGATGAACGGTAATAAAGGTGAGTGGAGTGAATTATATACTTTATTAAAGCTTGCCGCCGATGGCAAATTATATGCAGCGGATGGAAATACAAATAAGATAGAAAATATTTACTATGATATTTTACAAATCATCAGAAAACAAAAAGATGATAATTGGAAATATATTCGTAATGGAAAAATAAAGATAGTTTCTGAAAAAACGGGAGAAATAGTTGATGAAATTTCTATTTCAGAATTTAAAACCAATGCAGAGTTGTTGTTGGAAGCTATACAAAATGTTAAAACCAAGAAAGGTTCATTTGAAGTAAAAAATGTAGAAAGTTTTATAACAAAAATTAAGTGTGTGACTACCAAAGCAAAATCTACCGACAAAGCTGATATTTTTCTTATTGTGCACGATGCTAAAGTAGGCAGTGATCCGAAACTGGGATTCAGCATAAAATCGCAACTGGGTAGTCCCTCAACTTTGGTTAATGCTTCAAATGCAACTAATTTTATTTACAAATTAAGCGGACATAAATTAACGGATAAAGAAAAAGAAGTTTTTCATTCTTTCAAATATTTTAAGGATAAATTTGCTTATCTTGATAAGTTGCAAGCAAAAGTTTCATTTGAAAAAGTAAGCAGTAAAATATTTAATGCAAATTTGATGTTGATAGATACACAAATGCCGGCTATTTTAGCTGTAATAGTAGAAAATTTTTACAGAGGCAGAGCTTCAACTATCAGTGAATTAATGAATTTGTGTATTGATAAAAATGTATGTAATGTTTCTGAAGATAATAAACAAATTTTCTATGATTATAAAATTAAAGAATTTATGACAAATTGTGCACTGGGAATGATGCCAGGGCATTTATGGAGCGGTAAATATGATGCAACAGGTGGATATATAATCGTAAAAGAAGACGGGGATGTACTTTGTTATCATATTTACAACAGAAATGAATTCAGAGAGTATCTTTATAAAAATACAAAGCTGGATACCCCGAGTACCGGAAAACATGGATTTGGAACTATTGAAGAAGTTGACGGAAATCAGTATTTAAAATTGAATCTGCAAATTAGATTTATAAAATAGGTGACGTATGTTAAAAGATATTGGCTTCAAAAATAAAAAATCACAATCATCCCAATTTTTTGATGAGAACTGTTGGGAAATTTTTGAACAAGAATTAGAACCTAATGAATATGTGCGCTGTTGTGTAGATAAGTATAAGGCGTTAAATGATTCTAAAAATAATTCATTAAACGGTAGTATCTTTGAAATTATAATTTCAACATTATGTATAAAAAATAATATAAAGCCGATTTTTTGTCAGGCAAAAATGGCATTTGTACCAAATGTAAAATATGATATTATTTTGTATACTCAGGAACAATATCCTATAAGTTTAAGTTTAAAAACGAGTTTGAGAGAAAGATATAAACAGGCTGATTTGGAAGCAGTTGCTTTAAAATATGTACACAGAAAAGCAAAATGTTATTTATTGTCTTTAAATAAAAATGAAGTTACAGAAATTAAAAATAAAATAGAAAACGGCAGTGTGTTGGGCTTGGATGCGGCAATTTGTGTAACTGATGAAGAATTTAATAATTTTATAGATGATTTAAAAGCAAAAGAATACATAAAACCGGGAAATATAGAAATTATTACGGCAGGAACTGTTATTGATAAATAAATAAGATAGGTTGTGATATAATGCAATTATATTCATTGAGGCTTGAAGGTTTTAGAAAACACATAGATACTACAATTATATTTTCGGATACTACGTTTTTAATAGGTGAAAATAATGTTGGAAAAAGTAGTATTCTGTATGCATTGGATTATTTATTAGGAAATAAAATAATTCCTAATGAAGAATTTTATACTTGTGAAAATGAAGGTGTAGATAAGTACACAGCACAACAAATTGTACTTACAGCAGAATTTCATAGAATACCGGAAGAAGCAAAAACATGGAGAGGCTTTAAAGGAAGATTGTTAAAATATGATCCAGAAGATGAAAATGATACAGGACTAAAATTTATTTACAGAAAGACTTATCCGTTGAGTGGAAAAGTAAAAATAGAAACTTTTCAGAATCCGTGTAAACTTAAGACAGAATATGAAAATTATAAATCTATACAAGATCTTTTAAATGCTGGTTTTGATGAGCAGGAATTGCCAGAACATATTAAAAAATTAGATTATACTAAAAAGCTAAATACAAAAGAAAAAGAAGAAATTAATAAAATAGAAGGCTTATATGACTTCGATGATAGTCAAGAATGTTGGATAGAAAATCCTGGGGGAATACCACAGAACGTTTTAAGTAGATTACCTAAATTTTTACTAATACCTGCACAAGATAAAGAGTCAGAGATTTCAGGTACGTCTGGGACATTGCAAGCTACTTTGTCTGAATTGTTTGATGAAGTCAGAGAAAATTCTGAAAATTATCAGAAGGCGCAGGTATACTTATCGAAATTAGCTAAAGAATTAGACCCTTTAGATAATACTACAGAAGTATCTAAAATGATTACGGAATTAAATGAAATTATTTCAGAAGTATTTCCTAATACTGGTATAATAGCAAGTGCAAATTTAAGTGATGCTGATAAAGTAATAAAACCAATATTCGATGTAAGGATGATTAGCAATATTGCGACAAAATCAAACTTACAAGGAACAGGACTTATACGATCAACTGTTTTTGCTTTATTGAGATATAAGGCTCTTAGAGATAATAATAAAAAATCCGATATTAAAAGAGCTTTAATTATTGGATTTGAAGAACCAGAAATATACTTGCATCCTAATGCAATAATAAAAATGAGAGATACAATATACAATTTAGCAGAAACAGGTAATAATCAAATCGTATGTACTACACATTCACCGTTTATGATTGATTTATCTAAAAAACCTAAACAGGTATTAAATAGTTTATCAATTGAAAATATTAAAATAAATGAAAATTTTCTTCCGAGTGTTTTGGGTATACCATTCAATGTTACTAGTAAATTTTTATCATTACTAGATGATGATAAAAATTATATTAAGATGTTATTACGTGTGGAAGATAGCTTATCTAAAGTGTTTTTTGCAAAGAATATTTTAATTGTTGAAGGGGATACTGAAAAAGTTGTTCTTTGTGAAACTATAGCAAGAATGTCGAATGATAGAAAAGGGAAAATCTTGGGAGATTGGTATATTTTAAGGGCAAGAGGTAAAGCGGCTATTTTGCCATTGATTAGATATTTAAAAGCCATGAATATTTGTCCGTATGTAATGCATGATAAAGATGCAAATATAGACGGAGCTGTTAAGTTTAATGAACCGATTAGAAAAGCCCTGAATGATGATAATAAATTATTTGTATTAGAAAATTGTATTGAAGATATACTTGGATACGAAGCGCCTAGTTCTGATAAACCATATAAAGCGTATAAATATATAGAAGAAAAATGGAGCACATGGTCGGATTTACCTGAAAAATGGATACAAGTAGTGAATAAAATTTTTGAAAATTAATAAGGAGGCAACCCCATGATTGTTACGACTACGCAGAATGTTGAAGGCAGGCAGATTGCCGAGTATAAGGGCATTGTTTTTGGTGAAGTGGTGTCCGGCGTAAATTTTGTTAAGGATATGTTTTCCGGTCTTACCGATATTTTTGGCGGGCGCAGCAGCACTTACGAAAACGAGCTTGAAGAAGCGCGCGAAAAAGCTATTAACGAAATGTGCGGGCGTGCTGAAAGATTAGGTGCTGACGCCGTTGTCGGTGTCGATGTTGATTACGAAGTTTTGGGCAAGGAAAACGGTATGTTGATGGTCAGCGTAAGCGGCACGGCAGTAAAATTAAAATAATATGGTTAAAAGGCAGCCTTCAGGGCTGCCTTTTTGCGTGTAAACTCAAATTAAGGAACTTTTTGAGCAGGAATTTAACAATTTGTTCCTTAAAATACAAAACGCTCCCTTCATAACCAGGGAGCGTTTTAACTTATACTGCACTATTCAGTTTTATTCCTCAATCGCTTGTTCCAGCGCTCTGGCGAGCTGGTCTGGGCAGCTGGTGGGTTTGTGCCCGCAGGTTACGCCTTTCAGGCGGCGGATTACTTCCTGCGCGGGCATGCCCTGCGCCAAAAGTTCAATGCCGCGGGTGTTGCCGGGGCAGCCGTTAATAAATTTTACCTGTTTGACGATGCCGCCTTCAACTTCCACGTCGATAGCGGTGGAGC
>CASFHD010000027.1 GCA_949294455.1 uncultured Christensenella sp.
AAGGAGGAATCTTACAATGCTTATTAAAAAATTTGAAGGCAATACCCCTAAAATTGACCCGAAGGCTTTTGTCGCCGAAACGGCAGTAGTCATCGGCAAAGCGGAAATGAAAGAATACAGCAGCGTATGGTATAACGTAACCGTGCGCGGCGATGTAAACCGTATTGAAATCGGCAGATATACCAATATTCAGGACAACAGCGTGCTGCATGTTTCCGATACCCATGCCTGCATTGTTGGCGATTATGTAACCGTTGGGCACTGCGCGCTTTTGCATGCCTGCACCGTTGAAGACCACTGCCTCATCGGCATGCACTCCACCGTTCTGGACGGCGCCGTTATCGGCAAAGGCTCCATCGTTGCAGCAGGCGCGGTTGTAACCAAAAACACCATCGTACCGCCGTACAGCCTTGTTGCCGGCGTGCCTGCCAAAGTCATCAAACAGCTGCCGGAAAACACCGACGCTACCCATGCACAGGCAGTTAAATACGAAAACCTGTGGACACGCCGTTACAACGAGCTTCCCGATGGCGGCGGCGAAGAATACCACGGCGAAAAGATTGTGTAAGATAGTTTAAAACAAAAAGCGCAGTTAAAAGCTGCGCTTTTTTTATGTCCGATTTTTGTGATATACTATATTTGTAGTTAAAAATGTATTTACAAATTCATTAAAATAAATTATCAGGAGGCAGGCTATGAATTACAAATTGAAACATTTTAATACAACACTGCTGCGTTTCAGCGCAACGGAAGATTCGGCAACTCCTGAAATTAAAATTTTATGGGTTAATGAAAAAGAACGCTATTTACTTCCGCTTGGCATGGAGCTGAGCGGAGCGGGCATTGCTAAATGGTTGAAGCAGCGTACCATACCCAAAAACCGTGCTTATGTAAATAACTTTTTAAGTAAATGCGGGCTACATATTAACCGCCCTATGAATATCATAAAGGTTTCAAAAGGCTTATCGCTTAACGACTGTTATTGGGTTGTGGAAGAAGGCTTTACCGGAACTTTTGAAAAATATAATTTGTACGATAACCGTTTTAGCCAGCTTTTAGCGTTGATTGCTTTTACAGGTTACGGCAGCAGTGTGCGTACCTCGCTGGCATCGTGCCCGGAATTTACTACCAACGGCATGCTGCCTAAATGCTGGCGCAGGGTGGATGGTACTATCCGCTTGTATAAAGGCGGTACCAGTGGTGCAAGCAATACAGGCTGCGAACCATATTCCGAATTTTATGCTGCGCAGGTAGCAAAGGCTTTAGGTGTTAATGTAATCAGCTATAACCTTTCTAAATGGAAAGGTGAACTTTGCTCTGTCTGCGATTTATTTACAAGCAAAGAGTATTCCTATTTACCTGTGGGCAGGGTGGTAATATCAGGCGGCATGGAAGCAGTTGAAGAATATTACCAAAAGCTTGGCGAAGAATATGTTAACGCCCTACACGCCATGCTGGTTTTTGATGCTGTAATTTTTAATACTGACCGCCACTTTGGCAATTTTGGCTTTTTGATTGATAACAAAACAAACAAAATTGCTGCGCCTGCACCGCTTTTTGACCACGGCAACTCGCTTTTTAATTACGCCGGGCATGATGATTTGGAAAGTTTTGCGGCGCTTGAAGCTTACGCCCAAACGCTTATGCCATGTACTTATGATGACTTTACAGGCACTGCTAAAAAAGTGCTGACGCCGGAACTGCGTGAGGGCTTACGCCATCTGCTCGATTTTAAATTCAAAAAACATCCGCGTTATAACCTGCCCGATAAACGCTTAAAATTATTGGAAGACTTTGTGCAAAAACAGGCAAGGGTGTTGCTGGAGAAGTAAAAATTTGGGGTGTTAATAAATGTTTTATAAAATGATTGATAAAGCAAGAGATAGATGGTTTGATTCTAAAGAATGTACGGTTAGGAATCTTGTCGAGTATATAGTGGAAACAGGGCAAATGCGTGATGCACAGATAGAAGCAATTAAAACATATTTGTTTTTGAAGATAAAATGTCGAAATCAGCCTTTAGACATTTTATTTACTAATGGCGTTTTTAATAATTTAAATTTAGATGAACTTGAAATCTCAAATAATTTAAGAGAATACCTTAAATCGCATCCCTCTGCTGCCGCTTTATATGAATATGCTAGTTTGAAAAACGACAAGGGAGAACAAGTATCAGAGAAAATTGTAAAACAAATCAAAAAAGATCCTGAAAGTATAGTGTATAAAAATTTTTTCTTTGATATGTTTTATCAATCTCGATATACAGAATATCTTTTTAGTTTGCCAATGGGTGCAGGTAAAACTTATCTTATGGCAGCATTTGTGTATCTGGATTTATATTTTGCCAGCATGGAACCTCAAAATCCCGCATTTGCACATAATTTTATTATTTTTGCCCCTTCTGGTTTAAAATCTTCTGTTGTACCGAGTCTCAAAACAATTCAAAAGTTTAATCCGGCGTGGATTATACCGGAACCGGCAGCAACGGAAATCAAAAGAAAACTTATTTTTGAAGTTCTTGACCAGTCTAAAACGGATAAAAAATCTAATAAAACTAAAAATCCTAATGTACAAAAAATAGCTAATCATCAGCCTTTTAATGAATTATTCGGTCTTGTTGCAGTTACTAATGCCGAAAAAGTTATACTTGACCGTATAAAAGAAGACGATGGTAAAATTTATTTGTTTGAAGATAGTGATGATGAAAAAGACAGGCAAGCTAACGAATTAAGAAATTTACTTGGTAAATTACCATCATTATCAGTATTTGTTGATGAAATGCATCATGCTGTAAAAAATGAAATTAAATTGCGTGCCGTTATAAATACATGGATGAAAAATAAAACGGTAAATTCTGTTATTGGCTTTTCGGGCACACCTTACCTTGAAAAAGCAGAAAAGATTAAAGTTGCAGATAAACTTAATATTACTTCTGCCGAAATTACTAATGTTGTTTATTATTATCCTTTAATTAAAGGGATAGGTAATTTTTTGAAAAAGCCCATAGTTAAAATTTCTAACGAAAAAAACAGTGCAGAGCTTATTAGTAAAGGTGTAAACGAATTTTTAGATAATTTTAAAGATACAGTTTATGAAAATGGCTTAACGGCAAAACTTGCTATTTATTGTGGAACAATAGAAAAATGCGAAGAAATTGTATATCCATTAGTTAAGCAAATTTTAAATGGTTATAATTTATCTGATAATATTATTTTGAAATTTCACAAAGGAAATAAACAATATCCGCAGCCGGCTGATAGTCAGATGTTATTTGATACATTAGATACTATAATGTCTCCAGTTCGCATAATTTTATTAGTACAAATTGGTAAAGAAGGCTGGGATTGCAGCAGTCTTGCTGGTGTTATACTTTCACAAGAGGGTGATTGCCCTACGAATATGGTTTTGCAAACTTCTTGCCGTTGTTTAAGGCAGGTTGTAAAAAATGAAATAGAAACTGCGCTTATATATCTTAATGATAGCAATGCTCAAAAATTAGAAGAACAGCTTAAAGAACAACAGCGTACTTCTATTAAAGAGTTAACTGAAGTTGACAACAATAAAACGATTTTAAAGCGGTATAATCGTACTGCTTATTTAAAATTGCCCAAAATTGAGTATTACCAGCTGAAAATTAATTACGATACCGTTGAAATTGATGATAACATAGAACCTGATAAAAAGATTAAAGTTGCTGCTGATAATGCTAAAATAGAAAGTGTTGTAAAAACTACTGATTTTACAATGAAGACAAATTCTATTGATGTAGAAGCTAATGAGAATGGTAATATGCAGGCAACTTTTAACGCATGGCTTTATAACATAGTAAAGGGAAGTTTTGGCTTTATTACTATGAATCAGTTAAATAAGCATGAGAATATTTTAAAAGTTTTATTTAACAAAATTACTTATATTGATAATGGCATTTGTTATTATAGTTCTTTATATAATCACGCACTTATAGAAGCAAATATCCGAAAAGCTTTTTATCAAAAACGTGATTTTAAAACAGTAGAAGAGCTGATACCGGACGAAGCAAGTCTTTTAAATATTGCTAATTTTACATTAAGTGTAAGTACAGATAAACCTCAAGATTATTATCCGCCACAAGAAGATGTAAAAAAGATAATTGATGCAGATTCTGGAAAAATAAAATTAGATGATAAAACAAAACAAGCAATCCAGTCTTTAGAAGCAGCTGGTTTTATTGATATGGCTAATAAAATAAAAGCAGAAAATGCGCCTTATCCAAATAAAGATAGGTCATTTCATTATTTGCCATATCATACAGATAGTTACTTTGAACAGAAATTTTTAGATGAAGTTTTAAAAATGTCTGTTATGGAAAGTTTAGGACTGGAAATATATTATAATGGCGACCGTGCCATGACAGAATTTAAAATTAAATGCTATAAGCACAATGGTAATAAATGGCAATATTTAGGTATGTACACACCGGACTTTTTGATTATAAAACGTAAAGATGGAAAAATTAATAAAGCTATAATTGTAGAAACAAAAGGTGAAATTTATGCAAATGACCCAATGTTTAAAGAAAAACGCAGTTTTATGGAACAGGAATTTATAAAACAAAATAACCAAAAGTTTGGTTATAAACGATTTGATTATTTGTATTTAGAAGATACAATGTTAGAAGATGAACGTATAAAACTGACTAATGCTAAAATAAGTGATTTTTTTAAGGAGTAAAAAGTGAAAAGAAATAATTTATTTATGTTGGCATATATAATTTTTATATTTGTTTCTTCTTGGTTAAGAGTCGTATATGATTATCCAATGTGGCCAAAACTTGTTGCTGCTATAACAATTGCCAGTTTTTTTCTTATCATATCAGATTTAGTGTATTCTTTAATAAAGAATACATACGAAAATATGCAAACAGAAACTGAATATATTGCAGTAATACAAGAAGAATTTAGTGCAATGCAAAAATATGCTCAAGAATATTTAAAAGAAAAAGTTGATAAAATTGATGAAATAAAAAAAGTTAAAATTGAAGAAACAATTGAATCTATGGATGGTAAGTTGAAATCTATCAGAGAACGAGCTAAAAATATTATTAATTACTGTGAAAAATATAAAATTGTCGCAGATACATTTACGGTATTAGGTTTTTTATCTTTTTTCTTTATTTTAGTATTCGAAACTGTTTCAAGTTTTATTATCGGAATTTTAGATTTAATAACGGTTTTGTCGTTTGGATTTGTATTATTAACTCAGTATTTTAGCGAAAAACAAATAAATGATATAGCTGAAGTAGTTGCAGACTATACTGATATAAAAAATTCAATTATGGCGTTAAAAAACTATTATCAACAGGAGGTATTGCATAATGCCGATTAAATATGTACCATTTGTTCCGGAACCTATTGAAGGCCAGGCTGTGTTAAATTTTAACAGGATATTAAAATATAGAGGCGCTGATGATACAAGCATGATTTTAGAACGGGGAATGCCTTTATATGAAGTTGAAAAAATTGAAACTGTTGGGGAAAATAAAGATGGCAATATGATAATTCGTGGGGAATGTGTTTCTGCCTGTGCTTATTTAAAAGAACGTGGATTGCAGGTTGACCTTGTTTATATTGACCCGCCGTTTGCTTCCGGTGCTGATTATGCCAAAAAAGTGTATGTGCGTCGTAACCCCAAAGTTGCAGAAGCTATTGCTAAAGCGGAAGAAGAACTGGACATAGATGATTTAAAAGCTTTTGAAGAAAAAATGTACGGTGATGTATGGCAGAAAGAAAAATATCTTAACTGGATGTGGGAAAACTTAATGGCAATAAAATCAGTGATGAGTGAAACTGCATCTATTTATGTGCATCTTGACTGGCATATTGGGCATTATGTGAAAATTTTAATGGATGAGATTTTTGGTGAGACTAATTTTCTCAACGAAATTATTTGGCATTATTACAATAAAATGCAAGGTAATGTGAACCATTTTGCATCAAATCATGATATAATCCTTGTTTACAAAAAAACGGACAAGCATATCTATAATCCGATAAAAATTAAAAGAAATGAGCCTGTTTTGCAAATAAAAAGAGTATGGGATGGAAATAATGGGAAATTAGTTAATGCAAAAGATAAAGATGGGAAAGTTGTCTATATAAAATCTGAATTTATGAAAGTTGATGATGTGTGGCGCATCTCAATGCTTCAACCATCAGACAAAACTGAGCCTGTTGGATATGCTACACAAAAGCCAGAATCACTTATAGAAAGAATAATAACTGCCTCGTCAAAAGATGGAATGATAGTAGCTGACTTTTTTGGCGGTAGCGGTGTAACTGCGGCAGTTGCTAATAGATTGGGCAGAAGATTTATTCATTGTGATATTGGCATTAATTCTATTCAAACAACCCGCGACCGTCTTGTGGCAGGTAAAGCGGAATTTGATATTTTGGAAATTAAAGATGGCGTACAGCTTTACCGTAATCCGGCACAAACTATGGATAAAATAAAAACATTAATTCCGGGATTAAAAGAAGAAAACGGTTTAAGTGATTTTTGGCTTGGTGCAATTACGGATAGTAAATATGGTTTGATGCCTGTATATGTACCGAACTTAATGGATAGTAACACAAAATTACTTGATAAAGTGCTTATGAACAGGATTATTCACCAGCATATACCGGATTTAGACAGTAATATTAAAAAAGTTATTGTTTACTATGTTGATATTACGAGCGAAGAAGAAATAAAAAAATTTATTAACGATGATGACAGCACGACAGTCGAAATAGAATTACGCGACTTAAAAACTGTACTTGATAATGTTATAATTAGTGATTATGTTGAATATCATATAGAAGAAGCACATGAAGATTTATTTAAAGGCTTTAAAGTGTGCATTGATAAATTTTTAAGTGACCGTGTACTAAATAAAATTTTAGAATTTAATAATAAAAGTATGCTCAACACCAAAAAGAACTTTAAACCAATCGAAATAAGTGAAGAAGGTTTAGAGTTTATTGAGTTTTTATCGCTTGATTGCACATCAGATAGTGGTGAGTGGCATTCTGATAGCGAATTAAAAATTGATAAAAATGGTTATGTAATATTAAATGGAACAAAAACCAAAGACTTTTGGAATGGCAGCATAAGCTGCGAAAAGAAACCTTTGCGCTTAAAAATCCGCAATATCTGCGGTGATGAAACGGAAACTGTGATTGACAATATTTTGTTCTTGCTTTATAATGATTGTACTGGATATAGACCGTAACCGTACGCGGCCGGTCAGGAGCCTCGTTGTTGATGCAGCGGGGCTTTTACTTTTTGATATAGGAGATAGCTAATGTCGGATATAATTCAGTATGATAAACCTTTTAAAACTTATGAGGAACAAATTGAACGTCTAAAAAATGTGTATAAATTAGAAATAAGAAATGATAAATTTGCCAAGTATGCTTTGTCTACTTTCTCGTATTATGACTTGATAAACGGTTATAAAGAGTTGTTTATGGTTGATGATATCTTTAGAGAAGGCATAACCATTGAATATTTGATGTATTTTTACTTGTATGACAAAGAATTTCAAAATCTCATTTTTAGGTATAGTTTGTTTATAGAAAATTCTTTTAAGACAAAATTGGCATATGTTATTTCAGAAGATTTTGGTGTGTCACAGGACGATTATCTGGAAAATAAAAATTATAGCTATTCTTATAAAAATAAAATTTTTCTTTACAAAGTAAAAGACGATATATTTAGACACAGTTCTAAACTTGACAAAGATGGTAACAGGATATATATGCAACAACCGACTAAGCATTATTCTCTTTATCATAATCATATTCCGCCATGGATTTTACTTAAAAATGTTACTTTTGCGGACGCTATAAGCTTATATAAATTATTGAAAAAAGAACAAAAACAAAAAGTTTCTGGAACAATGCTCTCTTGTGAACTATCGGTAAATGATAAAACAGCTTTTTTAATTCCGGCTTTAGATTTAATTCGTAATTACAGAAATGTAATAGCTCATAACTTGAAATTTGTCACGTATAACTGCCCCAAATACAGATTACCATTTAATATTACAAAAAATATTCTTGATGATGAGATAGTGTTAAATAATCATAAGAAGTTATATGATGTATATGCTTGTATAATTGCTATATATGTTTTAATTGACAATACATTTATGAAAATGATGTTTTTTAATGATATAGTAAGAGTGATGAATTTAAATAAATTTCAGATTAGTGGAATCAATGATATCTTTAATAAAATTTCAGATGATTATTTGGAGATAACAAATGTAAAAAACATCTTAAGTTATTTCTTGGTATATGTTTCTAAGTCTTTACCTATTAGGCATCCTTTTTTGTAAAGAATTATTAAAGGTACGGTTTGCGCCGTACCTTTTTGCTTATAAAAACACTGTTGTATACATCTTCATAAAATTTACAAACCCTCATAAATAGTGTATACTAATTATATGCGGAGTTTTACGCACAACTAATTTTCAGCAGTTAATAAAGGAAAGAGGGGAACCACAT
>CASFHD010000028.1 GCA_949294455.1 uncultured Christensenella sp.
ATATTTTCATATATTTTAAAATAACAAATAATATTCAATTTTAATTCATAACTTTAATTATATTAAAAAATATTTAATTTAAAAATGTATTTTAATGTTTAAAAGTTTATTTTAAACAATATATATTCTTTGTGAAAAGTTTAAAAAATATTTTAGATTAATATTTTTAATTATTATTTAATTTAATTATTATTTAATCAAATAAAAAAAATAGGTATGACCTATTTTTTTATTGTCTATAGCAACAGTTTTTATATTTTTTACCACTTCCACAAGGACATGGAGCATTTCTTTCTGTACCTGGATATTTATCAATTACTTCACTATCTTTTTGGTTGGTATAATTGCCACCATTTGTAGTATTGTTTTTCGCTTGTGAATTTATTGCTGGTTTTGAATTTGTAGGTATTGGTGCTCTAGCTGGCATTTGTACATTTATTTGTAATTTTGCTCTGAATAATGTTGAAGCTGTGTATTCACGAATGTTATCAATCATCTTATCAAACATATCAAAGCCTTCACTCTTGTATGCTACAATTGGGTCTTTTTGGCCATAAGCTAAAATACCTATTTCATTTCTTAATGTGTTCATTGCATCAATGTGGTCCATCCAGAATTTATCAACAATTGTTAGCATTATTCCTCTTTCTACTGGAGAGAAATCCACACCTAATTTTTTAAATTCTTCAATCTTTTTCTCATAGATATCTGCGATGATTTTTGAAATTTTTTCCTGTGCTTCTTGCAAGTCGCAATCTTCGACTAATTCTGGTGTAACTAAATTTTTACCTTTTTCAATCAATTTATCTTCTAAGGCTTTATTTAAACTTTCCAAATCCCATTCAAAGCTTGCTTTTGTTTCATCAATGTATGCGTAACAAATTCTAGATACATATTCTTTTATCATATCTACAACTTGCGAATGTATATTTGTTCCATCTAATACTTTATCTCTTTCTGCATATATGATTTGTCTTTGTTTGTTCAATACATCATCATATTGCAAAACTTGTTTTCTTATAGCAAAATTGTGTGCTTCTGTCCTTTTTTGTGCACTTTCAAAGAATTTGGTTAATATTTTTGCCTGTATTGGCATATCTTCATTATTTTTGAAAATAATTGAAAACCATTTCTTAAATCTATCTTCACCGAATCTTTGAGGCAAATCATCTTCGAGTGATATAAAGAAAATTGATGAACCTACATCGCCTTGACGACCTGCACGACCACGCAACTGATTGTCAATTCGTCTTGATTCGTGGCGTTCTGTACCTAAAATATGAAGACCGCCAACTTTTATAACTTCTTCTTTTTCTTTATCGCATTGATCTTTAAATTTCTTATACAAATTATTGTATTTTTCTAACACTGCTTTTTCTTCATCATTTAAAGTTGCTCCATAAGTAGTTGCTCGCTCTATTAAATCAGCATCTATTCCTTCAAGTCGCAATTCGTTTTTAGTTAAATATTCTGCATTTCCACCTAACATAATATCTGTACCACGGCCTGCCATATTTGTTGAAATTGTTACTGCATTTAGTCTGCCGGCTTGTGCTACTATCATACTTTCAAGTTCGTGATTTTTAGCATTTAATACATTGTGACGAATTCCTTCTTTTGAAATTGCTTTAGATATTTCTTCAGATTTCTCTACGCTTGCTGTACCTACTAGTATTGGTTGATGTCTATCGTGTTTTTCTTTAATCTCTGCTACAATTGCTTTTAATTTTGCTTTTTCTGTGTAGAAAACCATATCTTGTTCGTCTATTCTTTGTATAGGTTTATTTGTTGGTATTACTACAACGTCTAGCGAATATATTTTGTTAAATTCTGTTTCTTCTGTTTTTGCAGTACCTGTCATTCCACTTAATTTTCGATATGATTTAAAATAATTTTGGAAGGTAATAGTCGCTAATGTTTTGTTTTCATCTTTTATCTTAACATGTTCTTTTGCTTCGATTGCTTGATGTAAACCATCGCTATATCGTCTGCCACTCATTACACGACCTGTAAATTCATCTACAATTAAAATTTCATCATCTTTTACAATGTAGTTTATATCTTTTTTCATAATGTAATTAGCACGCAATGCATTATTTATATGATGATTCAATTCAAGTGCCGTTATGTCTGATAAGTTCTCAATACCGAAATATTTTTCCGCTCTTGATACGCCTTGTTCAGTTAGTCTAATTTGCTTTTGTTTTATATCTATTTCATAGTCTTCATCTGTAAGCCTTTTTACAAAACTATCTGCTTTTACATATAATTCACTAGTTTTGCCACCTTTACCAGAAATTATGAGTGGAGTTCTTGCTTCATCAATCAAAATAGAATCTACTTCATCGACTATTGCAAACTTAAGTCCGCGTTGAACTTTATATTTTTTGTCAGGTTGCATATTATCCCTTAGATAATCAAAACCAAATTCGTTGTTTGTTCCATAGGTTATGTCTGCTTCGTATGCACGCTTTTTTTCTTGTGGCTGTTGACCACTTAAAGTAACACCTACAGTTAAACCTAAAAATTTATAAAGTTTGCCCATTATTTCTGCTTGGTTTTTTGCTAAAAATTCATTTACAGTTACTACATGAACATTATTTCCACTTAATGCATTCAAATATGCTGGTAATGTCGCAACCAATGTTTTACCTTCACCTGTCTTCATTTCTGCAATACGGCCTTGATGTAATACTACGCCACCTATTAATTGAACGTGAAAGTGTCTTAAACCTAATACCCTTGTACTTGCTTCTCGTACTAATGCGTAAGCGTCTGGCAAAATATCATCAAGTGTTTCACCTTGTTTTAATCTTTCTTTTAATTTAGGTGTAACATCTTGAAGTTCACTATCATTTAATGATTTATAATACTCTGCTTTGTTTTCAATTTTTTGTACGATTTTTTCTATTTTCTTCAAATGTCTTGTGTTAACGCTAGTAAATAATCCCATATTTCTCCTTAAAGTTTATTACCATTATATCATCTTTTATTATTTTTGGCAAGAATTTATCTTGTGCAATATTGACATTTGATGAAAATATGATATTATTATCAAAAATTAGTAAGTACAGGAGAAAATTGTGAGAAATATAGCAGAAGAACATTATTTAATTATTGGTAAAATTGCAGAAAGTGATAAAGGAATTGTGTTGGAAAATGTGCAATTGGTAAAAAAAGAGGTCGATTATTTTAACAAAACGAGATATATAATTATAACTGGACAACATAAGGGAGAAGAATTAACTGATTTTAGTAACATTATCACATTGGGTAGAAGTAATAAACCCAATAATATAGTATTGTTTATAAATCCTCAAATAACAATTATAGGGCGCGATGCTTTTAATGGGGTTAATTGGTTGCGTAGTGTTATATTTTTAACAGATAATAATGGAAATAGTTGTAGAAGAATAGGATTATATTCTTTTGCGTTCTGTAAAAATCTGAAAAATCTTGTTTTGCCAGAAGGTTTAACAAACATTGGAAATTTTTCATTTTACAATTGTGCAAATTTAAACAAGGTTTTGTCAGCAAGGGTAGTTGCTGAAGATGATGTGGACTCAGTTATAGCAACATTGAGTTCTAGTAAAAAACTATTTGATATTTCAACTTTAGGTACAAATGCTGGTAAGTTAAATATTGGACAAAATGCTTTTGCGAGATGTTATTCTTTACCAAAAAATGATAAAATAAAATTGCCTCCACTTAGAATTTATTCTGGCAGTGCAAATGATTTGGTGATAGAAAAATAACAGATTGTTGATATTAATTAAAATTAAAAGATAAAATAAATAAAAAAATAGTGATTTTGTTATCACTATCTTTTTTTTGGTATTTAATTTATTATTTTAATTCTACAGTGGCGCCAGCTTCTTTAAGTTTAGCTTCAATTTCTTTTGCTTGAGCTGTTGGAACATTTTCCTTAATTACTGAATCAGGTGTTTCAACTAATTTCTTAGCTTCTACAAGTCCTAAACCTGTAATTTCTCTTACTACTTTAATTACAGCGATTTTTTGAGCGCCAGCTTCTTTTAATATTACATTAAATTCTGATTTTTCTTCTTTAGCTTCGCCAGCTTCTCCAGCAGGAGCAGCAACTACAGCAGCGGCAGCGCTAACACCAAAAGTTTCTTCTAATCCGTGAACTAAATCGCAAAGTTCAACAGCTGTTAATTTTTTGATTTCTTCAATTAATTCGTTTGTTGTCATAATTTTTAATTCCTTTTAATTCCTCTTTATTTTATTGCTTGTCAGCAATAGCCTGTAATGCACGAGCAAGAGCTGAAACAGGTGCATTGAGCATACCAAGTAAGTTTGCAATAAGTTGCTCTTTTGATGGGATACTTGCAAGTTTGTCTACTGCAACAGCATCAATAACATTGCCATTTAATAATCCCGCCTTAAATGAGAGTTTGTTTAAGGCTTTAGCTTGCTTTTTAATAATTCTAGGACCTGCAGTTTCATCGTCCATTGAGAAAGCAAATGCAGTTGTTCCCTCTAAGTAAGCATCAAAACCGTCGATTTTAAGTTCATCACACGCTTTTTTGAAAAGTTTGTTCTTATAAACTTTATACTCAACATTGTTTTTTCTAAATTCGGCACGCATTGAAGTGTCTTCAGCAACAGTAATACCTTTGTAGTCAATCAATACTATTGATTTTGCGTTTTGAATATTAGTTTTGATTTCTTCTACAAGCGCTTTTTTAGCATCTAAATTTGATGACACTTTGTATTCCTCCTTATATGTAAAAAATCCTATGCCAGCAAGACATAGGATTAGCACCAATTTACCCATTTATCTTGCCTATACAAGTAACTTTCGTGTTATGTTTTCACACTTGTAGTCTTTGGCTTTATATTTCTTACACGCTTATTATATGTAAATTTTTTTTATTTGTCAATACTTTTTCATAAAATTTTTGCGAGTTAAAATAAATATTTTTATTAAAGCGTGCGTCATTTTTATTAATATATTTATTCCAAATTGTGTTAGTTTTAAAGGTTTGATTAATAAGAATTATCCATTTTAAAAACTCATAATATCATATATTTAATTTTTTAATGTTGTCAAACATGAATAAGTGATAATACGTATTTTTATCTCTTTAGATTTAAAAACTATTGAAACAGAAAAACATTTATTGTTATTCAAATAATCCTTATATCAAACTGAAAATTTTAATTTATTTTTTTTAAATTTTAAATAGTTATTTTAAACATTTGCAAAAATATTTTTTTTTAACTATATTATATAAAATTATTCTAATTAATGAGGAAAGATATGGATACAAATGAAAATGTATTAGACACAAAAGTGGCGATATCAGAAAACAAAAAGATGAGATTTTCTGGAATTGAAGCATTAAGAATAATAGCAATTTTTTTGATTTGTTTATGCCATGCATTAGATACTTCTGTTTATTATGTTGATTATTCACCAACTTTAAAATTTCCAATAGTTCTACTAAGAATTTTAATGTCTTCTGGTCAAATAGGAAATGTTTTATTTATTATATGTTCGGCTTATTTCTTATTAGATAGCAAAAAAACAAAAGCTGAAAAAGCTTTTAATATGTTGTTAGACTCTACATTAATATCTATTTTTATATTTATCAGTTTTCTAATTAGTGGTTATTCTTTTACATTAGAAAATTGGATTAGACATTTTTTGCCTGATTTGTTTGAGCATAATTGGTTTATAGGTATATATGTTTTAATGTATGCAATTCACCCTCTGTTGAATACTGTTATTTTCCATATGAATAAAAAATCACTTTTTACATTTTGTCTTGCTGTTTTTATATTTTTTGGTATTCCAGGAGTAATTTTTTGGGATGAGATAGCAGCAGGAAATTTGGCTAAATTTATTATGGTTTATTTTATAACTGCTTACGTAAAGTTATATTGTAGTGATTTCTCTAATAATCGAAAAAAAAATATTAAATGGTTCTTTATATTTCTTGGGATGTTTTGTGCGCAAGGTATTATAGCTAAAACTATGCCTATTTTGCATCCTTATTTATCACGATTTATGATGCTTGAATATTGGTTTTCTCCAATAACACTTCCAATGTTGTTCTTTTTATTCAATATTTTTAAATCATTTAAATTTCAAAGTAAAATAGTCAATTATTTAGCAAGTTGTTCGTTATTTGTTTATTTATTCCATGAAAATTTATTATTAAAAACAATAACAAGGCCACAATATTATCAATATGTTATGACACTTAATTCTAAATTGTACTTTTGGTGGATAATGCTATGTGCTGTTGGTATGTTTATGGGGGGTATGATTTTGTCTTTTATATACAAAGAAACATTCCACAGGTTAACATTATATTTATCTAAAAAAATCGCTAAATGTTATTATAAATTTAGAGATTATATATATTTTAAATTTTATAAAGAAGAATTATTGAGTGAAAATACGCAAAGTTTGCAAGAAAACTTAACAAATTTAAATATACCAATAGAAGAAAATACTAATAATAATTTTATAACAAACAATATAACAGACAAGTTTAATGGAAAAGATATATATAATAATGAAATAGAAAAAAAATAAATTAGATTGCTCAGAAACAATCTTTTTTCTTACTTTTTAAAGTGTCTTATTGTTTAAACTTTTTTAGATTTGTTTTTATATAATAACTTAAAACGTTTTTATTGATACACTTTGTATCACTTTTTTTATTAATTCTATTAAAATGAAAAGTTTTAAATAGTTTACAAAAAAATTAATACTAAAAGAATTTAAATCTTTTAGAATTCTGATATGTAAGTTAAAAACTCCTTGACAAAATTACTGCAAATATAATTATGTATAGTTAATAAATCAAAATCTTTATTCGAATTAAAAAAATATATTTAAAAAAAATGTAAAAAAAATAAAAAAAAGTTTTAAAAAACTGTTGACAGAAAAAATAAGGTGTGATAATATTACAATGCAACGCAAAGTTGCAAGTACAATTTATCTTAATATATTTAGG
>CASFHD010000029.1 GCA_949294455.1 uncultured Christensenella sp.
TTGATGTTGCTGTTGATTTGCGTAGAAATAGTCCGACATTTAAACAGTGGGTTGGCATAGAATTAAGTGAAGAAAATAAAAAACAACTTTTAATACCGCGCGGTTTTGGGCATGGATTTGTTACTTTAACAGATGATGTTGAATTTTTATATAAAACCGATAATTACTATGCGCCGGAAGCTGATGCAGGTATACGTTGGAATGATCCGGAAATTGCCGTTGAATGGGGTATAGAAAATCCTATTTTGTCTGAAAAAGATAAGAAAAATTCGCTTTTGAAAGATTGTAAGGAATTGTTTTAAGGGTGATTACTAATGATTTCAGTTGCAATGTGTACGTATAATGGTGAAAAATATATTCGAGAACAGCTTGAAAGTATTATTAATCAAAGTATGCCACCAGATGAAATTGTAATTTGTGATGATTGTTCGAAAGATACTACACTAGAAATTCTAAAAGATACTTTAAATAGTTATAATGGAATAGTTCAACTAGTAAGCAATAAGCATAATTTAGGTTATAGGAAGAATTTTGAAAAAGCAATCTCGTTGTGTCATGGAGATATAATATTTCTAAGTGATCAAGATGATGTTTGGAATAAAGATAAAATAGAAATTATAAAAACAGAAATTGAAAAAGATAAAAATATTTTGTTAGCATTTCATGATGTGGAAATTGTGGATGAAAATTTATGCTTAATAAATAAGTCATTTTGGAATGTTTTGCATTTTGATTATATGCAATTTTTAGAAAATGATTTTAGAAGATTAATGGAAAGTAATGTTATTCAAGGTAGTGCTTGTGCTTTTAGAAGAGAATTATTCACATATGCTGTACCTTTTCCAGAATGTGCAGTTCATGATGAATGGTTAGGATTAATAGCGTATGCAAAGGGTAAAATTTTACCTATTAATTTAAAATTAGCAAAATATAGGCAAAGTAATAATAACGCAATTGGTGCAGGTAATATTACTTTCATAAAAAAGATAAAAAGATATTTAAATAATAGCAGAGCAGACTATAATCCATATATCCAAGCTCTTGAAAAACGTCATAAAACAATACAGGCGTATTATGAGTATCTTATAAAAGAAAAAGAATTGCAAAAATTTAATACGCTAACATTTGAGTTTTATAATAAACGTATTAATTGGTTACGCAATAGATGCATTTTAAATATAATTACCAGTTCGGATTATTTTAAGTTTTTTTGCACCAGAAAGCTTGCTTTAAAACGTATGCTTCTAGATATTATAGCATGCATTTATCATTGATATAAAATTTAAAATAAGGTAAATACAAATGAATGATTTAGGAAAATCAATAACAAGAAAATTAAGTTATTCTTTTGGAGCGAATATAGTTAGTTTATTAATATCAGTATTAACAGTGTCATTTATACCTAAATATATGACTGTTTCGGATTATGGATTATATCAATTATTTTTATTTTATTTTGGCTATATTGGCTTTTTACATTTTGGAGTTTTAGGAGGAGCGATTATAAGATATGCTGGTAGTTCATATTTTGAGTTAGATTACAATACATTGAAAACTCAATGTTATATTTTGTTTTTTATATTACTTTTTTTAACATTTTTTTTATTTTTATTAAATTTACAAATCAATATTTTTGAAGATACCTACATAATTATTATGTTTTTTATTGCGACTGCTGCTCAACATATAATTTGGTACAGTGTTTCAATGTTGCAAATGTCGAACAGAATTGAAGATGCTGCAAAGTTACAATTTATTGAGAGAGTTTCATGGGGTGTACTATCAGTATCAGCAGTAATTTTAGGTTTTTATAATACTTTAGAAATAATATTCGTTTTTTGTATTACAAGAATTATTTCGATGATATATAGCTTAATGCTTATTCCAGAAATTGTAAAAGCATCAGCATATTTTAATAAATATACATGGAATGAATTTAAAATTAATTTTGCGTTGGGTTTTCCAATAACGTTAAGTGATATATGTTCAATCCTTATTTTAGGTATTATACGTTTTTCGATATCTGATATTTGGGATTTAAGTGTTTTTGCTAAAACGTCATTAGTATTAACAGCAACAATGATTTTTCTTACTTTTGTAAGTTCAGCAAGTGTGGTACTTTTACCGGCATTACGTCAATTAAATGATAATATAGCTGATACTATTTTTAAACCTTTAGATTTTTTAATATCTCATTTATTTTTAATTAGTTTGTTATTCTGCTATCCTGCACAAATTATAATAGAATTTTGGTTACCTAAATATGCTGATAGTTTGGTGTATATGTGGATATTGTTTCCAGTTATTTATTTTGAAGGTAAATTTAATTTATTAATAGTTACATATCTTAAAAAATTATTAAAAACTAAATTAATCTTGTATATAAATATCTTTACGATGATATTGAGTTTATTAGGATGTTTCTACTTTGGCTACTATTTAAATAATTTAAAATTAATAATTTTATGGATTACTATTGTATTTGCTATACGTTGTACAGTTGGTGAGCTTGTTTTGTTTAATCAATTGACCTATGCTAATGGTACAATAAGAGAATATATCTTTGCGTTATTGTTGATAGCAATTTTTGAAATAGCAAGCTGGATGGGTGACAGTATATTGGCATTTATTTTATATTTTATTATTTTAACTATTTATTCAATTATAAAATTTAAACAATTAAAGAATTCATGGTTTAATATTAGGCAGATAATTTGTTAAAAGAGAGGTTTACAAATGAAACAACAAGTGCGTGATAGGCTTTTTTATTTTTTATGTTTAACCATGCCATTTTTATTTGTGCCGAAAGTTTTACACTTAAATTTTATTGGTGGACCTATTGGTACCATGTTAATGATTTATTCAATTTTATTGGCATTTATTTATACTCTGTATTGTTATAAAAAAGATAATAAAATTTTTATAAATAAAGGAATTTTTGTAAAATTTATTATATTGTATATAATTATTTTGATTGTGTCATTAATACATGGTTTGATCATATACCCATATTATGATTTGATTTTTAACGGACCGCCAAATCAAATTGAAAAATTATCAAAGTTAATTAATTTATTAAGCATATATAACATAAAATTTGATGAGAAAATTTTGCTTGGTGCTTGGATGATAGCAAGAGTTTTTAAAAGTTTATTTTTTGAGATAATATATACTTTTGGCTTTTCATATATCATATATTGTTGGTATAAAAATGATCCTCAGAAAGCATTAAAAATTATTAGAAATTCAATTTACTTTATTTCTATTATTATAATTTTGTATTCATTCATTGAATTATTTTTTCTCTTTGGATATGATTGGGCCAAAAATTTTTTAATAAATTTCAATCCATACTTACATGAAATAAAAGCAAATTTTGAATGGTGGCCTCCATTGCTATGGAATGGACGTATGCGTTCAATTTTCCCGGAACCATCTCAGTTTGGCATGTATACAGCATTTATGATACCATTTCTATGGGCAAATATTTTAAATAAAAATCATAAAATGTTGAATTTAGTATTAGTGTGTATAATTACACTTTTTGTATTCTTAACGCAGGCTAAAACCGCAGTTTTATTACTGTTTGGTGAAATGTTTTTATTGACCATTTATGTGTTGTATAAAAGGAAATATTTAGTAAAAAGTTATATGCAAATACTTGTGGTTGTAGTTTGTGCTTTTGGATTATCAATATGGTGTATTAATAATTACAATACTAAGCCATTTGCATTTTTAACTACAAATACCGTTAATATTATAGTTAACCAAAAAGAAGCAAAACCTAAAAATAATCAACAAACAGTGAAACAAAATAAACAAGCCAATAATAGCAATATTGAAAAAAATACTCCTCAAATTAATATGCAAAATAAAACACAAAATAATAATATTTTAATAAAAAAATATGTTGAAAATAACATTAGCGGTGTTGTTATTCCAAATTCTGGCAGTAACAATGCGAGATTTGCTATTATGAAAAGTGATTTGAGAATATGGCAAGATAATATCTTATTGGGTGTTGGTAATGGATTGAAAAGTGTTTATACTACAAAATATTTGACGGAAAAAGAACTACAAAATAGAGAACTTGCTAATTGTAAAAATTTACAAGATAAAGAAGGCGTTCTTAAAACAGGTTATCCAGGAGTCAATGAGTTTAGCAGTAGGTTAGCACAAAATGGTATCATTGGATTTATTTTATATATTTTCCCGTTCTTTTTTCTGGTTCATAAATTTCATCATAATAGAAATAATTATAAATTTGATTTTAAAGAAAACAATAATGTTATTTGTATGTTAATTGCTTTAGTAGCTAGTTTTGTAACAGGTATGAGTGGTATGTTAACAACAATTCAAACTTATTGGTTATTGCTTGGTATAGCTTATGCTTATATGATGTTATTAAAAAACAAAAAAGAAGAAGGTGTTGAGTAACGGTGAAAATTTTGGTTACAGGTGCTAACGGTCAGCTTGGCTATGATGTTGTACAAGAAATGAAAAAACAAAATATTGAATGTTACGGTGCAACCCGTAAAGATTTTGATTTGATTGATTTTGAAGCAACCGAAAAATTTATTGTTAATTATATGCCGGATGTAGTTATACATTGTGCTGCTTACACGGCTGTAGACAAAGCTGAGGATGAGCAGGGCTTGTGCTATTTAGTTAATGCATCTGCAACTGAGAATATTGCAGAAATTTGCAAAAAAATAAATGCCAAAATGCTTTATATTAGTACTGATTACGTTTTTGATGGTACTAAAGAAGGTTTTTATGAAGTAGATGACATACAAAACCCCATAAATGTTTATGGAAAAACTAAACTTTTAGGAGAACAGGCTGTACAAAAAGTATTGGAGAAATATTTTATTGTACGAATTTCCTGGGTATTCGGTGAGCACGGTAATAACTTTGTAAAAACAATGCTTAAACTTGGCAAAGAGCATAAAGAGTTAAATATTGTTGCCGATCAGTATGGCAGCCCAACATATACAGCAGATTTAGCACCATTATTGGTTGATATGGTAAAGACTGATAAATATGGAATTTATCATGTGACTAATGAAGGTGTATGTACTTGGGCAGAATTTGCTGAAGAAATATTTAAAATATCAGGGTTGAACGTAAAAATTAATCATATAACAACAGCAGAATATCCGACAATGGCGAAAAGACCATTGAACAGTAGATTGAGTAAAACGAAATTAGTAAAAAATAATTTTAATACTTTGCCTGATTGGCAAGTAGCGTTAAATGATTTTATTGACAAAGTTAGTTTTTAAGTTAATAATAAATTTTAAATTAATTATTGAGGTGTAACCATGAAACTCATCATCACCGGCGGTGCCGGGTTTATTGGTAGTAATTTTATATATTATGAGCTTAAACAGCATCCGGAGGACGAATTTATTTGTCTGGATAAGCTGACATATGCGGGCAATTTAAGCAGCTTAAACGGTGCGATGCAGCAGCCTAACTTTAAGTTTGTGAAGGGCGATATTGCTGACCGCGATTTTGTTTACAGTTTGTTTGAAACAGAAAAGCCTGATGTTGTGGTAAACTTTGCGGCGGAGAGCCATGTTGACCGCAGCATTTTAGAACCGGAGCTGTTTTTAAAAACCAATGTTATCGGTACAGGTGTGCTGATGGATGCCTGCCGTAAGTACGGCATTAAGCGTTATCATCAGGTAAGCACGGACGAAGTTTACGGCGATTTGCCGCTGGACAGGCCGGATTTGTTCTTTACGGAAACCACACCGCTGCATACTTCTAGCCCGTATTCTGCTTCTAAAGCAAGCGCGGATTTGCTGGTTCTTGCGTACCACCGTACTTACGGTTTGCCTGTGACGATTTCCCGCTGCAGCAACAACTATGGTCCGTATCACTTCCCGGAAAAGTTAATTCCGCTGATGATTATTAATGCCATGTATGATAAAGCGTTGCCGGTATACGGCGACGGCGCTAACGTGCGCGACTGGCTGTATGTGGAAGACCATTGTAGCGCTATTGATTTAATTATCCGTCAGGGGCGCGAGGGCGAAGTTTACAACGTAGGCGGACACAACGAAAAGACTAATTTGGATGTTGTGAAGATTATTTTAAAAGCACTGGATAAGAGCGAAGATTTGATTACCTTTGTAAAAGACCGCCCGGGGCACGATAGGCGTTATGCTATTGACCCGACGAAGATACACAACGTGCTTGGCTGGCTGCCGCAGACGAAGTTTGAGGACGGCATTGCCAAAACGATTGAGTGGTATTTAGCCAATAAGGACTGGTGGCAGGAAATCATCAGCGGCGAATACCAGAAGTATTACGAAAAAATGTATGGTGGAAGATAAAACAAACAGCCTTTTACTTACAATTGTGGGTAAAAGGCTGTTCTGCATGTGAGGTAAGTTTTTAGTTTTCTTTGTTTAACACGCTTTCATCAAACAAGTTAGTGTTATAAATAGCAGGGGATT
This sequence comes from uncultured Christensenella sp., assembly GCA_949294455.1. Classification (GTDB taxonomy): domain Bacteria; phylum Bacillota; class Clostridia; order Christensenellales; family UBA1242; genus CASFHD01. The sequence goes on from CASFHD010000029.1 coordinate 6,468, forward strand.
CGCCTGCGTCGGTGAGGTGTGGGGTTAAAATCATCAGCACTTCGGTTTTAGTTTTGCTGGTGGTGCGGTTTTTAAACAGTTCGCCCAGAAGCGGGATGTTGGATAAAAACGGCACTTTTTGCAGGCGTTTTTGTTCTTCTTCGTTAATC
>CASFHD010000030.1 GCA_949294455.1 uncultured Christensenella sp.
GCGGTATTAAAAGTTGTTTTTTATTTTCTTCACTTAATTCTATGCCAACCCACTGTTTAAATGTCGGACTATTTCTACGCAAATCAACAGCAACATCAATTACTGCGCCTTTTACGCAGCGCACCAGTTTGGCTTGAGCTTTATCACCTTTTTGAAAATGAATTCCTCGCAAAGTACCTTTTAGCGTGCTTTTAGAATGGTTATCCTGTACAAAATCATAATCTAAACCTGCTTCTGCCATTTTCTTTTTATTCCAGCTTTCCATAAAAAAGCCACGGTTATCGCCAAATACATCAGGCTCAATTATCACTACACCTTCAAGTTTTGTTTTGGTTATTTTCATTTTGGATTCCTTCTTAATATTTTATTTTGCCTTCTGCTACTTTTTTAAGATATTGCCCATAAGGCGCTTTGCCATATTTTTCAGCGCTTTCTAAAAGCTGCTCTTTAGTTATCCAGCTGTTGTTATAGGCAATTTCTTCAAGCACTGCAATGGGTATGCCGGCTCTTGTTTCAACAGCTTTTACAAATTCAGCTGCTTCGTTTAAGCTGTCCACCGTTCCCGTATCAAGCCATGCATAGCCACGCCCCAGCGTGATAACATTTAATTTATCATTCTCAAGATAGATTTTATTTAAATCAGTAATTTCAAGTTCTCCACGTGCTGAAGGTTTAAGCGTTTTGGCGTATTTGCATACGTCGTTATCGTAAAAATATAAGCCAGTAACAGCATAATTGCTTTTGGGTGCAACAGGTTTTTCTTCTATTGATACAGCTTTACCCGCTGCGTCAAATTCAACAACGCCAAAACGTTCCGGATCATCAACATAATAGCCAAAAACAGTTGCTCCTTCTTTATTATTGGCAGCTTGTTTTAAATATTTGCTTAACCCTGCACCATAAAAAATATTATCACCTAAAATCAAAGCACAGCTATCATTACCAACAAATTCTTCACCCAAAATAAAAGCCTGTGCTAAACCATCAGGAGAAGGCTGTACTTTATAACTTAACTTAATACCATATCTTTCACCGTTACCCAATAATTTTTCAAAATTTGGCAAATCATGCGGTGTAGAAATTATCAAAATCTCTCTAATACCAGCCAGCATAAGTGTAGATAACGGATAAAAAATCATTGGTTTGTTGTATATAGGTAATAACTGTTTGCTTGTTACCATTGTTAACGGATAAAGACGCGTTCCACTGCCACCTGCTAAAATTATGCCTTTCATGCTTTCACCTTCCTTATATTTTTCCCTTACGTATTTGCTTAACTAAAAATCTAAAAAAGATTTCTGGCATAAACGGTAAACTTAATTCAAAATATACTATTGATTTATTGGCTTTTCTTAATTTAAACAAACTATAAAAATTCTTTAAATTACAGTTGTTATAATAAGAATCTCTTGCATTTGCAAATTTACTTAAAAGTTGAATTGTATTCTTAATATTATCACTATTAAATCTTTGTTCTAAAATTTCAATTTTTTTCTTAAATCCTAAAATTCTATTAATATAATAATCATCTTTATTATTAATACCTACTAACACTAATGTTTGATTATCATAATGTATCCGGTATTTTATTAATGATTCATTCAAATTTAATATTTTACCATAAGCACCAACATAAGCAGCTAACCAAACATCATGTACAAATTCTTTAGGAAAAGGCAAGGCATTTTTTGCAAATTCAGTTTTTACTAAAACAGTACAACCAGTTACCCAATTATGTACTATAACATTTTCAAAAACACTCTCGCCATTATAAAATATATAACGAGGCCGTACTTGAGTAATAGAAGTTGCAACTATATTGCTTTTTGCATCAATAACATACATATCACTACAAATTAAATCTGCATCATTTTTTTCTATTTCATTTACCAATATCTCTATCTTATTTGGCAACCATACATCATCTTGGTCACAATAAGCAATATATTTTCCATCAGCCATTTCTGTCAACTTTCCAAACGCTAAAGTTGAACCTAAATTAATTTCTCCATGTATAATTTTAAAATTAAAATTTGTTATATATTTTCTATAAATTTTTTCATAGTTTATCATATCATCGGGGCAATCATTGTATACTATTAACTCAATATTTCCATACGTCTGAGCATTCAAAGAACTTATTTGTTCTATAAGCCATTTAATATTTGGTTTATAAATAGCCATTAAAATAGAAACTTTATTCAAAATTTTTCTCCCATTCATTAAATTTTTATTCTCTAATAGTTGTCCATATAGCTTTTTGCTTTCCAGCTAAAAATCTAATAAAGCCCATAAACTGTGCAAATACAGTTAAATAAAAATATGTAATTACACGTGTTACTTTATTGATCAATAAAATATTTAAATTAAACTTATAATTTAACAGAGCTATTATGTAAGTAAACAGCAAACATAACAATATAATTACAGCCGCATAACTATTTGTAGATAAAACTATTAATGTAACAGTAAGAAACATAAAAAATAATGGTGAAATCCATCGTAACAGTTTATGCGAAATAAACATAAATGAAATTATGTCTAACCCTAAAAACTTCTTCAAATATCGCAAGTTAAAGAAATTTCCGGCAGCAATCCTTACCTTCCTTTTCAGTTCTTGTTTTAAATTGCTTCCACTACTTTCATACGAATACGCATTTGCCTCATATTCAATTACATACCCTTGTTCAACTATTTTCATTGATAACAGAAAATCATCTACTGCTGTATCTTTTGGTAAAGTTTTAAAAAGTTCTTTCCTTATTGCATAACAAGCACCATCTGCACCAATTACGGTCATCACTTTTGCTTCTAACTGCTTTATTTTTGATTCTAATCTCCAATATAATCCCTCATTTTTACTAATAGCATCGCCTTCCGCTTTAATACGTTTCTCTCCAGATACACAGCCACATTTTTCATTTTGGAAATATGGTAATATTTTCTGCAAACATTCTTTATTATACATAGCGTTAGCATCTGATAATAAAACTATTTCACCTTTACAAAATTGTAATCCCCGGTTTATTACATTTACTTTGCCTTGTCGTTCTTTAAAATCTAAAAGACGTACATTGGGATATTGTTTTTCAAACTTTTTAACTATAACATTGGTAGCATCATTAGAACCATCTGACGCAACTAAGATTTCCAAATTAATCCCAGTAGTATCTAAATCAAGCGAATTAAGCAATTTATCTTCTATTACCTTTTCTTCATTATAGGCAGCTATGAATAACGAAACATCTGAAATATGATTTTTTTTATCATTTTTTATATGTTTTTTAGGTAATAAAAGGAGTATTATCGGATAAATTACATATGGATATATTATTAAAATTACTAATAATATAACTATTAGCCAAGCCATTACTTATCCTTCCTAAATAAAAATTTAATAAACCTACTTCCGGCTTTATAAAGACGTTTCCTTTCGGCAGGATACATAATAAATTGTTTCATTTTTGCTATTATGTATGCTGGTCGTAAATAATAACGCTTTCTTGCTTCATCACAAAAAGATACCATGTCCTTTGCAGTTAAGTTCGGAAAAGATAAAACACAACTATGAAGTCCTTCGTCTGTTATCCATTTGGAATAATCTTTTGTAATTATATAGTTATTTTTTTCTGCCCAGCTATAAGCATCAGTTCCTGGATATACCATAAGCGGGAAAAATTGTGCAGTATCTGTATTAAGCTTTAACGCCAGCTGAAAAGTTTCTTCCATTGTTTCTTTGGTTTCTCCAGGATTACCAACCATAAAACATCCGTGAATCAATAAACCTGCTTTTCGAGCATTTTCAACATAACGTTTTGACCAATCAAGTTTTATACCTTTGTGCATTGCATTTAGTACATTTTGATTGCCACTTTCAAAACCTGCAATTAAAAGCCTGCACCCAGCTTCTTTCATTAAAAGCATGGTTTCTAAATCTAAAGTTACGCGTGCATTAACCCACCAGTTAATTTTTTTATTAAAACCTTTTTGTATCATCAAACGACAAATCTGTTTTGTACGTTCTAAATCAGCCGTAAAGGTATCATCTTCAAAACCAAGTGATTTTAATTCAGGGAAATTATCCAATATATATTCTATTTCCTGTACCACATTTTCAGGGCTTCTAAGTCTATATTTTTTCCTACCATGAAAGGTTTGCGGGTATACACAAAAAAAGCAGTTATTAGGACAGCCGCGACCAGTAAATATCATCATCATTGGATATTCAGCAGCCGCAAAAAAATAATCAGTTGGATTTATTCCATGCTCTTTGTATATTTTAGATACAAATGGTAATGAATCTAAATCTTCAATAAAAGGCCTATCAGGATTAGAACAAATTTCACCATCTTTATTTCTATACGTTAATCCTAATATTTGCGAAAAATCTTCTTTATTGTTCTTTAATTGTTCAGCTAATTCTTTTAATGTAAATTCGTATTCTCTACGGGCTATAAAATCAATAGCACTACAATTTTTCATAGTTTCTTCTGGTACTGCGCTTGGGTGAGTACCAACTAAAATTGTGTAAATCGAATTATTTTTTATTTTTATTTTTTCTGCAAATTCGCAATCGTTATAAATGCTCGGCGTAGATGTATTAATAACTACCATTTGTGGATTAAACGTTTTCACCATATCAAGTGCTTCATCCGTTTTCATTAACAGCGCACAGCAATCAACTAACTTACATTCAAATCCAGCTTCTTCTAATACCCCTGTCGCTGATGCCAGCCATGTAGGATAATACAATGTACCACTTTTAGTAATTGCCGGGCTTCTTTGATCACGCGAAAATTTCCCATATTCTGTTTTAAATGGTGGATTTATTAAAAGTATTTTCATTATTTCATCTCCTAATTTTTTATTTAATACGCACCTTTTCTGAGTAATACTACCTTAAATGTTTTAAACAGCAGCGTTATATCAAGCCATACGCTCCAGTTGCGGGTGTACCAGCTATCCAGCAGTACACGCTCTGCGTAGTCGATATCGCTTCTGCCGCTTACCTGCCACATGCCGGTTATGCCCGGTTTTACCATAAGGTAGTCGTCAATGTATTCGCCGTACCTTTCCATTTCGTCCCTTATTATCGGGCGCGGGCCTACCAGGCTCATTTCACCTTTCAGTACGTTGAATATCTGCGGCAGTTCATCCAGGCTTGTTTTACGTAAAAACGCTCCGCTTTTTGTTATGCGCGGGTCGTTTTTAAGTTTAAAGTCTTTTTCCCATTCGGCTCTGGCTTCGGCGTCATTTGCTAAAAGCTGTTCCAGCTTTTCTTTTGCGTCTACGCACATGCTGCGGAATTTGTAGCAGTTAAATTCTTTACCGTTTTTTCCTATGCGCCTGTGCTTAAAGATTACAGGTCCCGGTGAATCTTTATATATCCATAAGGCTATTACTATAAGTATCGGGCTGATAGCGATTGTGCCGGTAATGGTAAGTACATAGTCAAAGATTGTTTTTATCCAACGGTTGACAGGACGTGCAAGGTTATTGCGTAACCTTAATAGCATAAGTTTTTCATTAAAGAGGCTTTCTGCTTCTATGCCGCCCATGGGTACGCCTACAAGGTTTGGTATTACACCCATGCTTTTTACTAAGGGCTGTACTTTATAGATTAGTTTGGTAAGTTTGCCCTGTTCCAAGCCTGGTGCTGCTATAAAGACATGCTGAATGTTGTATTTGGTTATTACCTGTTCAGCATCGCTGAATTTACCAAGTACTGGATATTTTTCCAGTATGCCGTCTTCTACTTTGTTATCTTCAAGTAATCCTATAATTTTATAGCCCATACCGGCGTCGTCTTTAATGCCCTGTACTAAAAGCTCTGCCGTTTTACCTGCGCCGATGATAAGCACAGGTACTTGCAGAAGCTGGTATTTTTCAAGTATCTTTTTTACGATATAACGGAATACTACTAAAAGGATAAAGCTTAATATCCAGAATACTGCAATGAACATTCTGGAGGTTGAGCCTGCTATGCGCGCTATATAGAGCAATATGATGATTGAGGTAATGGCA
>CASFHD010000031.1 GCA_949294455.1 uncultured Christensenella sp.
TGTATTATATAATTTTTTATTGAAAGTATCTATAATATTTTTTGGTTGAGACATTTTCTCAAATGATTTATTAAGACATTATCATAAATGAATCAGATTAAATTTTTTTAGCCTAAAATATTCTTTACTTTTGTTCATAAATATTTTATAATAATTTTAGTTTTTGGATTAAGTTAGTATTTAGTTTGGTCGCTTATACTAACTTTTTCTTTTTCATTTTGATTATATTTTTTCAGTTCAATTCCATAACAAAATTGATACAACTTTTGAATAACAACTTCTGATAATTCTTCGTCTTCACTTTGATAAAATCTATCTAATAGACTCTCTTTATTAAATCTAGTTGTTACTATAATTGGTAACTTATTTTCATTTCTATTTTCTATAATTGTATATAATTTTTTTAATGCCCAACTATTAATTTTTTCTGTTCCTAGATCATCAATTATAAGCATATCAACCTTAGAATATAATTCTATTATTTCCTTTTCTTTGCTTGAAGAATCTTTAAAAGTATCTTTAATTACATCTAACAATAAAATCAATCTTCCCATCAAAACTAACATATCTTTTTCTGTAAGTTTATTTAAAATAGCTGTTGCTAAATGTGTTTTACCTACTCCAGATTTTCCTGTAATAATAAGCCCGTTTTTTTGATTTTTATTTATACATTTTTCTGTAAAATCTTTTGCAATTTCTACTTCTTTCTTATTAGTTTCTGTTATTATAAGTTTTTAAAAAATGTGCTCAAATAGAGTCAAAATATGTTAAGCGACAATTAGATAAACCTGATGAAAATTTTATAGATTTTTTATGTTATTGGAATTAGAAGTATTATAGGAACGGCTTTGTTGATTCTTTTCAGTTAGCTATATGATGTTTTGATGAATAGTTAATTTACAATCGCGCTCCAAAATAGCCCGAATGTTGCATAAATGTAAAAAACAATTGTACCACTTTTTTATGATATTGTAGTACAATTGGTATTTTAGAAGTTTTTTATTTTTTCAATTTGTTTATAGTCAAAGGCAAAATACTTCTGTAATTATACTTTCATATTTTGCCTTTATATTTTTTTGTATTTAGTTAACTTATCTTCCAATATTTTTTACTTTTTTTATCAAATCATCTTCTGTAATTTTATTTTGCAAAATTTCTTTTCCAAAATATATTTCATTTTTCGTTGTAGAGTCAAAAGCTTTTCTAATAAAGTTATTAGGTTCTTTTACTTTCATATAATATAACTGATTCTTTGAATCATCAATTAAACAAAAATCATAATCTAATAATTCTTGCTCTAAATCATTAAAATCATCTCTTGTAATTTTGAAAATATTTTTATTATTTTTTATTAAAACCAACATTGTTTCATTTTCAAATATCAAGTAAGTTAAAAAATTTAATTTTCTCTCTTTAAAATTGATATTAGATTTTTTTATCATATCTTTTACGTTCATTAAATACTCCTAGTTATAATTTAGGAACTACAGATTTATAGTCTAATGAATTTGTATTTAAATCCCATTTAGCAACTTGCATTTGCTTTATAGTTCTACTATCTCCAAAATCTAATAAATCTGTACGTGCTAAATTATTTAATATTTTATTTAAACTTCCTAATCCATCAGATGATAATAAGAAGGCTTCTGCAGGATCACAAAGTTTACAATATGCCCATAGTTGTCCTAAATCATGTAAATTCAATTGCGTCTTCTTAGCTTCTATAAACGCAATCATTGTTTTATTATTTCTTTTCAATATTCCTAAAACATCAATTTGAATATCTAATCCTACAGTTTCAGGATAGTTATCTATAACTCCATTTTCCTCTAAATATAAATCTAAAGTTCTTGAATGAGAATCTATTGTAATTACTTTCCATCCTTGATATTTTTCTTCTAAATATTGTTGAAACCATATTCTCATTGGTTCATAAAGTTCGACTTCTTTCTTTACATTATTCACCATATCCTAACTCCTTTGCTAACTCTGTCCATGAATCAAAGTGTTTTCCTCTAATTTCTTCTGGCAGTGATATATCATCTTCCCCTGGATGTCTTGGTTTAGTAGTTTTTCTTGTTGCTTTTTCCCAATAAAACTTATGTGTTTTTTCAGGATCTATAAATTCTAATAACTCTTCGCTATATTTTTTCAAAGCATCTTGTTTATGCTTAATATTAAATCCTATTGGTAAAAATTCATTTGCAAAGATTTTGATTTGATGTTCTCTTTTCCACACAGTTTTCTTTCCCTTATTATAATCTTTTAAATGTGAATCTCTAAAATTTGGATGTCCAAAGTCAATTGTCTGAACAGGAACATCAACATCTTTCAACATATTAGCAATATCAATAACCAAGTACCAATTCCCCGGTATTTCAATATATACTCTATGAGCGCCTTCTTGGCCAAAAGCTATATTACTTTTCCTAATATATCCTGTAACATCAGCTATTCCTCGTAATAGAGCTTTTTTCTCATCTGTTGTAATACTAAATAATTCCGGATTCATTCTCATCGTTGAATGATGTCTACCACTCCCAATCAATCTAATGATTTCTCTAATTACATACTCATTATTGCTCTTTGAAAAAGACATTTTTGTCGAATGTTTTGTTTCAGTAACAACTAAATTATGTCCTATCAAAGGTTCAACTATTGCACGAATATCAACTATACTTGCTTTTACATAAATTTGAACATCTTTCAAATCATCTGTATATAAATTTTTATATGGAATATCTATTGTAATATTTGTATTCGTCGCTCCTCTTTGGATTTCACCATTTCCTAAAATCATTCCTATTAAATATGCCATTTCTACATTCATTTTTCTCCCCCTAATACTTTATATATTTGATCTGCTATTCCTTTCGCCATCAAAGGTGGAACTGCATTACCAATTTGTTCCCTAATATTAACTTTTGTACCCCAAAATATAAATTTATCGTCAAAAGATTGTATCCTCGCTGCTTCTCTAGGTGTAATAGCCCTGTTTAAAAAAGGATGATTATTAGTTCCATTTGAAGAAGCATCAAATCTTGTGTCTATTGTTGGTGATACTGAATCCCATTTAAGTCTTCCCCATGTTCCAGAAAATTTTTGTTTTCCTATTAAATTTTGTGGTAAGCTTTCTTTTCCACATTCTGGTGGAATCATTTTTAATTTTTTTATAGCTATTTCTGAATGATTAGATGCCTTATGATTATATAATTTAACACTATTGTTTCTCATTAATTTTTGATATTCACTTGTGGGTTGTGTAATATAATTTTGTTCAAAATCACCTTCGTTTGAATTTAAATATGCTAAATCAGAAATTGCATCTCTAACAGTTACTAATTTATCACATGTAGACTTTGGTAATGATATTTTTTTATTTTTTGAGCAAATAAATATTGCTCTCTGCCTTGATTGTGGTACTCCAAAATCAGATGCAGTTAAAACCCCATAATCAACTATATACCCCATATTTTGAACTTTTTCTATTATTTGGTTTTTGAACCATCCTGCAGATGTAGAAAGTAATGCTTTTACATTTTCAATTATAAAAACTTCTGGTTTTAATGCATCTACTATGTTTAAATACTCATTAAATAAAAAGTTTCTAGGATCATTTAAGCCAAGTTTCTTTCCTTTTAAAGAAAATCCTTGACATGGTGGTCCACCTATTATCATATTTACATTTTTCTTTTTGCTTAATTCTATAACTTTCTTTTTTACCTCTGAATTGGTAATATCTCCACAAACAATTGTTGTATCTGGCATATTATACTTAAAAGTATTTAATGCTTTCCCATTAATATCTAAGGCTACTTCTGTTTTAAAATGAGTATTTTTTTCCATTCCGTATGAAAAGCCTCCAGCTCCGCTAAATAAGTCTAATATTCTAAATTCCTGCATACTTTTGATTTTTGGTTGCTTATTCCTTATAAGTATTCTTTTAAATAAAGCTTTCCCATTTATTGTTGGTTTAAATAAATCAAATTCATTATCTGATCCATGATTTGCTTCACCAATAATTTCAAATTGTTCACTATTATATCTGTTAATAAAAGTAATTGGTACTCCCATTATTCCAGAATAATCACATGGAATATCATTAATAGTTTTTACATTAATTGCATCAAAAGTATCATATTTAGGATAATCTTTTGGATTATAATAACTTTTCAATGGAACTTTTTTGTGTCTTCTCTCATTATCCAAATTTGTTAACCACATAGCATTACCAAGACTTCTCCATTTTTGTCCTGTTTCATCAACCCAATACCTTGTTTTCCTTGGTTCTGAAGAACTTGGAACTCTAAATTTCATTTCACCAAATTGATAACCTGTCCATACCTCATTCCTTTGGATTAATGGAAATATTTCTTTATATGTTAATGCATTCTGATTTCCAATTAATAAAAACTTTTTTTTGTATTTCATTAACTCTGATACCATTTCTTTGAATAAAGAAAAGGGTGGATTTGTAACTATTATATCAGATATCTTTAAATATTTTATACATTCTGGACTTCTAAAATCACCATCACCTTTTAGTTTTTTTATTACTTTAGATTTATTTATAAAATCAGAAATAAACTTATCTGATATTTCTCCGTCAATGTCACAGAAATGTTTTACATCTAATACATACCCTTGTTCCGAATGCAATGGTTCATTATTTGAATCTAATAATACACTTTGTGTTCCAACCATTTTTGATGATTTATAAGAAGTACATATTAATCTTTTTAATTTTAATATATTAAAATTCTTCAAAAAGTATTTACAAAAGTTAGATTCAAACGGATCGTCACAATTACACAATACTATTTTATTTGTAAAATGTTTAATATAATGTACCATCTCTTTTTCAATAGTCTCATATGTTGTATAAAATTCATCATCTTTTATATTTTTAGCTTTTTGAAGATTAACATTCTTATTAGCCATTTTTACTCCTATCAAATTATAATCTTTCTCGTATATTTTATATCACAAAAACTATATTTTAACAACATTATTCTACAATTTCTATACTAAATTCAATTCTTTTTTTTAGTTTAATTTTATCTATTTTACCTTACAAATCTTATCTGATATTTTTCGAAGTAATGCTGTATTTCTAAAGTTACTATAGTACTTTATTCATTTTTAAATGAATAAACATTAGTTACAAAATGATTATGAAAATTATCTGTATTTGGATGTTCTTCTACTACAGCCTCTGCATCACAATTTATATTTGTTGTATAAAATTGTCTTTCTGAATAATATTTATAATTATCAGATAGTAATGTTTGCAATGTTATAGTTAGATAATTATGAATACTTGATATGATGGATGAATCATCTGTTTTAATTCATATACTGTAAATGCTTATGATATCCCATTTTTTCATAAAATTTTCTATCTATATTTTCTTCAATTCTATCTTGTACAACATCTTCTACAAATAGTTGCTTTGTTGCTTCATATACTATCATAATAATTGCCCCCATAATATTATTAAAAATTATTTTTTAACCATTTTTTTACATCTTGAACTGTTTTTATCCCTGACTTTTTTAAAATATCTATGATATCTATTGCTGAAATAATTACTATTGGATGTGCATCTTCTACAATTTCTTTATATGTTTGCATATCTACATAAGATGTTGTAATTAGAATTCCAAACTCTCTATGTTTTAATCTCGATATTAATCTAGATGTTTCTTTCACTCCAACAGAATTGTTAATATCATATCTTTTTGCTTCTAATGCAAATTCAACTTGAATATTACTTTTATCTGTACCAATTCTATATTTTCCTATAGCATCTCTTCCACCATCTCTTCTAGTTTTTGTTAAGTCATATGCT
>CASFHD010000032.1 GCA_949294455.1 uncultured Christensenella sp.
TTTTCCATTGATAACGCTAATAATAAAAAATCGGTTTTTTATGTAATAACAATGTTGCCGTTAATAGGCGGAATCGTTCTTGGGTTAGTAGTTTTAACTGCATATTTTTTGTGTGATGAATACAAACAGTATTTTCTTCAATTGTTTGTTTTATATTTTTGTTTTTCATTAAGAGAAATATATTTACAATTTTCTAAAGGTATAAATAAATTAAAATTATATTCTTTTGGTAGTATTTGTTTTGCAGCATTATTGTTTTCGTTTTCATATTATTTTTTGGCAATAAAAAATAGCGGAGTAAATGGCTATTTAAATTCATATATTTTAGCAAATTTAATTACCGTTTTATATTTGATTTTTTGTGGAAGATTAAAGATCTATGCTGATTTTTCTATAAAATATTTTGACAAAGTTTTATTTAAATCAATGATATTGTATAGTTTGCCTTTAGTTAGTAATTTATTGGCTTGGTGGATAACTAATTTGTCTAATCGGTATATTTTAGCTTACTATTGCACTTTGAGTGATGTAGGGATTTATTCGGCTTTAGCTAAATTTTCTTTAATAATTAGTACTGTATATGGGGTGTTTTTTCAATCATGGCAAATTAATGCGGCTAAAAATATAAATATGGGGGAAGGAAGAAAAGAGTTCTTTACTGCTATTCATGATTATTTTTTGTTCGCTGTTGTTTTAGGGTCAGCTTTATTTATGATGTTTTCTACGACAGTTGCTAGAATTTTTATAAGAGGAGATTTTACGGAATCTTATCAGTATTTGCCAGGAATAGTATTTATGGGAACAGCATGCTGTTTGCCAATGTATTGGGGTGCTATTTATGGAGCGTTGAAAAATACTAAAGGAGCTTTTTATTCTACGGTGTGTGGAAGTATTGCGAGTATGGCGTTTAATTTTTTGCTAATACCTGAATATGGTATTTATGGTGCTGTAATATCAGCTGTAATAAGTTATTGTGTAGTAATGATTTATCGCATAATTGACATCAATAAAATTATTTTAATTGATCTTAATATGATAAAACATTTGATAGGATTTTTGTGCTTGTTAATACAAGTTTACATTTATACATTTTCAACGAATAACATTTTTTTTGGCAATGTTGTTCTAATGATAATTTTATTAGCTGTTTATTATAAAAACTTTATTGGATTATTTTATGCAGCAAAGAAATTAAAATGAAATGAGGTAAAAACATGAAAGCATTAATTTTAGCAGCAGGATTAGGAACTAGATTAGCTCCTATTACTGATGATCATCCAAAATGTATGACAGAGGTTATTGATGGAAAAACTATAATCCAAAATCAAATAGAAAATATTAGAGCATGTGGTATAGACGATATTACAGTTATTACAGGATACAAATCTAATTTGTTGAAAAATTATATAAATTCTTTATATTCTGGTATTAATTTTATTGAGAGTATTAACTACAATTCAACTAATAATATGTATTCTGCGTTTTTGGCAAAAGACGTCATTAAAAATAGTGAATTTTTGATGATGAATGCTGATGTGTTTTTTGATAAAACCGTATTAAAATCATTGATTGATTTTTATGCAGATGATGCGATTGTAGTTGATATTTGTACTTATATGGAAGAATCAATGAAAGTTGTGGAAATGGAAGGTAAATTAGTTCAAATAGCAAAAACGATTACGCCTGATAAAGCGTTAGGTTCCTCAATTGATATTTATAAATTTTCTGTTGAAGGTGGCAATGCATTTTTTAATAAGTGTGATGAATACATCAATGGCAAGAAAGAATTAAAGCTTTGGAGTGAGGTAGCTATTAATGATATTTTAAAAGACTGTAATTTTAAAGCTTGTCCGCTAAATGGGCGTTGGTACGAAATTGATACACATGAAGATTTAGCACAAGCTAGAATGTTATTCAAAGAAAAATAATTTGATAATCACGATAATCGGAAGGAGAAAGTTATAATGCTACTTCCTAATTTAATTGGCAGCTTATTAGCTTTGCAAGGTAATGGAATTGGTGATAAAGAAATTAAAAACATTGAACAATATTGTTTGAACCAACTCCAAATTTCAATTAACAAGAATATTACAGAAATATTTTATGAACTAAGCAATTATGATGACTGTTTTGCTTTTTATGATAATAAAATAGTTATGACAGAATATTATTTAAAAAATAATCATATACTAAAAAAAAGATTTTTTGATGTTTTATCAGATGATGAAAAAGAAGAAATTTATATTTTAATAAATATTATTTAATTAAAGGATTCATATTATGGGAAAGATATTTAAAAAAGTATTTAAAGATCCTCTTTATGATTATATACGCATAGATAACAATGTTTGCGAAAAAATTATTGATGATAAATACTTTCAGCGGTTGCGTAGGATAGAGCAGACTAGCATGAGATGTCTTTATCCTTCTGCTAGGCATGATAGATTTATACATTCTATAGGTGTTTATCATTTGGCTAAAGTTGCTATTAGAGCTTTAAAACGTAATAAACAAGTAGTAATTGATTATAATAAAACATGTGTAGGAAGTAGCTATAAATTCCCGACCGAGCAAGAACAGGAAACTATATTATTTTCTTTTGAAATGGCGGCATTATTACATGATGTTTGCCATTCTCCGTTTTCGCATACATTAGAAAGTTATTTTAAAGATATTGCAAAAAAAGATGTGGATGGAAATATATCTACTGTTGATATTTTAGATGAATTTTTTCAAGTTGCAGAAGAGATAAATAGTATTTCTGGAGAAGAAGATTTTGAGTCTTTTAAAGCAAACTGCAGAACTGCAAATGCTGCACCACATGAGATTGCCAGTTGTATTTTGATTTTTAAATGTTTTAGAGATAAGTTGGAGCAAATTGCAAATGAGAGAAATGAGGACAGTAACAGAAATGAAAGCAATGGAATTAAAATATTAATGTTATTTTTAGCAAGATGTATTTTAGGTGCACAATATACAAATTATACAGATTTAAATGGATATAAAAATTGTATTATTAAATTATTGAATTCATCTATTGATGTAGACAAATTAGATTATATTGCACGAGATTCGGCTGTTTCAGGGTTTGCAAATACAATGGTCGATACTAAAAGACTTTTAGGTTCATTAGTATTTGCGTTATATAATGATACAGATAGAAAACAAAAAATATGTTTGGCTTTTCAAAAAACCGCAGTTGGCGTAATTCAAAATGTAGTTATGTCTAGAAATGCACTTTACACTTGGATTTATTCACATCATAAAGTGTCTTACGAAAGTTACTTAATAAAACAAGCTGTAAAGAAAATTTCTGAACAACAAAAAAATCCTAAGGAATTTATAAAAAAATATTTTTCGCCTGAAAGTGTAGAAAAGAATTTAGTTTGTGATGATGTTATTTGGAATTTATTTCTTGAAAATAGAGATATTCCTGAAGTAAATGCTGTTATCAGTCGAAAAGATAGAAAGAAAGCTATTTGGAAAAGTTTTGCAGAGTTCCAGGCATATTTTTCATCGGAAGGTAGTATAATTCCTATTGGAGATTTTTCGACAGAACAAATGGTTGCGTATCTTAATAGAAATGAAGGTATCAATGATTTTGAAAAATATATTAATGAATTTACTACTAATGATGGACAAAAATTTCACTTTGATATAGTTATCAATAAAACAAAATTGACACATATAGAACATAATTCTATTATGATTTATATCAACAATAAATTATATTCGTTTGATACAATATTTAATGATTTGTACAAGAAAGCAGAAGTACCACCATTTTTTTATTTATATTGTAGTAAAGAGGAAAAAACTAAATTAAGTGACGATAATTATAAATATAAAAATGCTTTAATAAAATATATTAAACAGTACGAACAATTTAGGCTAATACCTCGCTAAAATAATTTTATTATGTGTATTCGTAATTTTGTAAAAGAGTTTAATAATAAAAATATAGTATATGTTATTATTGGTTCATCCCAATCCGGCAAAACAACTTTTCTCAAACACCTTGCCGACATCACCCGCAAATATGTCGATTTAATCGACCCTGCTTTACGTGTTATGGCGAACGAAGAACCTGTCTTGTTCCTACAACGTTACGCGCCTCCGGTGCTGGTTGATAATATTCAGTATGCGCCGGATTTGGTGCCGGTGATTAAGGATTATGTTTTGCATAATGGCAAGCCGGGCGATTTTTGGCTGATTGCGCCGAAGGAGTACGCCGAAAAGTTAAGCACTATTTTTGCGGAGCTTGGCGATAAGTTTGCCTGTCTTGAACTTTGCGGATTAAGCAGTGCGGAAATTGACGGGCGCGAAAGCACGCCGTTTGTGCCTGAGATGGGTGCGCTTGCCGGACGTATGCAAAACGCAGTGCCGCATGATGTTGTGGAGATTTATGAACGCATCTGGCGCGGGGATAAACCTGCAATGTACAACGAAGGTGCAGATTGGCAAAGTTATTACGCGCGCTTGGTGCAGGATATTTTACAGCGCGACATCCGCAATTTTGTGCAGCTTAACGATGAGATGAAGTTTTACCGCTTTTTGTGTGCGGCGGCTTCGCAAACGGCAAAGCTGTTAAACTATGCCGTTATGGCGAAGGAAACAGGCATCAGCATACCGACTGCCAAACAGTGGCTGGGCATTTTGGAAAAGATGGGGCTGGTGTACCTGCTTCAGCCTGCGGCGTTTGACGGCGTTAAATATGTTGTTAAAACGCCGAAGCTGTATTTTACGGATACCGGTCTTGCGGCGTACCTGCTGCGTTGGAACACGGCTGATGCGCTGGAAATGGGAGCGATGAGCGCGGAGTTTTTTGAAACATGGGTAATCGGTGAAGTTTATAAAAGTTATGCTGCCGCCGGTGAAAAAGCGCCGCTGTATTATTACCGCAATTTTAACGGCAAGGAAATTGAGCTGTTAATTTTGCAGAACGGCGTGCTGTATCCGTGCGTTATCGCTAAGAGCGCGCAGCCGCAAAAAATGTATAAGCGTTTTAATATTGTTAATCCGGCCTTTGCCGCGTGCGCGGATGTGCAAATTGCAGGCGGCAGCGTTATTTGCCTTGCGCCGGAGTTTGGCACGGACGCCAAAAATATTTTATACATACCCGCGTGGATGATTTAAGCCTTGCTTTGCAGGGCTTTATTGTATATAGAAAACCCCGCGTTAGACGCGGGGTTTCGGAAAGTTTAAGCGATAAAGAAATGGTAATAAAAATTCCTCCTTTGATAAAATAAATTTGCG
>CASFHD010000033.1 GCA_949294455.1 uncultured Christensenella sp.
AGTTAAAACTACTAACCCAAGAACGATTCCGCCTATTAACGGCAACATTGTTATTACATAAAAAACCGATTTTTTATTATTAGCGTTATCAATGGAAAATCTCATCCCTGCTTCAGAAATTCCCAAAGTAAAAATTGGTATTAGAACATTAAGTAAATTAAAAAGAATTTCTGCCAGCCCATAATCACTGGTAGTCATCATTGCGGTTTGCAATGGAACAAGAAAAAAAATTATACCTTTTGAGAATAAATTACCAAATCCTATAACAATAGTATCTTTAAGAATTGAATTAAATTTATTCACTTTATTTTTTCTCCTAAAAGCACAGGTAATATCTCTGTTACAAATCTTTTTGTATTTTTATTATCCCTAAACTTATTTAGTTTAATTCCTATAGTATTTCTTAAATTTTTACTACTATCAACGTTATGTGCTATTTCTTCGATAAAATTTTTCAATTCTTCAATATTATAAATATGTACACCCGGCATATATTCTAGTGGATTATCAAAAACAAAACCTCTATCATCTGTATACTTTGCATAATCTTCTAAAATAAATCCTATTGGTTTATCTATAGTTAAATAATCGATATAAACAGATGAATAATCTGTAATTAACGCATCTGCCGAGCCTAAATAACTGTAAAAATGTTTTTGTTCATCAACTATATCTTCGGATACAATTTTTATATTTGATAATCCACTTAAAATATTATTAATTTTTTGGTATGGATGAAATTTGATTATAATACAAATATTATTTTTAGAACACCATTCATTAATCTCAGAATAATTTTTACTATTTACTATAGGCAAGCCAAATTCATATTGAAGCCCTTCTTTTCTATTATTTCCATCTCTATATGTAGGCATCCAAACAATAACTTTTTGATCTTCTGGTATATTTTTAAATTTCAACTTATCAAACAAATAATCATTTCTCGGTAAACCAACAACTTTAACTTTTGAAATATCACAATTAAAACATCTTGATACAATCTCAGCCATAAGATCAGATGTTGCTATTGTTATGTTTATATTTAATTTTCTATTGGCAATATTAGTAAGATCTTTAGGAAATAAATATTGAATCCGCTTTAATGGCATTCCGTGCCATAACGAAAAAACAATCTGTTGTTTTGTTGTTGCATTCAAGTACAATCCGTGTGTATGAAAAATATATTTAGATCTAAAAAAATAATATAATCCTTTAAAAGAATGTCTTTCTATATATATAACATTGTTTAATTTATTCTTTATATTATTATTTTCTAGCAACCAAACAATTTTATATTTTTTCTTTTTATTCATTAAATATTGAAAGACACACAAAGCATTATCGTAATAATTAGGACTGGATGTAAATAATAAAATATTTTTCTTAGGTATTATATAATTCACTAAACGCAATATATAAAAAAGCGCAATCTTGCCTATCATTTACAAACTCCTTAAATTATCCTTCGTTCATATAAAAATATGATACTTAAAAAAACAATTAATTTTATCCAGAAATACCAACCTAGTGATAAATGGAACATTAATCCAAAAAGCAACTCATATACTAAATATGCAGAAAAAATTATTTTAATAAAATTTTTATTTTCATTATTAGCTTTTACAATACAATCTAATCTTTTTATGACATATCCCCATAAAAAGCCCCATATGCCAACTCCAATGATTCCAAATGTCAAAAACATCTCGCCAAATAAACCCATCCTATATCCAGCATGTGCATCTGAAGCTCCTACTAATCTATTAGTATATCGTGAAGTAGCCCAAGTATTTCTATATTCAGAATATTCTCTTGGAACAAAAAACATTAACCCAGCTAATATATTTTTTCCGTATAAATATTTTCCGTCCCAATGTTCTAATATCAATGCACAATCGCGTATATCTGATAAATTATTTCCATAATACAGTTTAACGATAGGATTTACTCTATTTTCATTTGGTACTCTCCTATAAGATTCTCTAACAAATTCCAAAGAAAAAAACAATATACTTAACGCTAATAATATGCTCACAGATTTATAAAAAATTCGTAATGTAAGTTTGTTTTTTATTAAGTAAACTGAAATACACACAACTATACTACTAATTATTTCGCCTCGTGCACCAAAAACAATTAACTCAAATACTCCAAATAATAATAATAACAAAATAATATTATTATTTTGTTTTGTTAAAATTAGATATAAACTTAATACTATAAATGTCGGCAAAATGCAAACAAAAAATAAATTTGCCACCCATCTTATCTGTCCATTTAATAAGGCAATTCCTCTTAAATCAAAAAAACGATTCCCTTCTATAACTAAATAAATTATTACAAATAATGTAAACATTAAACATAGTGCAAAAATTTTACCGAAAAATTTTGTATCAGAAATTATTGTTAACGTGCAATTGATTTTTTTGTATAAAAATTCAATTATATCATCAATAAAGTTTATCCTTATTCCTTTACTATATATATATGCTGCTAAAAAAACAAATATAAAACCAATTAAATTTATAAAATACGCCCAATCTACATAATACATATCAAAAGATAATTTAATATGTGGCCTAACTAATAAAGTTTTGTATGACCCCATAAATGGATAGCCTATTATAAGCATCATTAAAAATTGAACTATTAATACCGAATGCCAAAAATCAATAAGATAACGCTTCTTTAAACAATTAATATACCACGAATAAAGAAATAAAAATAAAAATATTAAATCAATTATAAATACTATTGGTGTAACTCTTAAATATCCATTAAGTAATTCAATTGATTCAAACATACACAACCCTCTATCTTAATTAACTTTTTCTAGAATAGAATAATTTTAAATCATTCTTCTTATAATTTATCAAAAAATTTAACTCATGCATTTTTATTTCATCTGACGATAGCTTATTCATTTATTTTGATTGTCCCTTTTCATAAAATAGATTGGATTTCAAATATCACAAATATTATTAATGCTCATTAATTATTTTTTTAATTAAATTTATGATATTTACAACAGTAATATTCCAGTCATAATTTTTTAATAAAACCGTATCTCTATTTACTTTTGAATTGATTAAAAGTTTTTTTAATCTGTTTTTATCAAAAGGATCAAAGTACTCCACCAGATCACCACAAACTTCTGGAATTGCTGCAGCATTACTACATATCACTCTTCTACAACCTGCGGCCAATGCCTCTAATGGCGGTAAGCCAAAGCCTTCATATAAAGACGGAAAAACAAAAATATCTGCCTGCTTGTAATACCGTTTCAAAACATTATCTTCAACATATCCTGTAAAAATTATTCTATCTTCGTTACTATTTACAAATTCACTTAATTTATTATCGCCAGTAATAAAGCCATCTTTTTTACCTACAATAATCAAATCTTGTTCTATTTTATCTTTTACTTCACTAAAAGCTTTTATCAATATAATTAAATTTTTATGCGGTTTTACATTCCCAACATACAAAATATATGGTTTATTATGAACTGGCTTATCTAATTTTATGTTAAACCAATCTTCATCTATTCCGTTATATATAACATTTATTTTTTCTTTCGGCACACCGACTATTCTATACAATTCATCAGCAGTAAATTGCGATACCGTTATTATCTGCTCCGCTTGTTTTTTTACTCTATTAAACATGAATTTTGCATATATTTTCTTATGTATTCCTTGAACAAACTGTGGCATTGCCAAATGAAACACATCATGAACAGTAACAATTAATTTACCATTATAGAAGATAGGTATATTATAATGAGGTGACCAGAATACATCCGTAGTTTTTGGAATACATTGGATTAATTTAAATTGTTCTTTAATTGAATAAATTGGTGCTTTACAATCTATAATCCTAACATTATTTACTTTAAAAAAATCAAAACAACTTAACTCTTTACCATCACCAAGAATATTAAACTGCCACTCAGGTTTTAAATAAATTATTCTTTTTAAAACATTTCTTATTACTGTTCCAATACCAGATGCATTTATCATTCTTGCATCAATAGTCAAATTCATTTTCTGCATATTTTTTTACAAATTCCTTAATTTCTTCTTTAAATCTATCATTACTAAATCTTTCAGAATTAACTCTGCAATTTTCAGGTTTAAATTTATCCTGATTTTTTTCGAAAATATTTACTGCATTGCAAATACTATCAACCGTCTGTTCACTAAAAAATATCCCTGTAGATTTTTCCTCATCTAAACCTATAATAGTTTCCAAGACTCCGCCCTTGCCATAAGCAATAACAGGCGTTCCGCATGCCTGAGCTTCGACCGGAGTTATGCCAAAATCTTCCTCAGCAGCAAATACAAATGCTTTTGCTTTTTGCATATGCTCTTTCAAGACCTCAAACGTCTGATAGCCCATTAATGTTATATTTTCTGCTGCCTTAGATTTTATTTTCTTAAAATCAGGACCATCTCCTATAACAACAAGCTTTTTATCATGCATTTTGCTAAAC
>CASFHD010000034.1 GCA_949294455.1 uncultured Christensenella sp.
ATTCATCAAAAATTTATCAGGTGAAGAATATTATACAGAAAATAATATTAGAAATGAAGAAGCAATCTTCTTAACAACAAATTCAGCAGTAACAGTAGCTGCAGCTGGAGGAGTACCAAATACAGGTATTGAAAATTCAGTACGTGTAGCATTCGCACAAATTGGTCGTGTAGAAGCTACGACTGGAGCAACTGGTGAGGAAACAGAAATAAGTAATATTACAGCTATTACTTGTAGTGATGTTGAAGCTAGTGATGGTCAAGTACAAGTTACAGGAATTTGTCGTAATGCTCAAATTTGGGAACCAAATGATACAGATCATGTTCAAAATGCTTTAAATTATTATAATACTTCTAACTGATGTTGAAGATTCTAAATCATATCAATTAGCTGAACCAGGTAACACTTGTGCAGAATTAGATACAACAACAGCATATCCAACATACGCAATCAGTAGAAGAATTGATATTGCTGATAATGTTAATGTATATGATGGTACAGCTTATAATAGTTATACTGCTAATACTAAAACATACGCTGATTATACTACAGCTGCTGCAGAAGATGATTTCGATGGTTCTGAATTCAAATTAGTAGAATTCCCATATTTTACTGATACAATGAAAGATTTAAAA
This sequence comes from uncultured Christensenella sp., assembly GCA_949294455.1. Taxonomy (GTDB): domain Bacteria; phylum Bacillota; class Clostridia; order Christensenellales; family UBA1242; genus CASFHD01. Next base: position 636 of record CASFHD010000034.1, read on the forward strand.
GGAAATGAACGTCCAGAGTTCATGAGACTTGCGCCAAATAGTATAACAAAAGTAAGAGTATATATTTGGATTGAAGGACAAGATATCGATAATTATGATTTTGCTCAATTAGGATTAAAAATCTCAGTTAATTTTGGATTTACAAAAGAAAGATTTGAAGAAGAAGATATCGATTATGAAGGACCAAGTACTGATATTACTCCTTCTGATAGTCAATAGAATAATTTAATTAATGACTCTTATCATTAATTAACATAGATTGTGAATAAAGAGTAATATTAAATTACTCTTTGTTTATATCTATAAAAGGTAGGTGAATAAGTGGCCAAACAAACTAATACATCTAGTAAAAATGTCAAAAAGAAAACGACAGGTAAAACGAAAAAAAACTCTAAAAATAGTAAAACAGAAAAAAAAGTAAATGTAAAAAAATTAAAAGTAACAGCTGTTATAATATTATTAGTAGGTGTTTTGTTAATATTTTCATCGTATGCTTGGTTTTCTCATAATTTAAATGTTCGCATTAAAACTTTCAATATGATTGTTTCAGAAAATAGTGGATTAGAGATATCGTTTGATGGAATAAATTTTGGAACAGAATTGGAAATATCAGCCGAAACATTAATTGATGAATTAGTAAGAACTTATCCTAATAATACTAGTCAATGGGCAAGTATGGGATTAAGACCAGTATCAAGTAATGGAATAACAAATCATAATAGTCAATACTTTAATATTTTCTTTAGTGGAAATGGTGTACAATACCCTAGTTTAGATTTAGAAGATGGTTATATTTATACAGAAGTTGCTGCAGAAACTGAAAGAAGAGAATATAATTCTTATATAGCTTTTGATTTGTTTTTTAGAAATGATACAGGATCTCCTGTTGATGATAATGTTTTCTTAGCTGAAGGAAGCGAAATAACAATTGATGAACGTGCTGATGAAGAAATGATAGGTCTATTAAATTCCATTAGAGTAGGTTTTGTTAAAATAGGAACTACTTCTTTAGATGCAAGTGTTAATGAAATTCAAAACGTAAGATGCAATAATAATTGCTATTCTTTAATATATGAACCATATAGTACAGCACATACCAATTTATCAATTGAAAGAGCTTTAAAATATAACGTCAATCTTGTTAATGGCGAATATTTTGATACTTATGCTTTTAAAAGACCTGGTGGACCAATTTATGTTGAAAATACTGTTTCAGGATCACCAAATTTAGATATGAATTATTTTGAGTTACAAGAAACAATGACAGAAAATGAAATAGACCAACCATTATTTACAGTACCTAATGGTATTACTAAAACAAGAATTTATTTATGGATTGAAGGACAAGATATTGATAGTCTAGAAACTGATTCTTCAGGAGCAGACTTAGAGATATCACTTGGATTTGTAAAAGATACAGCAGGATATGATACATTTAATCAAGATTAAATAGGGAAAAAGGTGATAAATATGAAAAAAGAGGAAAAAGTAGATTTTGACTTATCGACTCTTACTTTACAAGAATTAATTGAAACATATAACAATATAACTGATTTTATCAAGTATTTAGATGAAAATAAAATAGAAGTTGAGGAGGTTAGTGATGACGAATAATTTTTTAGAATTCATTAACAAGGATATCGAAGCTAAAAAAACATTGATAACCACAACGCCAACTAAAACTAAAACTAACCGAAAAAAATATAATGAAAATATTGAAGAAATCAAAAAAAAATATGAAGAATATCAATCAGGAATACGCAACTATTTATTAGCAAAAAGTAAGAGCTTAAATATTAAAGAAGAAGAAGAAAATATCGATAAAATTACTGAAAGAGTAGAAACATTAGAACACGTAAAATTTCTTTTGAATCCCTCTAATACCTATTTTGAAAAAATGGGATTTGATGATTTATTATACCAATTAAATAATTATTATATTTTTAATTTCAAATCCCTTAATGAAATTATCAATGGATTTTTAGACAAATTTGAATTAGCTGGCATTTTTTTACAAAGTGATGATTTCGATTATACTTGTTATGTTCACGAGTACATGGCTTCTTTTTTGGAAGTTAGATATAAAAAATATAAAAGTTATGACAAAGTTTCAGAAGTTTTCGAACAAATATATTGGATTAACCCTGAACTAATCGAGCATATTGAATTAAATTTTAGAAAATTAATTAAAAAAAATGCCCGTAAATTTAACCATTATATTACAACTTTACAAAAAGAAGTAATGGAAAAAAATAATATCGATAATTATGCTATTTGCCTAGAACGATTACAAGATGCTTATATTGATTTAAATTTAAAGACTAAAGAAAATGTTTTTGATATAGTCGAGCTAGCTAAGTCTAATGAAATAAGTATTGAGCAGTATTTGCCAGATAGTAAGGTAAGAAAAACAGCATTTGCTTCTTTAATTCCTGATGATATTTCATATGATGATAAAAATCAAATGGAAAAAATATGCAGTGCTTTAGAAAAGTTAAAATTAAATGTCGAAGAATATAGTAACTATTTACAATTTAGACTATTATTTAAAGATTTTAAAGATACTTATGAAAATTTATTGCAACAAGATGATAAAAAAATCGAATATAAAGGGTTAAAAGACATTGAAGAGAAGATTGATAATAAAGAAGACGAATTAGAAAAATTGAATAAAAAAATATTTAGTGGACGACCAGGGTTCTTTGAATTCAAAAGTGATAATGCTTTAAAACAATTAAAAGCTGAATCAGTTTTGAAAGCTAAAGAATTGTATGAATTGTATAAAAAATATGATGAAGAATATTTTAAAGATAAAGTAATGACAATACTAGATCGAACAATGGCAATTTCTGATTTGTTAAATTTATATTTTAGCTTTGATTATTTTAAAAAACTAGCAATTCAAAAAGTTTATAAAATAAATAATTATGAAGATATTATAAAATATAGTGAACAATTTGATTTATTTGCAATGAATCCAACCAATATTATTATTACTGGTGTTCCTATTTTTGCCGATACTGATATCGCTAAAATAATTTGCAATAAATATCGTTTAAATAATTTAAAACTTGAAGAATCTGATTTAAGTCCGGATAGTTTAAAACAATTGTTAAATAAAATATTATTAATATTGAGAGTTAATAAAATTGAAAATAGTAAAACATCATTAGAAAAAATTTGGTTCATTGTTGAAGTTGAAAAAATAATCAATAAAGAAAAAAATAGTGAAGAATAATGTTTTTATTAAAAAGTGTTGTCGAAACTAAAATTAATGAGAATAAGGATGGTCAAATTGAAAGATTTGACCTTTTTTATACACAAAAATGATATTTTATCTATCAAAATATTTATTTATAGGAACAATATTCATCATTAAAGTGTTTAATTTTTTCACCATTTCATCACATTTTTTCGACAATTTTTGA
>CASFHD010000035.1 GCA_949294455.1 uncultured Christensenella sp.
TAATGTTTGATTAGACACCAACATTATATCATGAGTAATATATGAACTTTTTTTATTTCAATTATTAAGTGTTGCACTTGTTATTATAAATTATCTATAAAAAAAGTCGAACTTAAATATTCGACTTTAATTTTTATTAATATTGTTTTTAACTATATTAATCGCTGGATCTTCAGTTAAATTATCAAAAAATCTTTCTCCAAAACTTTGACCACTAACACTATTGTTATTAGCCCCAGACATTCGCGAATTAGTAAGACCAGTTCTTCTTTTAACTAACCTATCGACTTTGCGCAAGTTAGAAAGATTTCTTTTTGTTTCTAATTCATGCTTATGTCTTGCTCCTTGATTACGATATTTAGCATATATTACAAAAAAGTAAATAAATCCTGCTGATAAGAATAGCCAACTATAATCAAAATCAACAAATAACATTGCAATTATACCTAATAATTCAACTAGCAAAGATATTAAAAATAATTTATGCATATGAACTGGGACACTTCCCATCACTTCTTTAGTTCTAGCATTTACAGCAACATAATGTAATACTTTCTTATCTCCTTTTACTTGTTGATAGCTATATAACCACACTGGTAAATAAGCGGCTTTCCATTGTTGACCTTTAACATCTAATTGTTCACTTGACCAAGCGACTCCACGATCATATTGTCCTAATGTTTCATTAGCAGCAAATCTTGTGATATCTTTTGATTGAGTTTCTACTAACCCTTTTAATTGTTCAATGTTAGTATCTCTTTTTTCTGATGTAAAGCCTCTTAAATAATTAGCATTCCATTTTACAGCATTTTCAGTATCAAATGGCATAATAGCATTAATAACATTTGTTGTTTTGTCATCAGAATTTTTATCTAATTTATCTGAACTAGACTCGACAGTTAAGTCATCAATAGTTAAATCAAATTCTCGCTCGACATCATAAAGATCAGCATCATAATATGTCTTACGATCATTTCCACTACCCCTTGTATATCTTCTTACCAAATGTTCTCCTTGGCCGACTAACTTTGCATGAGCGTTAACATCGACAACCATATAAGGAAAATAAACTCCCATAATATTATTTGTAGTAAATTCTTCTTTAAATTTAGGATGCGCAAAAAACTTTCTTTTACCAACAAACTTTTCGATTTCTACTTTAGCATCTTCTTTTTTTATCTTAAATGGTAAAACAACATCAGGAATGCTTCCATTTGGTATTTGTTGATTAATAGATAAAGTATTTCTACACCAATGGCAACGGGCTTGACTAGCTTCACTTGTATCAATTACTACTTCAGCGCCACAACTACTACATTTAAAAGTTAAAATATCAGCAGTATCAGCAACTATATCTGTTGCACCAGAGCCAATTACTTGACCTTGTAATTGACTAATATCATTATCCATACCTTCTAGTTTTTCTGGTTCAAATTCGTATCTACAAAAGTTACATCTTAAACGACCAGTATTGGTATTCATAGAAATATCTGTCGCACCACATTTTGGACATTTATCTTGACCGATTTTCCCATCTGTATCAGTTTGAATTATTGTTGTATTTTGATTATTTGAAGGAGTTATATTTTCATTATAATTATCCTTCATCTTTTATAACCCCAATAATTGTGCTTTTATTTTGTCATAATCCTCTTGAGTAATTGCTCCAGCATCAAGAAGTTTTTTCATTTCTAACAATTTAGTTGTTGGATCTTGTGTAGTGGCTTGTTGTTGACTTGCTTGAGTTGGTTGTTGGTTTGTTTGACCAAATGCTGGTTGATAGCTTGATTGGGTTGGTTGTTGTTGCATTGCACCCATCATACCGCCAGCAGCATTCATACCCATTCCCATGAAAGCCATACCAGCTCCACCACCGTTTTCACCAGCCGATTGAATACCACGAGCAGTAGCTTGTTGCATAAACGCATTGCCACGAGCACCAGATAAAGCATCAGCTTTCTTAACATCACTCATTAATGCTTTAGTATCATCGTCATATTCGATAGCAAGAATAGCTGTTTTGACAATTTCAAGACCCCGAGATGATTTCCATTGATAAGCATCTTCAACAGCTTTAGCCATTGCTTGCGCAAAACCAATTTGATCACCTTGAATTTTAGATATACGATTACCTTTACTTGGGTCGTTTGTATAATTAGAAAATGCGGCAGATAAAGTACTTACAACTTCATTAAATAATTGTGTTCCAGCATCGTTATCCATATCTGAAAAATCAAAGGTTGGTGCTCCTGGTTGGACATATTTAGCTGGTACAAAATTTTTAACAAATAATAACGGATCAACTATTTTTAAAGTATAAGTACCTCTTGTTACACATCCTACTTGTGTACCAAAATAAGCATCATCCCAATATATTTCTGATTGAGTTCCAAATTTATTATTTGGTATTTCTTTTAAATTAACATAAAATGCTAATTGTTGGGAACCTGGTTGACCACCAAATTTAAATCTTTCCCAAGTTTGTTTAATAGTTTGTCCGAAGATACCATCACCTGCAAACATAGATTGTGAGTTAGGATCTTCCGAATTGAAAATAAATCCTCCTGGTTCAGCAATACATCCTGTAATTGCTCCATCTTGAATAGTAATTAAGGCAGTTCCTTCTGGTACAATAATTTTACTACCATTACTAATTATGTTTTCACTACCTTTAGTATTTTCTCCACGTCCAGCATTCTCACCTTGTGGTACTGCTTGAAATAAAGCAGCTGTTTCAGGAATGTCTTGTCTTGGTGCATAAAAATCTTTCCATTGATCTGCAAAAGTTCCTCCTAGTGAACCTGCAAAAGCTTTAATAAATCCCATAAATCCTCCTTAAACTTCTAATGAATAATGTTTCAAGTTAATTTAATGAAGTTTAAAAATCCTCCTTCCAACTATAATTGCTATATAATGAAACACTACCCTAACTTTATTATAACATAATTTTCCAAGATATTAGTTTATTTTTAAAAATTTATAAAATAAATCAAAAATTCCAAACATTTCTATTATTAATTTTGTTTCACTAACAATACTTGACAAAGAACAGTTAAATTTGCATAAAAAAACGATTTTTCGATTTTACTCTACTAAACCGTTTTTATAATTTTGAATATATTTATCACACCTTGCCACTTTATCGGCAAGGTGTGTCTTTACTTCGTTTATACATTATTGTTATTTATACTATGTTTGCTCATTGCAATTCATATGGTGATTGTGGAGTACCTTCACCTCCTGTGAAGGTTATGGCTGAAGTCCCTGACTTCAGATATATAACTGCACGGACGCCAACCGCCGAATGACTAACTAGGGTACCATTGTAGTTCACGATTTGAACGAATGACGAACTAAATCTATTCATTGTCCAATAAAAACCTGACACAGTTGGATTTTCAATTGTATTTATATCTACAAATGTTTTTACTCCATCAGCAGGATATGCCATATCTATATCATTTCCACTGAACATCTCGCCTATTGTTGGTAATCCTACATTAGCAGATAACGTTTCATCTTGGACATCTTTATAATTTGCGCCATAATCACCAATATAGAATGTCTTATTGCCGGTATAACGATATTCACTTGATATATTATTAGCAACTGTATTTAATGGTGTATATATCGTATGACTGGTTGTGATTG
>CASFHD010000036.1 GCA_949294455.1 uncultured Christensenella sp.
TAAAAATTTGTTAGTTTTTAAAGAATTTTAGACGTGATTTAGCAATGTGAAGCTCGGTATAATCGTCTAATATTAATTCTTTCATATTAGAAATATTAATAAAAAATGGGATATTCTTTTTACTCGCAAAGACAAGAGCAGTTTTATTACCATTTTTTACACCATCTTTTGCCGCAAAATCCATCGCTTCATTAATTATTTGATAAAGTTTTTGCTCATCACTTGTTTCTTGAGCTACAAATATATTAACGATTGGTAGATTTTCTTGTTTACAATATTTCAAAACTTCCAAATATTGCTTAGTTGTATCGGTACCGATTGCTATTAAAACAGCTTGATTTGCTTTTTTCTTTTGTTTTTCTGAGTAAGTCATGACTTTGTGCCTTATAAATTTATAAATATACAATATATTAGAACTACAAATTTATAAAGTTTCTGTGCCGCATTAATTTTAAGAGATATAGACTTTTGCAAAATTCAGCAGAAGTTGAGTTTTATCGCTTTAGTATATCCCCATACCGGATACCCCATCTTAGACTACCTATTTGATATTAATAAAGACAATCCCATCCCCGTGCCGGACAGACCATTAAAAAATTAGTTAAAGTTTAATAAAAGCCTTTACGTGCGAGAGAGCTCCTTTACTTTTTATTTTTCAATAGACTTCTGTTAAAATTTACAAAAGTTGATTAACTGACGTCAATGTCACTTAATTGATTTTAATAATAAAACAGAAACTAGGTTTTTATTTGTTTTTTTATGTTATATTATACATTTAAGTCTAAAAACCTAAAGAGAAAAACACATTAAGCCATTGTTTTATAATAATATATATTGTTTTTTATTTTATAATTTTAATACAATTACATATATTTATATAAAAATGTTAAATAAAAAAAACAAAAAAAAAGAAAAAAACTTCGTAAAATTCGCACAGAAAAACAGTTCTATAATAAAGAGAAGTGATTGAAATTTCTCATAAATGTCAATTAACAAAGTAAATATACCGATGTGAAAGTTTTTTGTTCTGGTTAGGTAATCATTGTTGAAAGAAGGCAATTACTTAATCAGGTTTAGAAATAATTCGGGTAACAAACATTTTATAGGTTTTCAACAATGAATCCCTGGAAGTTATGCTTTATCCGAATGGCAACTGTAGCTTCTGGGGATTTGCTTTATTTATTATAGGAAATTTATAAAATGTCTAAACTTAAAACCAATTTAACTCATGAACACGAAGAAATAATAGTTAATTACTGCATTGCTAATAATATTGAAATTAACCAAGCTAATGCATATACCGTTACGATGGATGCGTTTAAGGAACAACCTATTTTGTATAAATATGAGGATCCAGAATATGAAGATGAAAAATCAATAAATGTAACATCTATAGTAGCAAGAACAGTGGAGTGTCAAAAAAGAACAATAGACCGTCTTGCTGATAAAATTGAATATACCAAACAGATACAAGAACAAGCCAAAATAAAAGAAAATATAAAAAAGGCAGAAGAAACAAGTTTACCTAACTTAGAGATACTAGTGGATAATTTATACCGTTTAAATATTGTTGATGGAGATAGTTATCTAGCTTTAATCTGTTTTTTGATGCAATTAAAATATACAAGAAGCCGAAGATTAGAAGACGATGATAAAACAGGTGTCTTTTTTAATGGTATTGCAAGAAATGGCAAATCAGCAACAGCAAAAGCAATATGTGAAGTTGAAAAACAATATGGGCAAGTATATAAAGCAAAGTCAGGAAAAGTTTTGGAAGAACCCCATGAAGAAAAAGTTTGGAAAAGTCATTTGAATTATTTTGATGAAGTAAAACCAACCGACATAGATAGAGAAGCATTATTGACATCTATAAATGGCGGTATAAGAGAAATTAATCCAAAAAATAAGCCGCAATATATGTACAACGTAAATACAAACAATATATTTACTTCAAATGATCAAATCAGCTTAAAACAACGTAGGGTATCAATTGTAAAATTTGGAGATAGATTAAATGGAAGGCCTCTTGAAACAGGTACTTTAACTAAAATTATAACTAATATTATGAATTCCTTACCTGATTTTAATTACTATTATGATATTTATCAAAATGTTTCTATAAATAATGAACTTAGAGAAAATCCTTTAGCAATGGAAGGAATTATTACATATCTATCATCAAAATTAGGTGAAGTAAATATGATGGATAAGTGGATTTTAAACAAGAGTATTATTTTTACAACTCATGATATTTATAGTTGTATTAAAGGAACATATAGCAAACAAATAATTTCATCAGAACGTAAAGAAGCTATTCAAAATGCTTTAGAGAATTTAAGAAAACAAGGTTTAGTTGATCCTGTTGAGTATGCAAATTGTACGACCAAAAACTATCAAACGACTGGAATGAAATATATACAAATCATAGAAAAATTTAATAATATAAATACAAAAGACGAAAAGAATACCAAAATCTCAAAACAAAATTTAACTTTATTATTATCTCCGTATTTTGAAAAAGTTCAGCAAAATGTAAATGATATTCAAACACCAGAAAAGCAGGAAGTAACTGAAAATCCCAATATTAGATATATTCCTCCATTACGTCCAGATAGCAATAAAGGTAATCTGTATGATATTGGTTATAAATTGTATTTCGACTTAAAAAATAATTTACAGAAAGTACGAGAAGAAATAGCTAAAGAAAAAAATAATGGATATACAGTAGATATTGAAATGGCAATAATTTCTTCAATCAAAAAATATGTAACTGAAGAGATATGTAAATATATTAAGATGGAAAGTATAGTTAAAGTATTTCAGGATGCCTTTGAAGAAATTACGGATGAACATAAAAATAAGATAAAATTAAAATATTTACAATTTATGGGAATTACTAAAGAAATGATATCCATAAGTGAATAATATTTATTTTATCAAAAATCGAGCAACCTTTGTAATTTTTCATTGGTTGCTTTTTTATATACATAGGTTTTTTATTGATTATTTGGTATTAATTCTAAGTAAAGAACTAAAAACCTAAAGGCAAAAACAAGTTAAGTCTTTGTTTTATAATAATATGTATTGTTTTTTTATTTTATAGTTTTAATACAATCACATATATTTATATAAAAATGTTAAATAAAAATACCAAATAAACTATATGAGGGAAATAGTTAATAAAATGTTCTATATTTCCAAATGATTCTATACTTCATTTAAAACACTCACATAAACAAGCCTAAAACAACCCCAGATTCACCAAT
>CASFHD010000037.1 GCA_949294455.1 uncultured Christensenella sp.
GTTTGAGATACATGAATTGGGATTTTCGCTTCAGTTCAAGCATAACTTGTCATACCATCAAAGCCGTCATACTTTCGGTACCTTGATGGTTTCTGCCGGGGTTCCCATGGAAAGCATCTCAAAGATGATGGGTCATACAAATATCAGAACCACACAAGGATACGCAAAAGTTACAGATGACAAGATTTCAGAGGATATGGATAAACTAATAAGAAAATAATTACAATACAGCGCCAGTAATATTAAAATACTGGCGCTGTATTGTATATTGTAATATTAGATTAATGTTTTTAAATGTTCCATTTCTTCTTCAAGTATTTTTCTTTGATCCTTTAGCTTCTGAAATTCAGGATGACTATTACTCCAAAACTCATTTTGTTCATTAATAATTCTTGATTTATTTATTTTAGGTGATAAAATAAATAAATTCTGAATCCTAGTAAGGCCCAAAATGAATGTAACTATAGAAAAAAACAATCCTAATGTTAGTAGTTTATTTCCTGTAATATATCCCAATAAATTTTCGTATGTAATATCCAAGTTAGACATATCACTTACGAAATTGCAAATAGAGAGAGGTGCTATTATTATTAATGCAATAATCGCCAATATTTCGGAAAAAAAAGGAATATAGAATTTAACTAAAGATAATGATTTTTCTCTATCTTCATTGAGATCTTTAATTTTTGAATCAAGGTTTTCTATCAATTTTTCGATTTCTGAAATTCTATCTTTTGTCTTTAATTTTTGTTTTAGTTTTATAATCTCATTGTAGCTGTTTTGATTTTCTTTTTCTTTATTATCAATTTGTAATTTAAGTTTTTCTATTTCATCTTGCTTGCTACTATTTATAGAAACTTGCTTATCCAACATACCTTTTATAGAGTCTAATTCTTGGGTCGTTTTTTGCAGTCTAGATGAAAACTCTTCTAATTTTTCTCCCATTGTTTCCATCCGTTTAATTCGTTCCGCATGTTCCTCTATAGCTAAATGAATGGTTGAGGATGCTATTTTTATATTTTCTTGTTTCTCTTCATCTGAAATTTCCCCTATATCTGAGATTTTAACTACTTCATTCAGAACTTTTTGAGAACGATTGACTAAAGCACAATACAGAGCAGAATAATCCTCTTTAGACAGTTCTTCTTCATTGATGTATTTTGATACTAATCTTAATTTATGTCGAACATCTGTATTGTTTAATGCAATACATCGAGAAATAACTTCAATAAGACCTTTTTTTCTTACAATTGTTGATTTAGAGCTATGAATCCATAGCTCAGTAACAACTTTTGCTGGATGAATTATTGGTGAAAATTTTGTTCCAGTATTATTTTGTTTGATAAATTGTATCAAATCAATATTTAGTGATACGAATATGCAATTAATTTTTTCTCGTGATTGAACATGTCCTCTCTTTTTTATTATATAGTCATTTATATATATGTCATGTATTTCACGGAAATTATTTTCTGAATTTATCTGATTTCTCTGTATTCCTAATTCTTTAACAGATTGTTTATTCTTATATCTAGTTATGATATTATTTAACTCGATATCAGATTCTCCTTGAATAATAATACCTGTATTTTCGATTAGTGTCCTTAACTTATTTCTTAATGATAATATTTTACTTGAAGATAAATTTCTTCTATAGTAAGCTTCAGCAATTGCTGTATTTGGATTAGGAGCCTGAGCTTTTTCCACAGCATATAGAATAGAATCTATTTCCTTCACCGTCATTGTATTGACAATAGCTCTATTCCCTGAGTTTAATATTATTTCTAGAAGTTCTTTAGCATAAATAACATTAGCCTCACTATCAAAATCCAGAATGGCCATGACAAGAGATGAATCTAAATAATAGTCTATACTATTTGTTGGTCGAATATTTAAATCCACTTCTCTTTTTAGGAATGCAGCTACACATGACCCCAAAAAATGTCATTAGCTATATTAAATAGTTCTATTTTATTTTCCCTCAACTCTAAGAGAAAACGCACTATGTGAAGATAATTTTCATTTACTGATGTCGCTGAATCTAAATTGTTCAAGTATTTGAATAAATCTTCAGTGTTATCGATAAAGAAATCTAAAAAAGATTTATCTGATTCAATTAATTTGTCTTGTAAATATATTTTAAATTCAGATTCCAACTGGTCAAAGCATTTAATTACTTGATCCATTTTCGTATCAACATTTTCATTTATAGAAATATCCCATATTCTTTTTATTTGAAATTGCTGTCCATTTTCGTAAGTCGTAATATTGAAATCTGAATTAGCTCTGCTTATAGCCTGAATGCATTGTTTTAGAACAATTAATGGCATTTTTATTCCAAATGTGGCCATTATATTATCCTGCAATTCAGTAATATCATAAAATTTAGCCGTATCTATTTGTTGGGTACATTTAGTGGCTAAAACATACTTTATTATTGGAAAATAAATATCGTGATATAAATCAGCCCCTTCTGTATCATATAGAACTGCTAATAATGCAAAATTCTTTTTATTCATAATATAAGAGTGTGTTTTTGATTGAATGAGGGTTAAAGTTATAATAATTAGTTTATTATTACAAGTAATAGACCTTATTTTTCTATCAGTCGCCCATTTCCTCGCCGCCCATAGAAGTTAGTACAGACTCTATTGAAAGCGAAAAGGTCTGGCGGCTATGCCGTTTCGGGCAGAATCTTCCTCTTTCAGAGCGTATTCAGCCCGAAAACCTTTTCCCTTTCACGTCTGTACAATGGACGC
>CASFHD010000038.1 GCA_949294455.1 uncultured Christensenella sp.
GCACTTTTATATGTTTCATGATTCAATGTCTAAAATATCATGAGACAATATTAATAATTTATGCTGAATATAAAAATATTTTAGATCACTTACTTAATACAATTAATAAGTAGTTTATTAGCTGAAAAAATAGTATCTTTGACAAGTTAAAATAAGAATGGTTATGAAATTAGCATCAAAGATTAAAGACGGAAGAATAAATGCAACTAATGTTCTTTTAGATATGTCTATTAAAGAATATTTAAGTGTAGCAAGAGATATTATTAAGAATAACGAGTTTCAAAGGAAACGAGTAAAAAGTTCATCTACTGTATATGCGTTATTAAAAAAAGATTTACGTAGTAACTGTACTATGCCTCCGATTGTATTAGCTGTAAAGGCTGAAAAAATGAATCATCTTTTAAACCATAATGATATAAATGAGGAACAAATTAAGGATTTATTTAAACCTGATAATTTGATAATATTAGATGGCTTACAAAGGACTTATACAATTCTTGATTTAGAATCAGAATTAGTAAAGGAACATGATGATGAGACTTTAGATAGGGTTCTTAATAATAGTATTAGAGTTGAAATTTATCTTGGGATAAATAAAATAGGTATTTTATATAGAATGTTAACACTGAATACTGGTCAAACTCCAATGTCAATTAGACATCAAATAGAAATATTGTATTCTGACTATCTTGATAAAAGTATAAATGACATAACCCTTTTAAGGGAAACAGATTCTCGTCCGATAAAAAACATTGGAGATTATCAGTTTAGAGATGTAATTGAAGGTTTTAATTCATATCTTGATAGAGATGAATTAGGTATAAATCGAAATGAATTATTAGAGAATATTCAAAATTTAGAGAAACTAGCCTTAGAAAATAGTTCTTCCGATTTATTCAAAGATTACATTATAACATACAATAAATTTTTATCGAAAATTAATTCATTTGATGAAGATTGGGCTGTAAACAAGGAAAATCTAAATATTTCGAGTGTTTTCGGTAAGGATACTTTACATATATTTACCAAATCTCAGGTTTTATCTGGATTCGGTGCTGCAATCGGTAAGTTGAAAGATAATGAAGTTATTAAGGACTTCGGAACCATAAGCGAAGATATTGATAAACTAATTTTATCTAAAGATAATACATCATTTGATGCGGTTATGAATATATTGTTATGTAAATTAGATGTAATAAAAAATAAGGCAAAAAAAATAGGTCTTGAGCAGAGAATGTTTTTTACATATTTCTTCCGAGAACTATTTAATCCCAATAGTGATTCATATTTAAACATAAAACAAGCAATAGAAACAGGTTTTTATAAATATAGCAGTTTGATTTAATTGTGGAACCAGCAATAGAATACAAAAGTGATATTCATTCTTTTTTAATATTAAATGCGGAATATGATGAAATAATTGAGATACCATATATCTTGAGGGACAATGATCAAAATGGTAATGTGTTTAATGAGAAAATTAAGAATTATGGTTACAAGATATTTCATAAACAAAATTTTCAAGAGAATGATATTTTTCAAATACATGAAAGTTCTATAGATAGAAGGATTGGATGGTTAATGCCTATTTCTTCAATAATCTCAAAATCACATGATTTTGCGGATAATCCGCACTATTGCCGATATGCTTTTATTGCCTATCAGCTATTAATATCTTATGAAATTTCAGATGAAGAGTTATATACAAAGGAGTTTGACACATTAATAAATGAGAAGTTTATTGAAGATGATGCAGTAATATTTATTTACGATTATACATTAACTAAAGATGTCGGTGATTTTAAAGTTGAAAATTATTACGCATCTTTTTATATGTATGGATACTATTTAAAATCCGGATATTTGAATCCATACTGTCTTTCATCTCCACAAAATGGAAAGATAAAAATAAAAAGGACTTCAGATATTATTGTTAATAAGGATTATTTAGATAAATATTTTAATCAGTTGTGTTTTGAAGAAAATCCTTTTGTTAAGTTTCATTTATTATATCAGATAATAGAATTATTGATTGAAGATATTTTAATTTATTCTTTAGAATATACAATCTATAAATTTAAGAATAAGAAAATATACACTAGAAGCTTAAGAGAACAGATTAGTAAGGTAGAAGCAGAAAAGGATAGGATTATTTTGCTTTCCAATTGGTGTAATGTAGCATCTGATAAATATTCAGATTTACATAATTTATGTAATACATTTCTTCAAAATAAAGGAAGAGACCCTATAGATTTTCCCCAATCTTTATATGCATTTAGAAATTTTATTGTTCATGATTTTAGATATATGACAGAAGATAAGAATATTGTATCTGATGTTAATTATTTATTTGAGCAATATATTTTATATTTGCTTCTTGGCTATAAACATATGGATATATAGAATTTATATTTATAAGATAAACAAATGTACAGGGTAAAAAGCATAGAATCCATATTTTGCTATGCTTCCCTGTACAAACCCTCTTGTTCCGTAAACTTCCAAAATTGGCGTATTGACTAGCATTGCTCTTTCCCATACCTTCGTGCTAAACTTAAAACTTGAAAGATTATGTTTAGCGAAAAAGATTTTGAAAGACTGTGGTTTCTCTACAAGACCGAAGGCGAACCCAAAGGAGTTTCCATCAACTCGTTCTGCATTGGCAACAATATTCCATACACGGCATTCTATGACTGGTTCAAGAAGACACAGAAGAAGGTTGTACCTGTAGAA
>CASFHD010000039.1 GCA_949294455.1 uncultured Christensenella sp.
GCTGGCTGCTCACGGCAGCGGGGTAAATCTTAAAAAATCAAAACGCCGCATCTTCTTATGCGACTAATCTATTATATTATTTTTAAAAAGCAATGTCAATAAAACGCCGTAAATAAGCAGTAAAAAGGTTGTAAAACCCATTTCCGCCAAAGCGGGATAAAAGAAAAGGCTTTGCCGTAAACAGCAAAACCTTTGCAAATTATTTACTTTTACTGCACTCTTTTACAAAATACAACGGGCGGCCTTTGGTTTCATTAAAAATGCGCCCCAGATATTCGCCCATAATGCCCAAAAACACAAGCTGCACGCCGCCGATAAACAAAATAACGGAAATCAGCGAAGGATAACCGGCAACATCACCGCCGTAAATAAGAGTTTTAACAATGATAAAAAGCATATAGATAATTGCCAGCACCGCAATGGCAATACCTATTATTGAAGCCAGACGCAGCGGAAAAATGGTAAAACTGGTAATGCCTTCCACCGCCAGGTTAAACAACCCAAAATAATTCCACTTGGTTTTGCCTGCAATACGCGCGTCGCGGTCAAACAAAATTTCTTTTTTGTCAAAGCCAATCCAGCTGAATAAGCCTTTGGTATAACGCTGGGTTTCACGCAGCTCTTTCAACGCCTCAATACACTGCCTGTCCAAAAGGCGGAAGTCACCTACATCAGGCTGTACCGGTATGCGGCTTACCTTCTGCAAAATTTTATAATAAGTATGGCTTGACCACTTTTTAAACCATGTTTCACCCGCCCTGCTTTTGCGCTTGGCGCAGACGTCTTTATAACCCTGTTCCCACCAGTACAACATTTCTTTTATCAGTTCCGGCGGGTCTTGCAAATCGGCATCCATAACAATCATAGCGTCGGTGTTGATATGGTCGATACCGGCAATCATAGCAATTTCCTTGCCAAAGTTACGCGACAGGTCAACATAATTTACACGGCTGTCCTTTACCCTTAAATCTTTAATTATTTTTAAAGTATCATCCCTGCTGCCATCGTTAACAAACATAATTTCAAACTGATAATTTTCAATACTGTCCATTAACTCTTTAAGACGCTCATATAACGTAGGCAAGCTCTCCTGCTCATTATAACAGGGAATTAAAATGCTGATTGTTTTCATAGCTGCACCTATTTAAACTTCACTAAAATATGTTTATCATCTGCTTTAATATCGTGATAACGGGAATTTACCACTAACGGTAAATTGTATTTCCTAAAATCTTCTTTTTTAGTATCAATGTGTTGTTTAATATCAGGCAACTTAAAGTAATGATATAAGTAATACTCATTCCATACCCAACCGCCGCCACCTAATGTGCTTGGTATTATGCGTTTGATTATCGGATAGCGTTTTTCCAAACGATTTGTTATTGTAGGCGCTTTGCCTATATTTCCATCTAACTGCATTTCCAGTACTGACTCAGACTTAACATCATTCAAATCATTAATCAGCAAATTAATTCTAAAATCCGTATACCGTTTTTGTTCAGCTAACGCATTGCCATATGCAAAACTAAAAACGAAAAAGCACCAACTTAATAAAACACAAACTGTTTTTGTTACATTAATTTTTGCTGTTACTGCTATATACACATTTAAAATTGCTAAAAATGCACCAATACCATACATTCCCCTTGGTGCAAATAACGGATGTTTTAATAAAATATAACCGCCATAAGATAAAACCGCACCACAAACTAATAAAATAATAGCTAAAATAAAAGATTGAAATTTGTTTTTAACTGAACTGTTTATAAAAACATATATAAAAACAACAACCACTAAAGCAATAAGTACCAGCCAAACTTTATTAAAATCACCATAAATTAAAGTAAAATAAGTTTTGATGTTATTGATTATTGTCGGTAATAAATCAGATGTACCTGCTGTATCTGTCGTTACATATGAGTTTAACTTTCGCATAAAAGCCATTCTGAAAATTATAAGCGATGATACATAAGCAAGAAACGAATATTTTACTATTTCAAAATAACGTGTACCTTCATTAAATTTTTTAGCTGCTAAAAATAATGCAATTAAAACATATATACCCGATGATGCCTGATAAGTCATACACATTACCATGCATCCCATAAATGACGTTATAAAAAACGCTTTATTGCCATATTTCAAAAATAAAAATGGTAAAACACTGGCTAAAATAGAAAGAGCCATATACGGAGAATCAAATTTATAAGATAAACACTCAAGAAAATACGGGCATAACCCTAATGGAACGACAGCGAAAATACTCCAATATGAAATTTTTTCGTCATTACTAAAAATATAAATTAAAATAACACTTGCCAATGCTAAAAATAAAATCGCTATAATCTGCGGCAATGGCGATATATCCATTAACAGTCTATCCGTATGAATAATAATAGAAAAATATTCAGATATGTATCTGCTCCAATTACTCCAGCCTCGGTATGCGTTATAAACCCTTCCTAAGTCATCAATATAATTAAAGTTTGCTCTTATAATTGAAACAATACCCAAACCATAAATAGTACATAATAATAAAAACGGTTTAAGCAAAAATTTATATTTAATCACTTCGTCTTGTAATAATTTTAAAAATTTCATTAAATGCTCTCCCCTATCTTTCCCAATCACTTTAATAGTTTAGCGCAATTTGCGCTAAACTTCAAGATTTCTTTTTCTCAAACTTATAATGTACTTAGGTGAAGTACATGTATAAACGAATAAGAGA
>CASFHD010000040.1 GCA_949294455.1 uncultured Christensenella sp.
CATGGAAATACTTTATCAGGAGATTTATTTCCTGGTGAAACTTTTGATTATATTATAATGAATCCACCATTTGGAATTGAATGGAAAAATGAAAAAGCTGCAGTGTTGAAAGAAGCCGAAAAGGGTAGTGATGGAAGATTTCCAGCAGGAACACCAGCTATATCTGATAGTCAATTATTGTTCTTACAAAATGCAGTATCTAAAATGAAACCAGAAGGTTCTAAAATTGCAATAGTTCATAATGGATCAGCATTATTTAAAGGAGATGCTGGATCAGGTGAATCTGAAATAAGAAGATATGTTATAGAAAATGATTTGTTAGATTGTATTATTCAATTACCAAATGATATGTTTTATAACACAGGAATAGCAACTTATATTTGGATTCTATCAAATAAAAAACCAGGCCATAGAGTTGGTAAAGTACAATTGATAAATGCATCAGAGTTTTATAATAAAATGAGAAAAAATTTAGGAAGTAAAAGAAATGAATTATCAAAAGAACATATTGATAATATAACTAAAATATATGGTGACTTTGTTGAAAATGAATATTCAAAGATATTTGAAAATGAATATTTTGGATATAGAAAAGTAATAGTTTTACAACCGGAATTAAATGAAGATGGAACACCAAGAAAAAATAAAAAAGGAGAATATATTCCTAATAAAGAATTAACAGATACCGAAAATATTCCACTTCAAGAAACAATTGAAGATTACATGAATAGAGAAGTAATTCCATTTGCAAAATATGCATATATTGATGAATCTAAAACCAAGATAGGATATGAAATATCTTTTACTAAATATTTTTATAAATATCAAGAACCACGAAAAACAGAAGATATAATGAATGAAATTCTTGAACTTGATAGAAAACTTGATGGAGTTTTAAAGGAGTTACAGGAAAATGAGTAGAGTTTTAGTCGATAGCGGTATTGGCTATTTAGGAAATATACCAAGTGAGTGGAATATATTTAGAATTAAAAATGCATTTAAATGTAAAAAAAACATAGTAAATGATAATTGGAGTAATACACAATTATTATCTTTGACTACATCAGGAGTAAAAGAAAAAGATATTGATAATCCAAATGGCAAATTACCTGACAGTTTTAATGGATATCAATATGTAGAAATAAATAACATAATAATGTGCTTATTTGATTTAGATTGCTCAGCAGTGTTTTCTGGTATAAGTAAATATAATGGTATGATTTCGCCAGCTTACAAAGTGTTAACATGTAATGAAATAATGAATGCAGATTTTGCAGGATATTACTTTAATTATATTGGCTTTGATAGAAAGTATATGCATTACTCAAAAAATATTAGATATACACTTAATTATGATGAATTTAGCTCATTACCAATGCTAATTCCACCTTTAGAAGAACAAAAAAGAATATCTAGTTATCTTGATAATCAATGTGCAAAAATAGACGAAATAATAAGTGATAATAATCATGAAATTGAACTATTAGAGGAATATAAAAGAACAATTTTGAAAAATGAATTAGGAAATAATGTTAGCTCAAAAAAGTACAGGATTAAAAATATAGCAAATTTAAAGGGAAGAATTGGATGGCAAGGATTAACAACAGCGGATTATATAGAAGAAGGACCATATTTAATAACCGGAGTTGATTTTAATGAAAGCAAGGGTTCAATCAATTGGGAATCGTGTGTTCATATAAGTGAAGAACGATATGAAGAAGCGCCAGAAATACATGTATTGTCAAATGATTTACTAATAACAAAGGATGGTACTATTGGTAAATTAGCAATAATTAGTGAGAATAGAGAAGCATCATTAAACAGTGGTGTTATGTTAATTAGAATAAAGGATAAATCTGTTTGCAATGTAAAGTATTTATATTATTTACTTAAATCGGATTACTTTTGGGATTGGTATAATAGTAGCCAGAGGGGTAGTTCAACGATAAAACATCTTTATCAAGAACAATTTTATAATTTTTCGTTCTTTTTACCAGATTTAGCACATCAGGAAAAAGTAATAAAAAAGATAGATGATCAATTTTTTAAATTAGATCAAGTAATAAATTATAGAAAACAAATAATAGAAAAATTAGAAGAATATAAAAAATCACTTATTTATGAATACGTAACAGGGAAAAGAGAGGTGTAGTATGGAAACTCAAGAAAAGAATTTTGAAGAATCAATTGAAAAATATTTAGTTACTAAAGGTGGGTATCATATTAGTGATGGATTAGGATATGATAGATTAAAAGGATATAATCCTAAAGTATTAATTGATTTTATTGCATCTACTCAAAACAAAAAATGGATG
>CASFHD010000041.1 GCA_949294455.1 uncultured Christensenella sp.
TTTTTTTCGTTTTTTTATTAAATTTTTTAATTTTTTATTAATTTTTTTATTTTTTTTATTTTTCAATTTTTAATAATATTTATTTTTATCACTTTTGTTAGATTGTTTTTTTAATTAATATTTGATAATATAAACAATATTTATTTTACTTAAATTTTGTTACATTGACATATCTTTATTAATTTGATATAATTTCTAAAAAATTCATATACTTAATTAACGAGGTAAATATGTTAAAAATTTTAAATAGTTTAACGCGAGAAAAGGAAAGTTTAAAAGTAATCAACAACACCGTGAATTTTTATTTTTGCGGACCTACAGTTTATTGGTTTCAGCATATTGGCAATATGCGTGCCTTTTATGTAATGGACACTATGCGTCGCGCAATAAAAATGAATGGTTATAATATTAATCATGTAATGAATATCACAGATGTTGGACACATGACATCAGACCAGGATAGTGGTGATGACAAAATGCTAGTAGCAAGCAAAAGAGAACATAAAACTCCTGAAGAAGTTGCAAAGTTTTATTGGAATAAGTGTTTTGAAGATATGAAAAAATTAAACATTGAAACACCTGAACATATTGTGCCTGCAACAAGCGTTATTGACACAATTATAGAATGTGTTCAAAAGATAATAAATAACGGATACGGATACGAAACTTCAAAAGGAGTATATTTTGACACCTCCAAATTTAAAGATTATGGCAAATTAGGGCGAATGAATCAGGAAGACAAATTAAGCGGAGCCAGAATTGAAATAGACACAGAAAAAAGAAATCCTGCAGACTTTGCATTATGGGTTAAAGCCCCTAAAGAGCATATTATGCAATGGGATAGTCCTTGGGGAAAAGGATATCCAGGTTGGCATATTGAATGTTCTGCCATTGGCAACAAGTATTTAGGAGAGCATATCAATATTCACGGAGGTGGAGTCGAACACAAAACCGTTCACCACGAAAATGAAATTGCACAAAATTATGCAATAACAGGACATAATGTAGTAGATATATGGTTCCATTTTGAACATTTAATGTTTAATGGTGAAAAAATGAGTAAAAGTTTAGGAAACATTTATACACTATCTAACCTTGAAGAAAAAGGATTTAGCGGAACAGACTTAAGATATTTTTATTTATCTGCCCATTATTCAAAACCTCAAAATTTCACATTTGACGCACTAAAAGGTTCAAAAGAAGCAGTTTCAAGATTGTACAAATTAGCATTTGCAAACAAATTTGGGAAAGACGATATTTCAAATGAAGATGTAGAAAATTGCAAAAAACAGTTTACAGAAGCAATAAACGACAATTTAAACACGCCAATAGCACTTGCTGTAATGTGGAATTTATTAAAAACAAAAATTAAAAGTGTTAAAATATATTATCTATTACTAGAATTTGATAAAGTTTTAGGATTAAATATTGAGCAAAATGTGTTACAATTAAACAAAAATCAAAATAGCGAAATCCCTGAAAATATAATTGAACTTGCAGAACTTAGAAAACAAGCAAAATTAAACAAGAATTATAAACTCAGCGATGAATTAAGAAATCAAATTTTATCATTAGGATATAATATAATAGACAAAGCAAACAATGAATATGTTATTGAAAAGTAAACACGAAAATCTATTCGTGTTTTTTCATACTAAAAAAATAATTGCATATATAATAATATGGATTTATTTGGTGAACTTTTTTCTAATCGTGAGTACGAAATGTTATCACAAGCATATAACAAAGATTTTGCTATGCACGAAAAATCTTACGACTTTACAAAAATTGAAAAGTTGATGCAGTCAATTAACACCTCTATAGCATTTTTAGACCTACCAAAGTTGCCATTAAATTTTAGACCTGCCATTGAACAATTAGCCAATGATTTAAAAGAAATTTATTTGTACACCATAAACGATTTAAAGATAAAAATTAAAATAGATGAAATACCAAATATTGTTAAAATTTCTACTGAAATATCCATATTTAAACTTATATGTGAATTACTAGAATTATCGCAAGAATTTTTAGAAATTGGTTATTTTGAAAAAAACATAAAAAATAAAATATTAATTAAAAAAATATTAAATAAATTATTTGCTGATTTAAAATTAATTTTTGAAAAATTACAGAAAAATTCAATAAAAATATTCAAATATATGTAAAAAATAATATTTTTTTAAATTTTTTATTGTTTTTAAATAATAAAAAATAAATTA
>CASFHD010000042.1 GCA_949294455.1 uncultured Christensenella sp.
TTATTTATTTTTTAATAATTTTTTAAATTAAATAATTTATTTTTACTATATTAATAATTAGTTAAAATACATTCAAA
Source organism: uncultured Christensenella sp. (assembly GCA_949294455.1). GTDB lineage: Bacteria > Bacillota > Clostridia > Christensenellales > UBA1242 > CASFHD01. Next base: position 78 of record CASFHD010000042.1, read on the forward strand.
TAAAAAGGTTTGTTTGTGTAAAATATTGTAATGTGAAAATTATGATAAATTAATTATTGTGCCATATTCTATTTTATAAATTATATAAATTTGACATTAATTTTTGTTTGAAATATAATATAAAAAGATAATACAAAGGGAATGTATGAAAAAATTAAATGCAATAATAAAAAAAATTAAAAGAGCGAAATCAATTGCTTTATTTTGTCATAAAGAGGCAGATATAGACAGTATTGGAAGTGCACTTGCAATGTATGAGTTTTTAGAAATATTGGGCAAGAGTGTTGATATGTTTTTATCTGAACAAATTGATGATAGATTTAAATTTTTAAAAAATAGTGATAAGTTTAAGTCATTTGAAGATTTATCTGATTGTTATGATTTGTTAATATCTCTTGATTGTGCTAATGTGTTATTATTAGGCAAATTTACAGACTATTTTATGTCGCATAATAATACAATTAATATCGACCACCATAAAGATAATTCCAATTATGCAAAATTAAATTTTGTTGATAATGTTTCTGCTAATTGTGTAAATATTTACAATATTTTATCTAAAATTAAATTTAAAGTTACATTAGATATTGCGAACTTTTTGTATTCTGGAATTATAGGGGATACTTCTAATTTTACGAATTTAAACACTGATAGTATGACGCTTAAGGTTGCTAGTAATTTAGTTGAATTTGGAGTAAATACTAATGAACTAAATTATCAATTATTTAATAAAGTTTCATTAAATAAATTCTTATTTTCAAATTATTTAAAGTCTAGAGTTAAAGTTTATAATGAGCTAGGCGTCGCTGTTATGAAGTGTACTAAAAACGATGTTGAAAAATTTAATGCAAGCATTGATGATATAGGTGCGGTTACAAGTTCACCTCTTAGCATTGATTGTGTCAATATTTGTTTAATGCTTAGCGAAAGAGATGATTGTGTAAAATGTAGTTTTAGAAGTAAAAAAGATTATAACATAAATATCATTGCAAAGGAATTTGGAGGTGGTGGGCATATTTATGCTTCTGCTTGTACTTCTGATAAATACACAATTGATGAATTTGAAAATGAAATAATTAAATTTATTAATAACAATATAGATAAAATTAAAATAATTTAGTGTTTTAGTAATTTTTAAATTTTTAAAAGAACTTTATTGAATTTTAGAGTTCTTTTTGTTTTTGTTAGTTTAATATGGTTAAATTTTATATGCAATTTTTGATTAAATATAAATTTTCTGTCAAATATTTTTTAGGAGGTTTTTTATATGAATTTTCAAGAAAGTAAAACAAAAGAAAATTTGGCTAGAAGTTTCGCTGCAGAATGTCAAGAAGGCGCTAGATATCAGTTTATGGCTAAAACTGCAATGCAAGAAGGTTATGTTTATATGAGCGGGCTTATCAGAACTCTTGCACACAATGAAATGGCACATGCAAATCAGTTTTTTCAAAAAATTGTAGAACTTGGTGGACAAGATGTTAGAAATATTGATATAAAAGCAGGGTATCCTTTTAAAAATGGAACATTATGTGATACTTTAAAATTTGAATCAGAAAACGAAAGAATGTCTGGAGAATCAATTTATCCAGAGTTTGCTAAAATTGCTAGAGATGAAGGATTTAAAGATGTAGCACAACTATTTGATATGGTGGCATTAGTAGAATTAGGGCATCAAAAAATATTAACTCAATTACACGATGATTTATGTAAAAAGAAATTATATAAATGTAAAGACGGAAACACCTCTATATTTAAGTGTGATGAATGTGGTCATATTGAAAAGGGAAAACAAGCACCACAAGAGTGTCCTCTTTGTCATATGCCTCAAGGTTATTATCGCATAGATGTAACCTTAATGGAATGAAACGATTGAAAAATTTTTTAATTTATAATATGTTATATAAAATTTAAATTTTATATTTTCATATATTTTAAAATAACAAATAATATTCAA
>CASFHD010000043.1 GCA_949294455.1 uncultured Christensenella sp.
CCATTGTTTCTCCATTAATATCTCCAGTCCCAGTTGCTGGTCCCATTGAGTCATCAACTTTGTAAATTATAGTGTATGTTTTTGTTGTTGGTGTTTCTGCAAGTACAGTATTTGTCATTCCTAAAATTATTCCTAGTAGCATTACTATTACTACTAATAAACTTATTATGCTTTTTTTCACGTTATTTTCCCCCTTTTTTATTTGATTTTATTAGAATTATATTTAGTTGAAATTGTCAAACCTAAAACTGCTACTACAAATATTATTCCAAATACTAAAACATTATCTCCTGTTTGTGGGTTTTGTATTTTATTTGCTACTCCTTGTGTTTCTTTATTATCTGTTTGAGGTTTTTGTGTTTCTTCTACTTTTTCATTGTTATTTGCTATTATTCCATATTCACTTAAGTGAGTTGTTTCAAATATTTGTTGGCATTTCCTCTACTATTTTTCCATCTTTTATATATACTACTTGATAATTTTTATATCCTCTTAAATCTTCTTCTAGTAATATTCTTATTTGCATTTTATTATCTTCTATTTTTATTATATTTCCTGAATTTGAAACTACATTTATATCAAATACAGTTTTTAAATCTTTTTCTACTTTCTTTACTTCTTCTATTTTTTCTTCTGTTACTTTTACTATTTGTAGTTTACTTCCTTCTTCTACTGCTTTTTCTAATTCTACTTTTACTTCAACTTCACTATTTTCTACTTTAGTTGATAATTCTGTTCCTTTATTTTCCTCTGGCGTAGGGGCTGGTGTTACTGTTTCGGCTGTTTTTTCCCATGTTGCACATCTACATCTAGACCAGCAGATTCTGCATCTCTTACTTCGCCCCAAATTAAAGTTGTTACATCTGACCCTGTACCATCAGCTTTGGTATTCCATCCAGTAAATTTATATCCTTCTCTTTTTGGATTATGTGCTAATAAATAGTATGGATCCTTTGAATCTCTAGGTACAAAGAAATTAAATAATTTTGATGTTTCTCCATCAATAGTACCACCATTAGCATCTAGTCTAAAATTTAGACTAGAGTTTGAATCAAATGTATTTTTCTTCCATATTCCAACTACTTCAATTATGTCATGAGGGACTTTTTCAAAATCTTCTGCTGAAATACTTTTTACATAACTTTTACCATCAATACTCCATCCTTCGAATGAATATTCAGAGTAAGTTGATGTTGGAACATATTTTGTTAAATCAACAGTTGCAAATGATGAAGTTGGTGCTTTAATTACTTCAATATCTTTTCCATTAATACTTCCCATAAATGCGTTTATTACTAAATAAGATGTTCCAGAATTAACAGGTCCATATTCCTCAAGAATTGGATTTAATAAAAAGCCTTTGTCACTTTTTACTCCACCAGATTCACAATAGTTAAAATCAGATTTGCTTAATTTTGTAATATTGGTTGGTTTTTCACTATTATCAAAAGATTTTTTCCAACCTAAAACCTTACGTCCATAAGCAAAAACATCTAAATCCTTAACTAAATCTTCAACTAATACTTCTTCTTCTCCTTCATCAAAGTCAAATGAAACAACATATGTAGATTTTCCATTTGTATATATGTACTCATATATGCTACTGATTATTACATCATATTCTCCATCTTCTTTAATTGTCGCTGCATTTGCTTTATTAGGTAATAAAATTGATACAGCAATTATTGCTATAAAAATAGCGATAAAATAAAATATTTTTTTATTTTTCATTTAAAATTTCTCCTTTTCTTTTTTATTTATTGTTAAATTTTATTTATAATATATCCCTCCTTTGTGTCCATATTTTGTCTTTAGTTTCCAATTTCGCGTTTATTATATCATATAAATTAAATTTTAAAATACTTTTTGTCAAACTTTCAGTTGAATTTTTGGCAATTTTTTTTGTTGCTATTTTATATTTTATAATATTATGATATAATAAAATTAATTTATTCTAATAAAACTTTTTATACTAGGAGTGAAATTTATGAATTTTTCCGAACAATTAAACCATTATATAAAGGATTTTTCTTGTTCATCACAAGAATTAGCAAATGCATCTGGTATATCCCCTGCAGTTATAAGTCGTTATCGTAGTAATCAAAGAAAACCTAAATTAAAGAGTTCTGCTCTAGACACTCTTTCAAATGGTCTTGCCAAAATTGCGACTAAAAATGGAATTAATGTAACCAAAGAAATGATTTTAAAAGATCTTTCTCTTTCCTTAAATGATGTTCCTATTGAGTTTTCACAACTAAGAAATAATTTTAATGCCGTTATCTCTAGTTTAAATATAAATATATCTAAATTATCAAATTTTATTTCTATTGATTCTAGTTTACTTTCAAAAATTCGTTCAGGACAACATACTCCAAGTAATCCTGTAAAATTTATTGAAAGTGTTAGTACTTATATTGTTCAAAAATATAATGATACAAATTCAAAAGAAATAATTTCAAGCATTCTAAATTGTAAAATTAATGATTTAGAAGATAATTCGCACTATTT
>CASFHD010000044.1 GCA_949294455.1 uncultured Christensenella sp.
CCAAATTATATTCAGAAACACTAAGCAAACAATAACTTCACCTTGTGACGGTTATGTTGATAAATTATTTATACATACAAATGGTGGTGTTGTAACTCCTGCACAACAACTGTTTGCTATTACTCCAATAAATACACCTTTAATGATTAAAGCAACAGTATTAAACCAAGATATCGGATTTGTAAAAGAAGGTATGAACGTAAGTGTTAAAATTGATACATTTAACTTCCAAAAATATGGAATGATTGAAGGAGAGGTAAAAACAGTATCAAAAAATAGTATTGAAGATGAAAAACTAGGACCTGTTTACGAAGTCTATATCACACCATTAACACATACATTAAAAGTGGAAGGTAAAGATGAACCAATTAGAACTGGTATGAGTTTATCTGCTGAAATTAATGTTGGTAAACGTAGAATAATTGAGTTCTTTATTTATCCATTAATAAAATACCTTGATGAAGGTATGAGTGTTAGATAAAAATTACTTATGACATAAATTATGTATTTCTATCAATTCGTTATGAAGATGTTCAAAAGCACTATTTGCACAACAGTCTATGTCTCCAATTAGCCAGTTAATGTCTTCACATCCAAGCAAATGTAATAAATTAATTATTTCTTCATAAATATTCCATACATACTTATTTTTATATATTTCAATAAATGCAACTTGACTAAAATGAGATATGGCATTTCTTAAAAGTCTTATATTATCTAATTTTTGTATAATTTGTACTAAAATTTCTTCACTCTCATTAGTAATATTGGGGAAAATCCCTTTTATATCAAAATAGTTAGTTTTTTGATTTATAAACAATTTTCTTGTTTCTAAAATTGTAATCCAGTAATTTAATGTTGGTTTTGTTTCAACAAAATCACTTAATGATGGTGCTTTATTTTTAAAACAATAATCTCTTGCATCAGATATTATAGAATTTGCCTTTTTCAATGTTGATACTTTTGATTTTATTTTACTTTTTGATAAACTTGGATTATTTAATTTGTAAATATCAAATAATTCTTCTCTTACAATACGATTAATTTTGTGATTAAAAAATTTTTGAAATATATCTTTATCAAAACTATCCATATCTAATAATTTAAAAAATAAATCTTCATTTTTATACCATTCGTCATTATATTTTTCTTTAAGATAATTAGATATTCTAATTTTAAGTATATTTTCTAATATGTATATATATGGATAAATGCTTTTCGATAATTTTATATTGTATCTATATAATTCAACAACACAATCCCAATTATCTTTAATTTTATTAGTATATATACTAGATAAAATATTATAAATTTGTGGATATGTTTTTATCAAATTAACATAAGGAACAAGACGATTTGCTTCATAGAATTTTTCTATTTGAGGTTTTCTTTTTATATTAAGTTTTAATTCATTAATTAAAAAATCTATCATATATTCTTTCAATATTCTGTAATATACATAAATAAATATTGTAATAAATCTATAAATAAATGTTGAAATCCATTTATAAATATATTATAATATAAATAGAAAGACGGTAGGGCTTATTTATTAAGTGCCTACCGTGAACTTTATTTAGTGTTTTTTATTTAATAATATATCCAATAATTGTATCAATAATTTCTTCTATATCTGAACTATCAAGGTGCAGATATGGTCTTGCAGGAATAGTAACTTTTTTATTTTTTCCTGCTTGTCCTCCTAGCTGATGGATTGCAGCATAAGGCAAGTTTGAACCTATAGTGGCATAATAAGTTGAAACGGAAGATGCAAGTTGTCCTTCTACTTGGAGAATTGGACCGGGCCATTTTCCTTTTTTCTCTCTTTTCTTTTTTGTTATTTCTGCTAAATCTTTCCACTTCGGTCGACCTTCTTCCTTAAAGTTTTCTTCAGTTGAATATGAAAAAATCCCTGCGATATTTTTCATTAATGGTCGCAGAGATTTTGTTTTATCAGCAAGTTTTAATAAATGCTTTTCAATTTCCTTATTATCAATTTTGATTTCAATATGTTTATCAGCCATTGTGTAATTTCGTTATATCATAGTTAGCAATTAGAAGTTCTTTAAAATATTTATTTTCTCTATTAATACCTGCTCGATTATTTATTCCGTTTAATCTTACAGTTTCAACGATATAAATGTCTTTGTATAAATCTCGAACTTTTTCTGAATCATCATAAGAAAGAAGGAATCTGCCTTGTATATTTTTTAAAGTATCTCTTAGTCGTTCGTGATCAAA